>NZ_CP123448.1:1828071-2142107 GCF_030177895.1 Kingella negevensis
GCCGATGTCAATAAATGGCTAGACACACTTACAAAAAACGAAAAATACCCCTTTTCCACCAAAGCATTGCGCGATGAATTGAAACACACGTTTTGGTTACTCAACCGCGTAGCCAGTGCTAAGGCATTGGAAAAATTACTCAAAGACCACCCCGTTTTTGAAAATTACGAAATCATTTTAGCGGCTGGCGATGGACGTAGCCTAGACGAAGACATGAGCGAAGCGAGCAACCAAAAATCGCTAGACCGCGTCAGAAAAGCCATTGCCAAGTACGACAAAACCATTACCCTATCGGTCGGACAACTCACGACAGGCGTAACCGTACCCGAATGGACTGCCGTTTTGATGCTTTCCAACATGAAATCATCAAGCGACTACATTCAGGCAGCCTTTCGCGCCCAAAATCCATGGCAATACACGATTAACGGCAAAAATTACCAAAAAGAAAACGCCTACGTTTTTGATTTCGCGCCCGAACGCACACTCATTATTTACGATGAATTTGCCAACGATTTATCCAGCGACACCAGCAACGGCAAAGGCACAAGCGAAACACGCAGCCAAAACATTCAACAGCTACTCAACTTCTTCCCCGTGATTGGTGAAGACAGCAACGGAAAAATGGTTGAATTAGATGTCAATCAAATCATGACCATTCCCAAAATGCTGAAAGCCAACGAAGTGGTACGGCGTGGATTTATGTCCAACCTGCTGTTTCAAAACGTATCAGGCATTTTTGCATCGCCAGCCGTTCGCGCCATTTTGGAAAAAATCCCGACTTACGAAGATGGCAAACTTCGTCAAGCCAGCGAAATTGACACCCAAAACGTAGAAATTGACGAAAACGGCAAAGCCATCGTGCAGCCTGAAATCGTCATCGTCCAAACCGCAGCGAAATTTGGCGAAAAAGTGTACGCCAACATTCAGGCAGCCGCCGAACAAATTATTACCAAAACGCCTGAAAACATTGCCACCGCGATTGCCCAACAATTTACCCAACAAGTAACCGAAAACGCCAAAGCACTCGCCAAAGAAGTCAAAATCACGCCAAAAGCCGCCGAAAACGTGGTTAAAGCACAAGCACAAGTCTTGGCGCGAGAAATTGAAATCGTCCAACGCCAAGCCGACATTGAGCAAAAAACCGCCGAAACCGTTTACCAAAAAGCCGTTGCTCAAATTGCGCCAAGCGACACGCAAAAGCTCGCCGAAATTCAGGCAGCCTACGAAGTGAAAAAACAAGAAATTCAGCAACAAACTGTGCAAAAAATCACCCAAACCGTTGCTGAACAAACCCAAGTGCAAACCGCCAAAACCACGCAAATCATATTGCAACAAGCCGAAGACAAAAAGCAAAACACCGTAGAAGACGAATTTCGCAAACAACTTCGCAGCTTCACACGCACCATTCCTGCGTTTCTCATGGCGTATGGCGACCGCGACACGCAACTCAACAATTTTGATGAACGCATTGACGCGGACGTATTCCACGCCATTACCAACATCACATTGGACGAATTTCGCCTGTTGCGTGATGAATATGAATTTTTTGATGAAATCGTCTTCAACCAATCCGTGCAAGAATTTCTCAACAAACGCGAAACGCTTGCCAACTATTTTGACGAACACCAACGCGAAGACATTTTTGACTACATTCCACCGCAACAAAACAACCAAATTTACACGCCCAAAAAAGTCATGAAAATGATAATTGACAAACTGGAAGCCGAAAACCCCAATGTTTTCAGGCAGCCTGAAACCAAATTTGCGGATTTATATGTCAAATCGGGTTTGTATCTCACCGAGATTGTGAAACGCTTGCATATTGGCTTGAAAGATCAAATTCCCGATGACGCGCAACGGCTCAAACACATTTTAGAAAATCAAGTTTATGGATTTGCGCCCAGCGAAATTATTTATCGCATTGCACGGCAATTTATGTTTGGCTTGAACAATATGGAAAACATCGGCAGCCAAAATCTGATGAATTTGGATACCACGCCTTACGCGATGGCGAATGACGTGGCAGGTTTTCAGGCAGCCTTAACCGAAAAATTAGGAAAAGAAGTGAAATTTGATGTTGTAGTCGGCAATCCGCCGTATCAAGACGAAGAAACAACGAACAATCGTAAAACACCGATTTATCCGCATTTTTATGATTTATCGTTCAAAATCGCTAATCAATCCGCATTGATTAGCCCAGCTAGATTTTTATTTGATAGGGGTTTGACGAATAAACAATGGAATCAAAAAATGCTTGATGATGAACATCTGAAAGTTTTATTTTATGAAGATGACGCAAGCAAAGTATTTCCAACAACCGATATTAAAGGCGGTGTTGCTGTTGTTTATCGCAATGCAAATAAAAAATTTGGAGCAATTAAAAAATTCATTAAAACCAATGAAATTCGGAATTTGTATAACCGTATTCATCAATCTGAATTTATTTCATTTAGTTCAATTATGATTGGCGGACGTGCTGATTTCTTGATGAATCAAGAATTTCATAAAGCATATCCAAATGCGAAAGCTGATTTATTAAATGCTATTCAAGAAACAGCAAGAAATAAAGGTGGAACAATTCCTGAACAATTAGCATCAGGTTCAGATAATGAAATTGTTACATCAACGCTTGATGTTTTGTCGTATGCGTTTCAATCTGAAAAACCAACAAACAGCGATGATTTTTATGAAGTTGTTGGTGTTGTAAACAATAAACGTGTTTCAGGCTGGATAGAAAAAGCATTTTTAACTACACGCCGACCTGATAATAACAATATTGGTTTTTATAAGGTATTTGTGCCGAAAAGTATGGCATCAGGACAATTTGGCGAAACATTGAGCGAGCCTTTAATTGGTCATCGCAATGCAACATCTACGCCTACATTTTTGCGAATTGGTATGTTTAATTCTCAAGCTGAAGCGGAAAATTGTGCTAAATATATCAAAACTAAATTTGCACGAGCATTGCTTGGTATTCAAAAAATTACGCAAGATAATCCTGTGCCTGTTTGGTCTGATATTCCCCTGCAAGACTTCACCGCCCAAAGCGACATTGACTGGACTGCGTCTATTGCCGACATTGACCGCCAATTGTATGAAAAATACGGTTTAAGCAAAGCCGAAATCGCCTTTATTGAAAGCAAAGTCAAAGCTATGGATTAACGTTTTCAGGCAGCCTATTTATTTTTGCTAAAAAATGAATAGGCTGCCTGAAAACGTTTCCGCAACTTCGCAGTAGCCGTAGGTTGGATTCTTGAATCCGACATTTTAAATTCCGCACGCAATTCAATTTGCTTAGAAAATTGAAAAGTTGTCGGATTCAAGAATCTGACCTACGTGATTAAGCATTTCGGGCTGCCTTTAAGTACACGACAAAAAATTATGGGGCTGTCCTAGATAACTAGGCCGTGTGGACATTTCATTTAAAAAATGAGTATCCATAATTGATTAGATAAAAAAATGGCGAATGAGTAAAATTTAATTTCTACAAAAAACCTTACCATTCGGAAACATCAATAGTGTGTGCAGACAAGGGTTATGATTCAGAACCTTTTCGTGAACAAATTGAAGCTGAAGATACTCATGCAAATATACCAGTAAAATCAAATAACAAGAAAAAAGGTAATCATCACATGGACTGGCATTTATATAAATGTCGCCATGTTGTAGAAAACCAATTTAACAAAATTAAAAACTACCGAGCTATTGCTACACGGTTTGATAAACTAAAGCGAAATTATGAAAATAATGTCGCTCTAGCCCTTGCGTATCAATGGCTCAAGCTATGAATGTTCAACACGACCTAATCAATCTCAAAAAAAGTAGCCTGAAAGATTATCTTTCAGGCTGCTTTTGTATTATCAATCACAGCCATTTAGATTAAATAAAATGGCGTATCTATTCCGCCGTTTATAATCTCTCCAGCCAATAATATCGAGTATTTTTGGGTATTGATGGCATTATTTTTTTCAAAAAATAAATTTCAGGCTATTTTTATTCAAAAGCAGCCTGAAAATATTGCAACACTTATTTTATTTAGAAAGAGAACTATGGATACACTTATGCTCAGCCGCATTCAGTTTGCGGTGAATATCAGTTTTCATATTTTATTTCCAGTTATTTCCATTGCTTTATCGTGGTTTGTGGTTTATTTCCGCCATCAAGCAGGCAAAACACACGATGCAGCTTGGCTACAGGCTTATCGCTTTTGGGCAAAAATTTTCGCGGTAACATTTGCCGTGGGCGTGGTGTCTGGGGTAACGATGAGTTTTCAATTCGGCACTAACTGGCCTGGCTTTATGGAACGAGCAGGCAATATCGCAGGCCCATTGCTGGGCTATGAAGTGCTCACAGCGTTTTTCCTAGAGGCAGGATTTTTGGGGATTATGCTGTTTGGGCGTGAACGCGTCAGCCAAAAAGTGCATATGATTGCCTCTACAGTGGTCGCTGTGGGGACAACCATTTCTGCGTTTTGGATTTTGGCGTTGGATTCGTTTATGCAAACGCCGCAAGGTTATTGGATTGACGACCAAAAAGTCTTGCACGTGAAAAGCTGGCTGGAAGTGATTTTTAACCCATCTTTCTCGTATCGTTTCACGCATAAATTGTTAGCTTCTGCGCTGACAGCAGCGTTTTTATTGATGGGCGTTTCAGCGTGGCAAATTCTGAAGAAAACAGCAACAGAAGCCACAAATAAAGTCCTAAAAACAGGCGTGAGCGTGGCAGCGGTGGCGATTGTGTTGCAGATTTTTGCTGGCGACGCGCATGGTTTGAATACCAAAGAATATCAGCCGGCTAAATTAGCAGCGATTGAAGCTGTTTGGCACACAGAAGAGGGAGCGGCTTTAACGTTATTTGGTATTCCAAACGAAAAAACACAAACCACGGATTACGCTATCAAAATTCCCAAACTCGGTTCGTTGATTTTGACACATGAACTGAACGGCAAAATTGAAGGTTTGAGCGCATTTGAACATAAACCGCCTGTTGCGCCAGTGTTCTATTCTTTCCGCATTATGGTGGGCGTGGGCATGTTGATGCTGCTGACTGCTTGGTTAGGTTGGTGGAAATTGCGCAAAGTGCAATGGCAGGCTGAAAAATTGTCGCCTTGGTTGCTGCGCACATTTGTGGCGATGACGTTTTCAGGCTGGGTAGCGACTTTAGCTGGTTGGTATGTAACAGAAATTGGCCGTCAGCCATTTTTGGTTTACGGTATTTTGCCGATTTCGGAAGCGGTAACAAAAATTGTGCCTGCGAGTGATGTGGGCTTAACTTTGGTGCTATATATTTTGTTGTATGCGTTTATTTTGCTGTCTTACGTGATGGTGATTAAACACATGGCGGAACACCCTGAACATGAGGAGGTAAAATCATGAATTGGGAATACTGGTTACCCTTAGTCTTCTTTGGCTTGCTGGGTTTTGTGATGACGGTGTATGTGATTCTGGACGGTTTCGATTTGGGCGTAGGTATGTTGCTGCCCCGCGCATCGAAAGAGGAACAGCATACGATGGTTGGTTCCATTGGTCCATTTTGGGACGCAAATGAAACATGGCTGGTGTTGGGCGCGGGCGTGTTGTTTATCGCCTTTCCCAAAGCGAACACGGTTGTTTTAGGCAATTTGTATCTGCCTGCCACATTTATGTTGTTTGCACTAATTATTCGCGGTGCAGCGTTTGATTTCCGCGTGAAAGCCGATGACGCTTATAAAGAATTATGGAACATCGCATTTGTGCTGGGTTCGGCTGGCATGGCTTTGACACAAGGCTGGATGTTGGGGCGTTATATTACGGGCTTTGCAACTGACTTGAGCGCGTATGTTTTTGCGCTGGCGATTATGTTTACCGTGCCTGCCGTGTATGTGGCACTGGGTGCAACTTGGTTGGTCGCCAAAACAGAAGGTGCGTTGCAAGAAAAAGCCAGAACGTGGGCGCAACAATCTTGGTATCCTGTGGTTTTCTGTTTGCTGCTGATTTCCGCGGCAACGCCTTGGGTAAGTCCGCACGTGGCAGAAAAATGGTTCTCTATGCCGAATATGTTGTTGCTTGCGCCGATTCCGTTAGTGGCGGCGTTTTGCTTGTGGCGTGTGTTTCGCTTGCTGCGGCAGCCTGAAATTTTGCAGCAACGCATTTGGCAACCGTTTGCTTACATCATCGCTACGCTGATTTTGTGCGCGATGGGTTTGGGGATTAGCCTGTTTCCAAATGCGGTGATTGGTCAATTAACCGTTTGGCAAGCGGCGGAGAGCGTGCCGACTTTGGTGGTGACGCTGATTGGCGTGAGTATTACCGTGCCGTGTATTATTGCTTACAGTATTTTTGCTTACTGGGTATTCCGTGGCAAAGCCAGCCATTTGGTTTATGGTTAAATGGAAAGCAGCCTGAAAGATTTTTAGGCTGCTTTTGTTTTTCAGGCAGCCTGAAAATATCTCATTGAATTTATGCCAGTGATTTTTTTGAAGCATGGTTTGAAACTATGCTATTGCCCAATTTACCCGAAAAGTCATTGATTATTTTAGATAATGCTAGATTTCATAGAATGGGTATTCTGCAAGAAATGGCGCATCATTTGGGGCATAAAATGCTACCGCTTGCACCTTATTTGCCTAAATTAAATCCAATAGAAAAAAACATGGGCAAATATTAAGAAATATATGCGTTCAATTTTGCCTAGTTATGATAATTTGACAGATGCACTACTGTCCTATTTTTATTTTAATTAACTATAATTTTCAGGCAGCCTGAAAATGGGAAAAAACGCGATTGAAATTTGACTCTTTCCAATCGCGTTTTTTTGATATAAAAAAAGCAGCCTGAAACTATTTTCAGGCTGCTTTTGTTTATTACAGCGTACGCGCCACTTCCACCACGTCAAAGCATTCCAACTGGTCGCCTTCCATGATTTCGTTGAAGTTTTTAATCATCAAGCCGCATTCAAAGCCTTGTTTCACTTCTTTCACGTCGTCTTTGTAGCGTTTCAATGAAGACAATTCGCCTGTGTGAATCACCACATTATTACGGATAACGCGCACTTTGCTGTCGCGTTTCACCAAGCCATCTGTAACCATACAACCAGCAATATTGCCGACTTTGGAAACCGAAATTACTTGACGGATTTCCACCGTACCTGTGATTTGTTCTTTCTCTTCAGGCGACAACATACCGCTCATGGCAGCTTTCACATCGTCAATCGCATCGTAAATAATGTTGTAGTAACGGATTTCCACGTCTTCCGTTTCCGCCAACTTACGCGCAGACGCATCAGCACGCACGTTAAAGCCGATAATCAACGCGCCCGACGCAATCGCCAAGTTCACATCGCTTTCAGTAATGCCGCCCACGCCGCTATGCAACACTTGCACGCGAACTTCATCGGTAGACAATTTTTGCAGGCTGCCTGAAAGTGCTTCGTAAGAACCTTGCACGTCCGCTTTCACAATGATTGGCAGATTTTGCGCTTGTTCGCAGCCCATATTGTTGAACATGTTTTCCAATTTCGCCGCTTGTTGTTTCGCCAAACGCACGTCGCGGAATTTACCTTGACGGAACAAAGCCACTTCACGCGCTTTTTTCTCGTCTTCCAACACCAGCGCGTCTTCACCTGCTTTTGGCACGTCCGACAAACCCAAAATTTCCACAGGAATAGACGGACCCGCTTCGTTAATTGGCTTACCGTTTTCATCGCTCATCGCACGGATTTTACCGAATGATGAACCCACCAACAGCATATCGCCTTTACGCAAAGTACCGCTTTGTACCAATAAAGTGGCGACCGCGCCGCGACCTTTGTCCAAACGTGCTTCCACAATCAAGCCTTTTGCAGGTGCATCAACTGGCGCAGTCAATTCCAAAACTTCCGCTTCCAGCAATACCGCTTCCAATAATTTATCAATGTTCAAGCCTTTTTTCGCAGATACATCAACAAATTGCACATCGCCGCCCCATTCATCGCACACAACTTCATGTTGCGTCAATTCTTGGCGGATACGTTCAGGGTTTGCCGCTTCTTTATCAATTTTGTTTACCGCCACCACGATCGGTACGCCAGCCGCTTTTGCGTGGGCAATCGCTTCAATCGTTTGCGGCATCACGCCGTCATCGGCTGCTACCACCAAAATCACGATGTCAGTCGCTTGCGCACCACGTGCACGCATCGCAGTAAACGCTTCATGCCCCGGCGTATCCAAGAACGTAATCACACCTTTTGGCGTTTCAACGTGATACGCACCGATGTGTTGCGTAATACCGCCTGCTTCGCCAGCTACCACTTTTGTGCGGCGAATGTAGTCCAACAGCGACGTTTTACCATGGTCCACGTGTCCCATTACCGTAACAACTGGCGGACGTGGCAAAGATTCTACATTGTGTTTCGTTTCTTCATTCAAGAATGCGTCAGGGTCGTCAATCGCCGCAGGTTTGCCGATGTGTCCCATTTCTTCCACGACCAACAGCGCGGTGTCTTGGTCAAGCGATTGGTTAATCGTTACCATCATGCCCATTTTCATCAAGGCTTTCACAACTTCCACGCCTTTAACCGCCATTTTGTGCGCTAAATCGGCTACGGTAATGGTTTCAGGCACTAAAACTTCATGCACAACAGGCTCAGTCGGCGCTTGGAAACCGTGTTGGTTTGGCTCAAGTTTCAATTTTTTACCTTTTTTGCCGCCACCGCGTACGCGTTCATCATCGCCACCATTTCGGCTATCACGACCTTTGCCTTTGGCATTTTTGCCGCCACCGCGTGGCATATTGTCTTCATCACGGCTATGGCGACGGTCTTCTTTTTTGCGACTGCCGCTGCTTGGATTTTCGGCTTCAGTAGCCGTTTTCAGGCTGCCTGAAGATTTAGTAGGTTTTTCCGCAGGTTTATTGGCTTTTGCGGCTTTGTTTTCTTGCGCTTTTTGAGCCAATTTTTCTTCGCTTGGTTTCGCAATGCGCTGACCTTTGCCGTCTTTACCGTCTTTTTTCGCAGCAGCAGCCAAACGCGCTTCTTCAGCCGCTTGACGTTTCGCTTCTTCACGGCGTGCTTGACGTTCCGCACGTTCTTGTTTTTCGCGTTGCAATTTTTCTTGGGCTTCACGCATTTTCGCTGCACGTTCAGCTTCTTCCGCACGGCGCGCCGCTTCTTCTGCGCTTACCACTTCAACAGGCGTTGGTAAAGGTTCAGGCGTTGCTTCTTTTGCCTTGTCTTTGTTTTTGCCGCCGCGATTGCGATTGCGATTGCGTTTTTCTTTTGGTTCAGCAGGTTTTTCAGGATGTGATTGTGTTTTTTCAGGCTGCGCTGGAGTGGCTTCTGCAACAGGTTTTTCTTCAGTTTTTGCAGGTTTATTACCTGATTTTGCTGCTTTCAAACGCGCTGCTTCTGCTTCAGCCGCTGCACGTTTTGCCGCGCGTTCTGCTTCTTCAGCCGCATTGTTTTCAGGCTGCGGTTGTTGTGGCGCAACCGCTTCAACAACGGGCTCTTCTTTCAGGCTGCCTGAAACGTCTTTGCCATCTTTTTCAGCCTGCAACATTGCCACCAATTCTTCTTTTGAAGGGGCAGAGCGGCGTTTTTTGTGTTCAACAACAGGTTTTTTTGGTGTATTACTCATATTTCTTATCCTTATTCCGAAGTTTCTGCATTGTCTTCAGAGAACCAGTGAGCGCGCGCAGCCATAATCACTTTTTCCGCTTCTTCAGCCGTTACGCCTGTGATTTCTACCAATTCATCAATCGCCAACTCAGCCAAGTCATCACGCGTGTTGATGTTTGCCTCAGCCAAGTGGCTCAACATATCTTCATCAACGCCTTCTAAATTGCGCAAATCATCAGCCACATTGCTCAATTTTTCTTCTATTTCTTGAGCCGCTTTCAGCAACACTTCACGCGCAGTCGCACGCAAAGATTCTGCTGCTTTTTCACTCACGCCTTCAATTTCTGCCAATTCAGAAGCAGGTACATAAGCGATTTCTTCAATGCTTGTGAAACCTTCTTGTACTAATGCGTTTGCGGTTGCTTCATCAGCATTTAATTGCGTCATAAACAATTCGCGAGCAGCGTTGTCTTCCGCTTCATCGCGTTCTTCTGCTTCTTTCACAGTCATAATGTTCAACTGCAAGCCAGTCAATTCTGCTGCTAAGCGCACGTTTTGACCGCTACGACCAATCGCCAAAGCTAGTTGGTCTTCATTCACAATCACATCAACTGAATTGGTTTCGTCATCAATCACAATGCGGCTCACTTGTGCAGGCGACAGTGCGTTAATCACAAATTGTGCCGTATCTTCGTCCCACAGCACCACGTCAATGCGCTCGCCACCGATTTCGTTAGACACAGCATTCACGCGCGAACCGCGTACACCGATACAAGTGCCTTGTGGGTCGATGCGTTGGTCGTTGGTGTGAACTGCGATTTTGGCACGTTGACCTGGGTCGCGCGCCACTTCACGGATTTCCAAAATGCCATCACGGATTTCAGGCACTTCCAATTCAAACAGTTTTCTCAAAAATTCAGGCGATGAACGCGTCATCATGATTTGTTTGCGACCGCCTGTAAATTCTTCCACTTTCAAGAACAATGCGCGGATTTTGTCGCCGCCACGGAAGTTTTCGCGTGGCAACATTTCTTCGCGTGGAATCAAAGCGTCCAATTTTGGCGCAAGTTCCACAATAATGCCGTGGCGTTCTACACGTTTTACCGTGCCGAGAATCACGTCTTCGCGAATTGCCAAGAAGTTATTTAAGATTTGTTCACGTTCTGCATCACGAATTTTTTGCAGAATAATTTGTTTCGCTGTTTGTGCAGCCTGGCGACCAAACGCTTCATTCGGGATTTCTTCTTCGTAGTAATCGCCTACTTCAATTTGAATACCTGGGATTTCTTCTTGGATTTGCTCAATTGTTTTTTCCAATTCAGGATAGGTGTAGTCCAAATCTTCTACGATTAACCATTTGCGAACGGTAACGTAATCGCCTGTTTCGCGGTTGATACGCACCGCCAAGTTCATTTGTTCGCGGTCAGCTTTTTTGGTTGCCGCAATGCCTAAAGCCGTTTCCAAAGCTTCAAATACCACGTCAATATCTACTCGTTTTTCGCTCGCCAACACTTCAGCAAGTTGCAAAATTTCGCGACTCATTCGGAATTTCTCCTGTGATTAAAATTTAAATTCGGGTTTAATACGCGCTTTGTCCACATTAGACAATTCAATCGCAGCCACTTTGCCGTCAAACGACAAGTGAATGGTTTGCGTTGCTTCATCAAATGAATCGAGACGAGCGATAAAGTTTTTTTGACCGTCCACGGGTAAACGGGTTTTCAATTTAACCATGCTGCCTAAAAAACGCACGAAGTCGCTGGCTTTTTTCAGTGGGCGGTCTAAACCTGGGCTGGAAATTTCTAGGTTTTTGTAGTCCACGTCTTCCACCATAAACACGCGGCTTAAGTGGTTGCTCACTGTGGCGCAATCTTCAACGGTAATGCCGCCTTCTTTGTCGATAAACACGCGCAAAGTGCCTTGTGCAGTTAATTCAAAATCTACCAGTTCGTAGCCCAAACCTGGTAAAGTTGTATCTAAAATATTTTGTACTTCCATGATTTATTTAATTTCTATAGTCTATATAAACAAAAAAATGACCGCTTGGGTCATTTCTCAGGGGTAATTGGGAAATTTGGCGTATTATAACGGTTTCTATTGTTGAAGAAAAGGGTTTTTGCTTTTAAATCAGTGTGGTAATTATTTTCAGGCAGCCTGAAAGAGAAATGAGAAAATTAAATTTTATTTTGAAACAAAATGTTAAATATATTTAAGGTTTGATTAGTTTACAAAAAATAAAACTGCTGTATAATTCGAATCTTTCCAAGCAAGCCCAGGTGGCGAAATTGGTAGACGCAGGGGACTCAAAATCCCCCGCCGCAAGGTGTGTCGGTTCGAGTCCGACCCTGGGCACCAAATCGCTAAAGAGAGTAAGTTTTAAAACTTACTCTCTTTTTTCTTGTATATACTGTATAGCCATATAAAAAAGCAGCCTGAAAAATCTTTCAGGCTGCTTTTTATTTTTTAGCGATTAAGCGCGTTTGCGGAATTCGCCAGTGCGTGTATCGATTTCAATTTTGTCGCCGTTTTCAACGTAAGACATCACTTGGATTTCAGTACCGCCTACCAAACGCGCAGTTTTCATCACTTTACCAGAAGTATCGCCTTTAACAGCAGGTTCAGTGTATTCTACTTCGCGAACGATGATAGTTGGCAATTCAACAGAGATTGGGTTGCCTTCGTAGAATGTCACTTCGCAGTCGTCTTCCATACCATCAACGATGAATTGCAATGCGTCGCCGATGTTTTCTGCTTCGATTTCGTATTGGTTGAACTCGTCGTCCATGAATACGTACATTGGGTCTGCAAAGTAGCTGTATTTGCAGTTTTTGCGAGACAAGATGATTACGTCAAATTTGTCGTCTGCTTTTACGATGGTTTCGCTGTTTGCGCCAGTCAGCAAGTTTTTCAATTTCAAGCTTACTTTAGCTGATGAACGACCGCCTTTGATGTATTCGGTTTTTTGCACAACCATAGGGTCGCTGCCAATCATAAATACGTTGCCTGAGCGCAATTCTTGTGCTGTTTTCATTGTGTTTCTTTCAATAAAAGGGGTGGATGTAAAACGCGCAATTTTAACGCAATTTTGTTTTTTGAGAAAGAGTAAACGCAGCCTGAAATCTTTGTAAAACCAAGAAATATTTATTTGGTAGAGACAAGGTTTATCCTTGTCCAATTTTTAACCTGCTGAAATTTTTATTTTTTCTGAAAATAGCAAAAGGACAGGGATAAACCCTGCCCCTACTAAATGGCAGTTTGCATAAATTTTAGTCTGAAAAATAGTTTTCAGGCTGCGTTTGGTTTCATGTCCAATAATAACGAATCAAGTGGAAGAAAATCGGTGCGGCAAAACACAAACTGTCCACACGGTCTAATACATTGCCTGCGCCGCGCGTGGTGTCTTTGCCCCAATGGCGAACGTCAACGCTGCGTTTGATTTGACGCATGACGTTGCTACCAAAAAAGCCAACGGTACTTAACACTGTGCCCACCATAGCAGCCTGAAACGGATTAAACGGTGTAATCCAATACAGACACATTGCCAAAATAGTCGCCACCAAAATGCTGAGAATAGCGCCCATTGGCACGGAACGATTACCTTGTTTGCCGCCTGTGTGTCGCCATAGATAGTAAATAATATCGCCTGTATGCACGACGACAAGCATAAACAAAACAAGCAAAATGTGATAACCCTCAAAGCCTTTAATTGGCAAACTCATCAGCGCAGGGACGTGCGATAGGCAGTAAACCGTTATCATCAAGCCCCATTGCAATTTGGCGGTGCGGTCAAAGAAATGCGCGGTTTCGCCTGATAATTGCACGATAATTGGCAGCAATAAAAAGGCGTACACGGGAATCAGAATGGTGAACATGCTGAACCAGTTAATCGACACGAAATAGTATTGCAGCGGCAGCAAAATATAAAAACACGTTGCAACGGCGTTGTGGTCGCCGCGATGTCGGTAGATTTGGGTCATAAATTCGCGTAGGGCGGCAAACGATGCGACAAATGTGAGGGCAATCATACCGCCGCGCCCAAACCATGAGGCAACGAGCAAAATCAGCGAGGTCGTCCACCACATATAAACGCGTGCTTGGTATTGTTTTAACAGGGGCGGACGTGCGCCGTTGTGGCGTTTTTCCCACCATTTTCCCAGCAGAGCGGCAATGCCGAGCAAAATGAAAATGCCAAAAAACACCATGCCTGCTAACACGGGTAAGTAGAAACCTGAATTCATACTGTCCCCTCCTTATATTGTACTTTTTTCTCTGGTGGTACTAAATCCAACATGGCTGTGCGCGCGCGTTGCAAGAAATCGTCTTTGGATTCTTCAGGCTGCAAAAAGAGTTCGTTGCCGATATGCACATCGCAGAGCATGGGAACGGGGACGAGTTTGCCTTTTGGTAAGACTTGTTTGATGTTGTCAATCCAAATGGGGACGAAGCCGATTTCGGGGTTGGCTTTTGCCAAGTGGTAAATACCACTTTTGAAGGGCAGTAGCAAAATATCGTCGCTGGTGTTGCGTGTGCCTTCGGGAAAGATAATCAGCGATGAATTTTCGTTAATCGCGTCTGACATTTGTTTGGTGATGGATTTGGGGTCGTTGCCGTTGCGCATAATCAGCAAGCCATTGAAAACGCGGTTGCTGATGAAACGGCGGAATTTGCCTTTGAGCCAATAATCTGCGCCTGCAACGGGGCGAGCCATGGTGCGCCAGCGTTTGGGCAGGGAAATCCACACCATCACAAAATCGCCGTGGCTGTTGTGGTTGGCAAAATAGACTTTTTTTTCTGTGGCAAAGGGAATATCGCCGTCAAATTTGGGGCGTATGCCTGTGATGAATGCCACAAACAAATATAAACCGCCACGGAAAAGTTTGGCGGCGATGTTGAGTAACTTGGTTTTCATTTTGTTTGGAAAGGTTAAGAAATAATAAGATTGTAGCGGATTTATGCAGCCTGAAACAGCTTTAACTTGATAACTATAGTGAATTAAAATAAAAATGAGACAAGGCGACAACGTCCGCCGTGTGCGAATAGCACATAAGGACGTTGGCAACGCTGTATCATTGCGATTTTAATTCACTATATTTGATAAGGGTTAAACTTTTCAGGCTGCTTTTGAGTACACGATAAAACACGTCATTAGTAGGGTGTGCCACGCGCACCAAAATCTTCAGGCAGCCTGAAATATTGATTTGATTAAAAAAATAGTGCGCGGGGTACACCCTACGGAAAAACTGTTGTGTGCTATCAGGCAGCCTGAAAAATCAATGTTCATGCACATGGTCGCAAGCGGCGTGTTCACAAGCAAACCCAACACTGCCACAACCAGCATCGCCGTGCTGGAAACTGTCACGGGTTTAAACGCCCGAATAATGACTTCAACAATAATCCACGCTGCCATAATAACGAGCGTTAAGCCATTGAGTGCCGCCGCTAAAATTTCCACGCGCTGATAGCCGAAACTCTTTTGCGAATTGGCGGCTTTTTCTGCCCATTTAAACGCGAGCAAAGCTAATGCTAATGAAGCTGCGTCCGAAAGCAATGCCAAGCTGTTGCTTAACCAGCCAGCGGCGGCTTCTACCAGCATGAAACTTGCAATCACGGCAAAGGAAATCAGCAGGATTTTTTTGTTTTCTGTGTGGTGGTCGTGAGAATGGTTGTGGGCGGACATGGTATTTCCTTGTGTGGAGTTTTCAGGCTGCCTGAAAGTTATTCAATGCCACATAGTTTATGAGTTTGAATGCTGAGTTGCCAGTGGGGTGTATTGCTGCGCTCGTTGAGTTTGCCAAGCAAAGTGATGGTTTCGAGTAGGTTCATTTTGCCGTTGATTTCACACGGGGAGAGGTAGTAGCGGTCGGCTTGAATTTTTTGTTCGACTTGGTGGCAGAAGGTTTCTGTTTCTTCGCTATCGACGACTATTCGGACTTCGTGGGCTTTTTTGATGCAGTTTTTTTCATAGGCTTGGGCGTATAAACGCTTTGGGCTGGTAGCGATGTAGTCGATTTGCGGCGGTACGTCTTTCAGCCCGTTGGTTTCTATTGCGATGTAGTAGTTTTCTGCTTTGAGTTGGTCTAGCAAGGTTTCTATTTGGGGTTGTATGGTGGGTTCGCCGCCTGTGATGATGATGTTTTTTGCTGTGAAACCATGTACTTTGTCCAAAATATGCGACAAGCTCATTGTGCCAAATTCGTTGTAGTTGGTGTCGCACCAATGGCAGGCGAGGTTGCATTTGCCAAAGCGAATGAAAATGCTGGGCATACCTGTGTTGTAGCCTTCGCCTTGCAGGGTTTCAAAAATTTCGACGATTCTGTAGGTGGGCTGGTGTGTCATTCGCTGTACTCGCAGTATGAGGTTGGGGTTTCCCATAGGCGGACGAGGGAAATGGGGAGCTGGGCTTGGGTTTTTAATACGTTGTAGATGTGGCGTGTCATTTCTTCGGCGGTGGTGCGTGTGGGAATGCCGTAGGTTTTGGAGTTGAGTTGATTGAGTAACTGGGCGACTTGGCTTTCGCGCTCGCTAGTGGTGTCGTAGATAAAGGCGTGGTCCATCTTGTCCAGAATGTGGGTTTTGACTTGGGCTTTTAGGTCGGCGAAATCCATTACCATGCCTTTTTTTGCGCCTGTTTCATGCAGACTGCCTGTGATTTCGACTTGTAAGATGTAGGTGTGTCCGTGGAGGTTTTGGCATTTGCCGTCGTGTCCGTCTAGCATGTGTGCCATATCAAAGCTGAATTCTTTGGCGGTTTTAAACATTGTGTTCCTTTGTGGGTTTGGGGATTTTCAGGCTGCCTGAAGATTTTGGTGCGCGGGGCGCACCCTACTGGGTTTGTGCAAAACTGGTTTTCAGTAAATCTAAGATTTGGTTTTCAGGCAGCGTGTTGTCTAATCGGACGCTGAGCCAGTGTTTTTTGTTCATGTGATACGCTGGGGCGAAGCCGTGTTGTCCGCTTAATTGGGTTATCCATTCGGGCGGCAATTTTACGTTGATGATGTCGAGTTCGTCCACATCGCTTAAGCTGATTTGGCTGCCTGAAACGCGCATGATGATGGCGAACCATTTGCGGTTACTGCTGTGGCGATATACGGCGTAATCGGGGTGTTTTGTCCAAAGGTATTCGGGTTCTGTGCCGTATTGGTTGGCGATGTGTTGGGTAAGCCATTCTCTTTGGGTGGGCATGGGTTGTTCCTTTTTGCAGCTTTTTATAGTTAATGCACTTATCTTTATAATACTGCGTTACCAACGCCCTTATGTACTATGCGTACACGGCGAGCGTTGTCGCCTTGTCTTAAAAATAATTGCATCAACTATAGTACATGACAATTTTTATTTTGGAGCGTCGGCGGCTCGCCGACGCTCCATTTTGTGTCGTGTATTAAATGGCAGCCTGAAAAGTTTTTCAGGCTGCATTTTGTTTTTTAAAGCTCTAAATCGTGCCAAAAATGGTTGAGTTCATGCAGTTGGTTGTAGGCGGTCAGGTCGATTTGTAGCGGCGTCATGCTGATGTAGCCTGCTTCGCAAGCGGCGAAATCGGTGTCGCTTTCAAAATCGGCGATGTCGCCTGCGGGTCCTATCCAATAGATGTCGCTGCCGCGTGGGTCGGTGCTGTGGATAACGTTTTGTATATGGTGGCGTCGTCCTAAGCGTGTGATTTTGTGTCCTTGCAGTTTTTCAGGCTGCACCGCGGGAATGTTGATGTTCCAGAGGATTGGGTTGCGCGGCGGCTGGCTGAGTAGGTGGCGCAAAGTTGCCCATACAGCACGTTCTACGGTGTTGCTGTATTGGCTGAAGTGGTTGCTGTTGAGCGAGAAGGCTACGGCTGGAATACCCATGAGATAGGCTTCGGTGGCGGCGGCGACTGTGCCTGAATAGAGGGTGTCGTCGCCCATGTTTGCGCCGTGGTTTACGCCTGATAACACTAGGTCGGGTTTGAAATCTTTGAGGGCGTGTAAGCCGATGTGTATGCAGTCGGTGGGTGTGCCGTTCACATAATAGAAGCCGTTTTCTGCGCTGCGGATTTTGAGGGGGGTTTCTAGTGTGAGAGAGTTGCTGACGCCGCTTTTGTTGCTTTCGGGAGCAACGACGCGGACGTTGGCAAATTCGCCTGCAATTCGGGCGAGTAGGGCGATGCCTTGGGATAGGTAACCGTCGTCGTTTGAAATGAGAATGTTCATGGGATTACTTTCTTGATTTGAGGGTTTTCAGGCTACTTTTTGGATTTGTCGGCGAGCCGCCGACGCTCCATTTTGGGGTATTTGGTTAATTTGGTTTGGGCGCGTTTGGCTGCGCTGCTGTTGGGATAACTGCGTTGCAGGTTGCGCCATGTGTCTTTGGCGATGTCTTGCTGTTGAATTTTCCATTGGCATTCGCCTACGCTATACAAGGCTTCGGCGGCGGTGTTGCTGCCTGAAAATCGGGTGGCGTAGCGTTGCCCGATATTGATGACGCTTTGGCAGTTGTTGAGTTTTTGGTGGCTTTGCAGCAATAAATACATGGCTTGCTGTGCGGTGTGGCTGCCGTCGCCGCCTGAGTCTGCGTCGTGCAGGGTTTGGGTGGCGGCGCGGTAATCGCCTTTTTTATATTGCTGCTGGGCGGTTTCTAGTAGGTTTACGAGTGGGTCGGATAGGGTGATGGTGGGTTGCGCGGCGGTTCTTTGGGTTTGGGGTTTGGATTGCTTTTTTGTGGGCTGCTGGGCCACTGGACGTTTTTCTAGCTGGTGCACGCGGGTTTGTAGCTGCTCTACTTTTTGCTCAAGTTTGGCGACTTGCATGGCAAGCTGTTCGTATTCTTCTTGGTGCGAGGGTGTGGGATAGGGAATTGAGGCTTCGGGCTTTTCTTCTTCGTAAACAGGGGTAGGCGTTTGGGTTTTCAGGCTGCTATTTGGGGCGATTGTGTTACATGCGCTTAGGCTGAATGCGATGAGTGTGGGGAGTAGGGTTTTGGTTTGCATGATGTTTTTATTTTTTTAGGATTAGGGTTAAGCCGTCGCCTAGCGGCACGGTGAGTGTGACGATTCTTGGGTCTTGGGCTAATTCGGCATTGAATTGGCGCAAAATAGCGTGGCTGGCTGGGCTATTTTCGCTAACGGGGTTGATGATTCGTCCGTTAAGCAAAATGTTGTCAATGGCGATGATGCCGCCGCTTCTGATGAGTTTCAGGCTGCGGTGATAGTAATGCGGGGTAGGAGGTTTGTCGGCATCGATGAAAATCATGTCAAAACTATTTGCTGCGCCGTTGGCAAGCATTTCGTCCATCGTGATGATGGCGGGCTGTAGGTGCAGCGTGATTTTGTGGGACACGCCTGCGCGTTGCCAGTTTTGCTGTGCGATGTCGGTAAAGGTTACGTTGATGTCGCAGCAGGTGATTTTGGCGGTTTCAGGCAGCGCGAGTGCCATGGCGGTGCTGCTGTAGCCTGTGAATGTGCCAATTTCTAGGTAGTTTTCTACGCGCATGAGTCGTGCAAGCCATGTCAGCAAGGCGGCTTGTTCGGGGGCGATTGCCATTTTGCCCAGTCGGTGCGACTCGGTTTCTTGGCGCATTTGAGCGAGAATAGGGTGTTCGGGTTCACTGATTTGATGGAGATATTGGAGGAGTTCGGGGGTGAATTGTGGGGCGTGAACGGTCATTTTTCAGGCTGCGAAGTTTGTGGGTAAAAAATTAAAACAATATTAGGATAAAGTTTCAGGCTGCATTTGTGAGATAAAACGCAGCCTGAAAATATAATGTTAAATTCAAATCAAAACAAGGCAATAATACGCGTAGTACTGATTTGAAAACCATTTGTTATATTACACATTAAACAAGAAATGAATCACATCTCCGTCTTGTACAATATATTCCTTGCCTTCCGCGCGCATTTTACCCGCTTCTTTCGCTTTTGCCTCGCCGCCCAGTGCAATAAAATCATCATAAGCAATCACTTGCGCACGAATAAAGCCGCGTTCAAAATCCGTGTGAATCACGCCAGCCGCTTGCGGAGCGGTGTCGCCTTTGTGGATTGTCCACGCGCGAACTTCTTTCACGCCAGCCGTGAAATACGTTTGCAAGCCAAGCAAGTCATAACCAGCACGAATCAAGCGGTTCAAGCCTGGTTCTTCCAAGCCCATTTCCGCTAAAAATTCCACTTTCTCGTCTGCGTCTAATTCCGCAATTTCGTTTTCTATTGCCGCGCAAACTGCCACCACAGGCGCATTTTCTTTCGCTGCTAATTCTTGCAAACGCGCCAAATGCGGATTATTTTCAAAGCCGTCTTCTGACACATTGCCGACATACATCGCAGGTTTAGCCGTCAATAAAAACAATGGTTTAATCAACGCCATTTCTTCTTTATCCAAGCCAAACGAGCGAACAGGTTTACCTTCATTCAAATGCGGCAACAATTTTTCCAAAATCGCCACCAATTTTTGCGCGTCTTTATCGCCAGCTTTTGCACGTTTGCCCTCACGCAAAACCGCTTTTTCCACGCTCGCCAAATCCGCCAACGCCAATTCTGTGCCAATCGTTTCAATGTCCGCGATTGGGTCCACTTTGCCCGCAACGTGGATAATATTATCGTCATCAAAACAACGTACTACGTTCACAATCGCATCTGTTTCTCGGATATTTGCCAAGAATTGGTTGCCTAAACCTTCGCCTTTGCTTGCGCCCGCCACCAAGCCAGCGATGTCTACAAATTCCACGATTGCAGGCTGCATTTTTTGTGGATTGACGATTTTCGCTAATTCCGCCATGCGTGGGTCAGGCACTTCCACGATGCCGACATTTGGCTCAATCGTGCAGAATGGGTAGTTTGCTGCTTCAATACCAGATTGCGTTAAAGCGTTGAAAAGAGTAGATTTTCCGACATTTGGTAAACCAACGATGCCACATTTTAAGCTCATAAAAACTTCTTTCGTCTGTCAAAATTCAAAGGCGCGATTTTAACATAAAAGGCAGCCTGAAAACTTTTCAGGCTGCGGCCTTATATCAATTATTCAATAATCTATATCCGATAATGGATAATTTTTCGGTGCAACATATTGCCCTTTTGCCGCATTAAACGGCACAACATAGGCTTGATTGCGATATGTTTTGCTGCCTAATTTCCCCGACAAAGTCAGTTGAAGCGGATAAAAACCGCCCACCGTTTTCCCATTTGGCAAAATTTTCAGGCTGCTTTCCGCGCTTTTCAATTTCCGCATACATTTACGACGCTCCGCCACAGTAGGCGTATCACCTTCGCTGGGCGCATATTCACAATCCGCGCCATACGCACCCGTATCATCAATGTTTGCGCCCAACCAACTTGCGCCAATTTTTCTGCCGCCATCGTGCGCCAAAATCACATAATGGCTGCCTGAATGCCCCTGATGAACATCGCTGTGCGTGGTTAAAAAGCCCCATTTGTCTTTGCCAAATTCACGGAACGACCACTTTGATTTTGCAGGCGCAGTCCCAAATGAACCCACCGTATTGTTTGGCGACGCTGCCACCAATTCCCAATCATTCGCCGCTTTTTCGCGCAACACAAACACGCCAGCCGAACCCGAAGCCGCGTGAACTGGCTCTTCTTTCCACTCGTCCGTATTCACAAAATTGCCACCGAACAATAAATACATCAGCTTGCCTTGCAACGTGGTACGCGTTTCCGTTTTCAAAACGCGCATACAATAAGTGCCGTCTTCCGTTTCCGCGATACGGCATTTCAATTTATTTGAATAGTTTGGATAAAATTTCTGCACGATTTGCGCCGAAGTTTGCGCGTAAACCGTTGAAGTGGCGAATAATAATCCCATTAGTAAAATACGGTTCATAAAAGTTTCCTTTCGTTTTTCAGGCTGCAAATACACAAAAAGCAGCCTGAAAAAACTTTCAGGCTGCCAAAAAATTACATCACATCAAGCGTTTCAATCCCCAACAAAGCCAAACCCTGCTGCATCGTCGCGCCAGTCAATTTCGCCAACTGCAAACGACTATCGCGCACATCGCCTTCCGCTTTCAAAATCGGACACGCTTCATAGAAACGGCTAAACAACGCCGCCAACTGATACAAATAGTTCGCCAAATAATGTGGGAAAGACGTTTCCGCCACGCTTTGCAACACATCTTCAAATTTCAGCAATTCCACCGCAAGCTGTTGTTCCAAAGGCTCTTGCAACACAATCGCAGCCTGAACATTCCAATCGCCTGCTTTTTTGAACACACTTTGCACGCGCGTGTAAGCATATTGCAAATAAGGCGCAGTATTGCCTTCAAACGACAACATATTTTCCCAATCAAACACATAATCGCTGTTACGGTTTTTGCTCAAATCCGCATATTTCACCGCACCAATGCCGACTGCGTGAGCGATTTTCGCCGCCGTTTCTGCGGACAATTCAGGATTTTTCTCTTTCACCAACGCCAACGCGCGTTCCACCGCTTCGTCCAACAATTCCACCAATTTCACCGTGTCGCCCGAGCGCGTTTTGAACGGTTTACCATCTTTGCCCATCATCGTGCCAAAGCCAATATGTTCTGCCGACACGTTTTCAGGCAGCCAACCAGCCTTGCGCGAAACCGTAAACATTTGTTGGAAGTGCAAAGACTGACGCGCATCAACCACATAAATAATGCGGTCTGCGTGCAACTGGCTCACACGATAGCGCACGCACGCCAAATCCGTTGTGGAATACAAGAAACCACCGTCTTTTTTCTGCACGATAAACGGCGCAGGTTCATCATCTTTGTTGGCAAACTCGTCCAAAAACACCACTTTTGTGCCGTTATCGTCCACTGCCAAGCCTTGCTCAGTCAGTTTGTCCACCACGTTTTTCAAATCATCGTTGTATTTAGATTCGCCAGCCACATCATCGCGTTGCAGCAGCAAACCCAATTTGCGATAAACCGCTTCGGCGTGGTTCAAAGAAATGTCCACAAATTGACGCCATAACGCTAACACGTTTTCATCGCCGCCTTGCAGTTTCACCACATAATCACGCGCGGTGTTGGCAAAGTTTTCGTCTTCATCAAAACGCACTTTCGCGTTGCGATAGAACTGTTCCAAGTCCGCCAATTCAAAAGTGGCATTGTCTTTTTGCTGCTCAACCATATAGGCAACGAGCATACCGAACTGTGTCCCCCAGTCGCCAACGTGGTTTTGGCGGACAACTTTGTGTCCCAAAAAGCCCAATACACGCGCAATGCTGTCGCCGATGATGGAAGAACGCAAGTGTCCAACGTGCATCTCTTTTGCCAAGTTTGGCGATGAATAGTCAATCACAACGGTTTTCGGTGTCGCGGCTTGTTCTACGCCCAAGTGGTCGTTTTTCAGGCTGCCTGAAAGTTTTTCTGCCAAAAATGCTGGCGACAGGCGCAAGTTGATGAAGCCTGGTCCTGCGACTTCAGCTGTGGCAATCACGCCTTTGCCTTGCAATTCTTCTGCGACTTTTTGTGCCAATTCGCGTGGGTTTTGTTTGCTGGCTTTGGCTGCGCCCATTACGCCGTTTACTTGGAAATCGCCGAATTTTGGGTCTTTGGCGGGTTGCAAGGCGATGTTGTTGCCTGCGATGCCTGCGGCTGCAAAGGCTTGTTCAATTTGTTGGGTTAAGGTTTGTTGTAGTTTCATAGTATCTTCAATAAATAGACATTTTGCGATTGTGTCGGATACGAGTATCCGACCTACGGGTTTTCACGTTTTCAGGCTGCAATTGAATTGGCAGCCTGAAAATTTACGGTAAAGTTTGGCACTCTTGCCATTTGCCCAATTCCAGTCCCAAATCAAACAGATTCACGCGACCAATGCCGACACGAATCAGTCGTAAACAAGGGAAACCTGCTTTGGCAGTCATCCGCCTGACTTGCCTGTTTTTGCCTTCGCGAATTTGAATTTGCGCCCAGAAATCGGGAACGGTTTTGCGTTCGCGAATAGGGGGATTGCGTTGCCAGATTTTCGCCACTTCGTCTGCGCTTAACACGCGAACTTGTGCGGGCTGCGCGATAAAATCGCCCAAATCTAGCGGTTGCTCCAAAAGTGCGAGTTTGGCTTCGTCGGGCGTGCCTTCTAGCTGCGCCCAATAGGTTTTGGTGACTTTGTTGCGTGGGTCGGCAATTCGGGCTTGTTGTTTGCCGTCGTCGGTGAGTAGAAGCAAACCTTCGCTGTCGGTGTCCAATCGTCCTGCTGGGTAAACATTGGGAACGGGGACAAATTCTTTCAGGCTGCGATGTTTTTCGTGCGCTGAAAATTGGCAAATCACGCCATAGGGTTTGTTGAGTGCGATAAGCATATTTTGATATTTTGGCGGAAAAAACGAAAGGTTAATTATAGCACTAGCAAGGTTTTCAGGTTGCCTGAAAATACAATCCCTTTGTTATTATCAATTATAAAAAAGCAGCCTGAAAAATCATTTTCAGGCTGCTTTTTGTTTATTCAAATGTAACCGCTTCGGCTAACACTTTGCCAGCCAAATCTTTTGGTGACAAATTCGGTTCGCCGTCTAATTGCCAATCAATGCCAACAGTTGGGTCGTTCCAAATCAGCGAATGTTCCGCGTTTGGGTTGTAATAATCCGTGCATTTATACACAAATTCCGCGCTGTCGCTCAACACATAAAAACCATGCGCGAAACCTTCAGGCACCCACAGTTGTCGTTTGTTTTCATCAGACAGAACCTCTGCGACCCATTGCCCGAAAGTCGGCGAACTTTTACGTATATCCACCGCTACATCTAAAACGCTGCCTGAAACCACGCGAACCAATTTGCCTTGTGTGTTTTCCGTTTGGTAATGCAAACCGCGCAATACGCCTTTGCTGGATTTGCTGTGATTTTCTTGCACAAACATGCGGTCGGCGACGTTTTCGCGAAACCAGTTATCGCGGAATGTTTCCATAAAAAAACCGCGTGAATCGCCAAATACTTTGGGTTCTAATAATTTTACTTCGGGGATTTTGGTGTCGATGATATTCATATTTTCTTTCTCGTAGATCAGATTCTTGAATCCGATATTTTCTATAAATCAATGTATTTTTTGACTAATTAGCCCATTTCATACAGGATAGTAAATGATATTACGTTGCGCGATAGGTCTTTTGCTCGGTCATTATTGGATAAGCTCGATAGTTATTCTAATTCCGTAATATCAGCAGCTTGACTTCCGAATGTTTCGGGCGTTTCAGCGGTGGACTGGTTCTAAATCAGGTGCAACTGGCGCGGAAGTAAGCTGCTTTTTTACGCGTATTATTTGCAAGATTATCTATATTTTTCAGGCTGCCTGAACGTAATCTTTCAAGTTTAACAATGCCTTACGCCAATCGCTAGGCGCAATCCCAAAAGCAGCTTGCACTTTGCCGCAATCCAAACGCGAATTGGCAGGGCGCACCGCAGGGGTAGGGTAATCTGCAGTTGTGATGGCGTTGATCGTAGGCGATTTGGCTAACACACCTTGCGCCGCTGCTTGTGTGAAAATCTCGCTGGCGAAACCGTGCCACGAAACATAAGGGCTGCCTGAAAAATGGTACACACCAAATTTTTCGCTATCTTGTTGATTAGCAAGCTGTGCCGCCATCGCAATCAACGCCGCCGCGATGTCGCCAGCATAAGTCGGGCTGCCGAATTGGTTGGCAACCACGCCCAACGTGTCGCGGCTTGCGCCCAAACGCAGCATGGTTTTCACAAAATTGTTGCCGTGTTCGCCAAACACCCACGCGGTTCGCAAAATAATGTGTCGCGTGCAGGCAGCCTGAACGGCTTGTTCGCCAGCCAATTTGCTTTTGCCGTAAGTGCTTTGCGGTGCGACTGGGTCGGTTTCGCGGTAGGCGGTTTCGCCTTTGCCGTCAAATACATAGTCTGTGGAAATGTGCAAGACGATTGCGCCAACTTCTTGCGCGGCAAGGGCGAGATTTTCCGCGCCTGTGCAGTTAATCGCGTGGGCTAAATCGGGTTCGCTTTCGGCTTTGTCCACAGCCGTGTGGGCGGCGGCGTTGATGATGATGTCGGGGCGGAATGTTCGCGCTGCCTGAAAAACAGCTTCGCGGTTGGTAATGTCTAGCGCGGCGCGGTCGGCGGCGAAAATGTCGGCTTTGCCTTGTAATTGCGCGACTAATTGGCTGCCGACTTGTCCGTTTGCGCCCGTGATTAAGTATTTCATTTTTTTTGGGTTTCCTTTGGTTTTCAGGCTGCCTGAAATTTATTTGTGAATATGTGGATAAATTTCGTAGGCTGACACATCGCCATAATAAGCATTAAATAAATCGCTTGATACCAACTGCGCGACATCGTACCGTTTCATTAACCAGTTGATTATCAAATCTTTATCTTGCAGCGTTAAAGTTCGCTTGTGGTCAAAAATCAATTCAAAATCGCCATTTTCTAAATGAATACTGCCGCCCATGTGAATTTTATGATTTTCAATAAAATCAATAAGATTATCCATAAACAAAGTCGTTGATTTTGTATTATGAAATTTAGGCAGCAGCGCACCTTTTACGCTGAAATCTAGGCAAGTAAATTCGCCTAAATGAAATTTTTTGCGTTGGCGAGAATTAAGTTTTTTCAATCGGTGGTTGCTAATTGAGCGATGATAAATGGGCATCATTAAACTTTCTTTTGCGTTTCAGGCTGCCTGAAATCATCAAGCAGCCTGAAAATATTATTGATTAACCAAGCGCAACAAATACTGCCCATATTCATTTTTCTTCATCGGCTCGGCTAATGCGCGGATTTTGTCAGACGATAACCAACCATTGCGCCACGCAATCTCTTCCAAACACGCCACTTGCAGATTTTGCACATTCTGAATCGTGCGAACAAACGCCGCCGCATCGTGCAAACTTTCATGCGTGCCTGTGTCCAACCACGCAAAACCGCGCCCCAAAACCTGCACATTCAGGCTGCCGTCTTGCAAATACATCTCGTTGAGCGTGGTAATTTCCAATTCGCCACGCGCAGACGGTTTGACCTGTTTCGCCATTTCCACAACGCGATTATCGTAAAAATACAAGCCTGTAACGGCGTAATCCGATTTCGGTTTAGACGGTTTTTCTTCAATAGACAAAGCGCATTGGTTTTCGTCAAATTCCACTACGCCAAAGCGTTCAGGGTCTTTCACTTGGTAGGCGAATACGGTTGCGCCGTGCTTGCGTTCTGTGGCGGTTTTGAGCATTTGCGTAAACGATTGACCATAAAAAATATTGTCGCCCAACACCAAACACACGCTGTCATCGCCAATAAATTCTTCGCCAATCAAAAACGCTTGCGCTAAACCGTCAGGGCGGGGCTGAATCGCGTATTGAATATTCACGCCAAAATCGCTGCCATTGCCCAATAATCGCCGAAAACTGGCGTTGTCTTCGGGCGTAGTAATCACAAGCATATCGCGGATTTCTGCGAGCATCAGCGTAGAAATCGGGTAATAAATCATCGGTTTATCATAAACAGGCAAAAGCTGTTTAGACGTGCCGCGTGTAATCGGATAAAGGCGAGTGCCGCTACCGCCTGCTAATACGATGCCCTTCATGTGATTTCTCCTGTTTTGTTGTGGATAGTTTTCAGGCTGCCTGAAATGTTAATTGTAGGGTGAATTTTATCCATCAAATCTTTTGATATTCAAGGAATTGGTGGTAAAACCCACCCTACAAAGTTTATTTAATTTCAGGCAGCCTGAAAGTTTATTTCCCTAAGCCTAAACGCTCTAATTGATACGAACCGTCCAACACGCGATTACACCATTCGCGGTTTGCCAAATACCATTTAACGGTTTTGCGAATGCCTGTTTCAAATGTTTCTTGCGGTTTCCAACCCAATTCGCGTTCAATTTTGCGTGCGTCAATCGCGTAACGAACGTCATGCCCTGCGCGGTCGGTAACGTGCGTAATCAAATCAGCATAATGCGCCACGCATTGCGGTTTGTTTGGCGCAAGTTCTTCTAATAATTGGCAAATGGTTTGCACGACTGAAATATTGGTTTTCTCGTTGAAACCGCCGATGTTGTAGGTTTCACCGATTTCGCCGCGTGTGACCACTTGATACAAAGCGCGAGCGTGGTCTTCCACATACAACCAGTCGCGGATTTGCAAGCCGTTGCCGTAAACAGGTAATGGTTTGCCGTTCAATGCGTTCAAAATCATCAACGGAATCAATTTTTCAGGGAAATGGAAGCAGCCATAATTGTTTGAGCAGTTGGTAACAATCGTAGGCAAGCCATAAGTGCGTAACCATGCGCGGACTAAATGGTCGCTGCTGGCTTTGCTGGCGGAATACGGCGAACTTGGCGCGTAAGGCGTGGTTTCCGTGAATAAATCATCTGTGCCGTGCAAATCGCCATAGACTTCATCGGTGGAAATGTGATGAAAACGGAATTTTGCGCGTTTTTCAGGCTGCATGGTTTGCCAATATTTTCGCGCTGCTTCCAATAATGTGAATGTGCCGATGATATTGGTTTGGATAAATTTGCCTGCGCTGTCAATACTGCGGTCTACATGGCTTTCAGCGGCTAGGTGCATCACGGCATCGGGTTGATGTTGTGCAAACACGCGGTCTAATTCGGCGCGGTCGCAAATGTCCACTTGCTCAAACACATAACGCGAGCTGCCTGAAACACTGGCAAGGTTTTCCAAATTGCCTGCGTAAGTGAGTTTGTCTAAATTGACTACGCTGTCTGGCGTGTCGTTGATGATGTGGCGGATGACCGCAGAGCCGATAAAGCCTGCGCCGCCTGTTACTAGGATTTTCATAATAGGTCGTGTGGGCATTTCATTTAAAAAAATGAGTATCCATAATTGATTAGATAAAAAAATGGCGAATGAGTAAAATTTAATTTCTACAAAAAACCTTACCATTCGCCATGCCTCGCCTAATGCTCAATAACAAACAATGGACAAGACTGAAAGCTATTTTACTCAAACAAGGTATTTACGACAAAGAAAATTTGCGTAAAACCGTCGAAGGTATTTTATACCACATGAGAACAGGCATTCCTTGGCGAGATTTGCCAAAATATTTTGGTAAATCTAACACGATTTATAAAACATTTAACCGTTGGTCTGCTGCTAATAAATTTATGGACATATTTAAGCAACTCATTGATTATCCTGATATGGAATGGATATTGATTGATGGAACTTACGTTAAAGCACATCAACACAGCAATGTTGCCAATCCTAAAGCACAAGCAATTGGTCAAAGTGTTGGTGGCAACACGAGTAAAATTCATCTAGCAGTATGTTAAAGTTGCGCCTGAATGGATTGCTAAATTGGATTTAAGTGAAACATCAATAGTTTGTGCAGACAAAGGTTATGATTCAGAACCTTTTCGTGAGCAAATTGAAGCTGAAGATACTCATTCAAATATACCAGTAAAATCAAATAACAAGAAAAAAGGTAATCATCACATGGACTGGCATTTATATAAATGTCGCCATGTTGTAGAAAACCAATTTAACAAAATTAAAAACTACCGAGCTATTGCTACACGGTTTGATAAACTAAAGCGAAATTATGAAAATAATGTCGCTCTAGCCCTTGCGTATCAATGGCCCAAGCTATGAATGTTCAACAAGACCTAGTTATCTAGGACAGCCCCTTAATTTTTTTAATTTCATAATTAACTATTTGATTTTATACCTAATTGATTCAATAATCGCTCAAACCCATCCACAGAATCAAACTGAATAACTACACTCCCCTTCTTCCTATCGCGCGTCTTAATCTGCACCACCAAGCCCAACTTCTCAGTCAGCTCTTCTTCAATTCGCACAATATCAGGGTCAATTCTTGCCACTTTTTCAGGCTGCTTACCTTGCAACAGAGATTGCCCACGCTTTTCCGTTTCGCGCACCGACCAGCCATTTTTCACCGCCTTCTGCGCCACATCAAGCTGCTCATTCACAGGCAAACTCAACAACGCACGCGCGTGTCCCATTTCCAAATCACGGCTAAACAACATTTCCTGCACAGGCTCAGGCAACTTCAGCAAACGCAGACTATTCGTAATCGCACTACGGCTACGCCCAACCGCTTCCGCTACCGCCTCATGCGTCAATTCAAACTCATCAATCAAACGGCGAAAGCCCTGCGCCTCCTCAATCGGATTCAAATTCTCGCGCTGAATATTCTCAATCAAGCCCATCGCCATCGCAGACTTATCATTGATTTGCTTCACCACCACAGGAATTTCTGCCAATCCAGCCAACTGCGCCGCACGCCAACGGCGTTCCCCAGCAATCAACTCATAGCCGTCCAAACCATATTCACGCACAATCACAGGCTGAATAATCCCCTGCGCCTTAATCGATTCCGCCAACTCATGCAAAGCCGCATCATCAATCTGCACACGCGCCTGATAACGCCCCACACGAACCGCCTCCACAGGCACATTCGTCAAACGGTCGCCATCTTCCATATTATTCAGGCTGCCTGAAAGCGCAATCAGCGAATCCAAACCCCTACCCAAACCACCCTTAGGCTTTTGAGACATTCCAAATCCTTCAACAAACAAAGTAGGTCGGATTCTCGAATCCGACATTTCAAAATTTCACGAGTGTCGGATTCAAGAATCCGACCTACATCAACTTAAACGAGCGTCCTGCTCTTCCTTATGCTTACGCAACCATTCAATCGCTGCCTCTTTTTCCGCGCCAGAACCATATTTTGCCGTATTCATATAACGGCGGAAAGTCGCCTTTTCCTGCGCCTTTTTCACTTCCATTTCGCGAAACGACTCACGATTATTCGGCACAACACGCGCCGCCTGTTGCGACTGTGCCCGAGCCATTGCCTGAGCAATCAAATCAGCAGGATTCACCGCCGCCGTTTTCTTTGGCACGTTCACATTTTCAGGCTGCGATTTTGCCAACAATTTTGCCTGACGCGCCACAATTTCCTGTTTACGTTCCTGTTCATCGCGCGCTTTTCGGCGCGTGTGATTATCAAACCGAGCCAACGCATGCGCCGCCGCTGCAAATCTTTCAGGCTGCCCACCTTGCGCCAAATCACGCGCCATCGGCAAAAACGCCTGTTCAGTCGGCTGCATATAAATGCAATCCACAGGACATGGCGCAACACACAAACCGCAGCCCATGCACTCGTCTGCCAGCACCGTGTGCATCAGCTTAGACGCGCCCATAATCGCATCAACAGGACACGCTCGAATACACGCCGTGCAACCAATACACACCGCTTCATCAATCCAAGCCAGTTGTTTTGGCTGGATTTTTTCAGGCTGCAACGGTGCGCGATTCAACAAATTCGCCACGTCCAACATCACCACTTCGCCGCCTGCGCTACATAAATTGATAGCTGCTTCCCCTTGTGCCAATGCTTCAGCATAAGGTAAGCAGCCTGAAAAACCGCATTCGCGGCATTGAGTTTGGGGGAGAAGAGCATTGATTTGTTGAGCAGTAACCATAGTTTTCAAAAAATTATTTTTAGGCTGCCATTATAGAAAAGCAGCCTGAAAGACGTAAATTCAAAGCTATGAATTATAACCCATTCGCCCATGATTTCCTGAAAAAATACTTGTTTTTACAACAATCTTTCAATCGGTAACCAAGACAAAACTCGACTAATTACTCTTTTGAAAAAGCCCGCTTCAGGTTCTTTTTTACTCGGCAGCAAATCATTCGCAGGGTCGTTCCATTGCAAACGCCCTTTGTCGTTTAGCGTAACATGATACGCGCCCACCGCCATTTCATCTTTCAGGCTGCTATTCATGTTTTGCGCCAAAACAGGGCTATGCAACACCAGCCCCATTTCCGTGTTCAACCGCGCAGAACGTGGGTCAAGATTGAACGAACCCACAAACACGCGCTTGCTGTCCACCACAAAAGTTTTCGCGTGTAAGCTGGAAGACGAACTGCCCGTCAGCCCCGTGTCTTTCATCTTCGCAAAACTCGGTTTGCCGTCCGCCTTAAATTCATACAAATCGACGCCAGCGAGCAACATCGGCTTGCGATATTTCACATAACCCGAATGCACCGCCGCTACATCAGTCGCCGCCAAAGAATTGGTTAAAACGGTGGTTTTCACACCACGCTCAACCATTTTCTTCAGCACGTCCACGCCCGATTTGGTCGGCACAAAATACGGGCTAACGAGATAAATATCTTTTTGCGGCGAACCAAGCGCACGGCGGATTTCTTCGCTCACGTTTACGCGCACTTTTCTGTCCAACGCTTTGGCTGGGTCGTCGCTGACAAGCTGCATTTGCGTTTGAATAAACGGCACGTTTTTTTGTGCGGCAGCCTGAATTAACGGGGCTTGCGACAAATCTTCTGCGTAACGCTGTGCCGCTTCGGTTTGCGTGTCATCTTGCTGCAAACGCTTTTCTCCGCGCTCAATGCTGGCTTTTTTTACAATCATTTCAAATGGATAGGCTGAATCGCTGCGCCAATAACGGTCAAATTCTTGCGAAATTCGGGTAACGATGCCACCGCTGACTAACACGTCCATGTCGACGAATGCGGTTTCGTGGTTGTCATCAAAATATTCGTCGCCCACGTTGCGTCCACCTACAACGCTGGCGCGGTTATCTGCGGTAAGTGATTTGTTGTGCATTCGGCGATTCACGCGCGGAAAGTCGTTTAGGTAGCCGAGTGCGCGCCATTTGCGGTGCAAAAATGGGTTGAACAGGCGGATTTGTATGTTGGGGTGCGCATTCACGGCGGCGAGTAAGTCGTCCATGCCGCGCGTGTTGTTGTCGTCTAATAATAGACGAATGCGTACGCCACGCTCGGCAGCCTGAAACAATTTGCGTAGCAGCATTCTGCCTGATACGTCGTCGTGCCAGATATAGTATTGCGCGTCTATGGATACGTCTGCGTTTTCAATTAGTTGGATTCGGGCGGCGAGTGCGTCGCGTGTGTCGTTTAGCACGTAGGCTTGTCCGTTGAACAGGGGTTCTTTGCTTGTTTCGGACGTGGCTTGGACTTCGGTATCGGTTTCGCTGGCGGCTGGCAGTTGCAGGGCTTGCTCTAGTCGCTCGGAATGGACGGTGGGGATGTATATGCTGGGGGTGCGTGTGGATAAGTCGGGCAGCGTTTGGCAGGCTGTGAGAAATAGGGCGCTGAATAGAATGGGATAACGCATAGCTTTTAGTATAAAATGCAGCCTGAAAATGTTTTCAGGCTGCATTTGTGTTGATTTATTCTGAAATAGATGGGGTGTTGCGCCAGTAATTATTGGCGGCGGCAACGGTGGCAAAATGTTGGGCAATCACTTGCGCGGCGTGTTCGTTTTCGCGGTAAAGTTGATTGATAACGCCAAATTGATACAGGCGATAGGCGATTAACCAGCCGTCTTCAATGGTTTTTGCGGATAAAGAATTGTTTAAGGAATCCATAGAATGCTCGCTTGATATTATTATTGAGTAGCTTGAAAGAAGCGTATTTTAGGGATTATTGCTTATTTTGGCAAACGGACATTTTTTGATTTTCAGGCTGTAAAGTCGGCTTTATAATGAAATCCTTTACGCGCTTTTTTGAAAGGAAAATGATGTCTCAATCTGTGGTAACTGTGGTTGGTAAAGACCGCGTGGGTATTGTGTACGAAGTGTCTAAGCTATTGGCGGGAAATCAAATTAATATTGTGAACATTAGTCAGCAATTGATGGGCGAATTTTTCACGATGATTATTTTGGTGGACGCTGAAAAATGCAGCCTGAAACCAACTGAATTAGCGGAATTGTTTGCCAATGAAGGACAAAAATTGGCTTTGGATATTCGTATTCAAAATGAAGAGATTTTTAACGCTATGCACCGTATCTAAATCACTTTTTTAAAGAGGAAAAAATCATGGCTTCTCCCAAATTAGTTGAACAACTTCGCCAAATTGTTGGCAATGCAGATGTTTTAACCGACCCTTCGCAAACGGCGCAATACCGCGAGGGTTATCGTTTTGGTTCAGGAGCGGCGTTGGCAGTTGTGCGTCCGCAAACCTTGTTACAACAATGGCAAGTCGTTAAAGCCTGTGTGGATGCCAATGTGATTATCATCAGCCAAGCGTCAAACACAGGCTTAACAGGCGGTTCAACACCGCAAGGCTCGGATTACGACCGCGATATTGTCATCATCAACACGATGAAAATCAAAGGTACGCAATTGATTAACGACAACGCGCAAGTCGTCTGCCTAGCTGGTGCAACTTTGAACGAACTGGAATTGCTGCTCAAACCGCTTGGGCGCGAACCGCATTCCGTGATTGGTTCTTCGTGCATTGGCGCGAGCGTGATTGGTGGCGTGTGCAACAATTCGGGCGGTTCGTTGGTGCAACGCGGCCCTGCTTACACCGAAATGGCCTTGTATGCTCAAATCGGCGAAAACGGCGAATTGGAATTGGTGAATCACTTGGGCATTGATTTGGGCGACACGCCAGAAGAAATTTTGACGAATTTACAAGGACATCATTATCAACGCAAAGACGTTCACGAGGGCGGCAAAGGACACGACCATTCTTATTGCAATCACGTCCGCCAAGTGGATGCCGACACGCCAGCGCGTTTCAATGCAGACCCAGCACGCCACTACGAAGCATCAGGCAGCGCAGGTAAATTAGCCGTGTTCGCCGTACGTTTGGACACATTCGTCTCTGAAAAAAACACCGCCGTGTTCTACGTTGGCACAAACAACACTGCCGTTTTAACGCAAATCCGCCGAAATATGTTGGCAGAATTCAAAAACTTGCCGATTTCAGGCGAGTATATCCACCGCGATGCGTTTGATATTGCACTGGATTATGGCAAAGATATGTTCTACGTCATCAAACACGCAGGCACAGCAAACTTGCCTAAACTGTTTGACTTAAAAGCGAAAGTGGACAGATTGGCGAAAAAAATGCCTGTGTTGCCAAAAGATTTTTCCGACCGCTTTATGCAAGTTGGTTCAAAACTCTTGCCGCAACATTTGCCGCAAAGCATGATGGATTATCACAAGCAATACGAACATCATCTGATTATCAAAATGGGCGGCGATGGCGTGGCAGAAGCGCGTGAATACTTGAAAAATCTGTTTGCCGACAGCAGCAAAGGCGCGTTTTTTGAGTGTAATCCACAAGAAGCACAAGCTGCCATGTTGCACCGATTTGCCGTGGCAAGCGCGGCGGTTCGTTATCGCGCCGTGCATTCCGATGAAGTGGAAGAAATTTTGGCGTTGGACATCGCCTTGCGCCGCAATGATGAAGACTGGTTTGAAACGCTGCCTGAAAGCATCAACAGCAAAATCAGCCATAAATTGTATTACGGACACTTCTTCTGCCACGTTTTCCACCAAGATTACATTGTGAAAAAAGGCAACGATTGGGTGGCTTTGGAACATGAAATGTTAGCGTTGTTGGACAAACGTGGGGCGCAATATCCTGCGGAACACAACGTAGGTCATTTGTATGAAGCCAAACCCGAACTCAAAGCCTTCTATCGCCAATTAGACCCAACCAATAGCTTTAACGTGGGCATTGGGCATACGTCTAAAAAGAGAAATTGGGCTGAATAATGGAATAAAAGTGCAGGCTGCTTTGTGCGATGAAAAGCAGCCTGCACATTCGCAACAATATTTTTTTGGGAGATCCATCATGCAAGCCGTATTAGCCGATTACGCCGTGAGCGTTGCCGAATTAAAGCGCAATTACGCTTCTATTATTGATGAAGCCACAGGCGCGGTTGCTGTGTTGAATCACAACAAGCCCGAAGCGTATTTAATCCCAGCGCAGCATTACGAGCAGTTAATGGATTATTTGGAAGATTTGCAAGACGCGCAAATCATTCAAGAGCGTATTAACTCACCAAGCCGCGAGGTTTCGCTAGATGAGTTATAAATTACCGCTTTGTTGCCGAAGCGGAAGATGAATGGCGCAAGCTAGACAACAGCATCAAGCAATAATTTAAATCCGCGCTAGCCAAACGCTTGGAAAATCCGCGCATTCCATCTGCTGCGTTACATAATATGCCTGATTGCTACAAAATTAAATTGCGTAAAATCGGCTATCGTCTCGTTTATCGTGTTGATGATAATGTGATTACGGTTACAGTCATCGCCATTGGTAAACGCGATAAAAGCGTAGTTTATGATGTGGCAAATAGTCGCTTGTAAATTTTAATTTCGCTGAACTTTATTTCAGGCAGCCTGAAAAAGGAAATACCCATGAAAAAATTTCTAAGAACCTGTATTCACAAAAATGATAAAATATCTTTATGACTAGAAAATCCTACCCAACAGACTTAACAGATGCCCAATGGCAAGCGATTGAGCCACATTTTAACCAGCTACGCCACTACAAATGGGATAAACGTCAATTAGTGAATGCCGTTTTGTACATCACCAAAACAGGTTGCCAATGGCGTATGCTGCCCAATGATTTTCCACCTTATTCAACCGTATGGAGTTTCTATCGCAGAGCCAATCAGGCTTATGGGATAGAATTCTTTTGGCATTGATTCAAAAAAACGTTTAATCCATCAAAAACAAGCAATGCCAACTTATGCCATTATTGATTCACAAAGTGTCAAAATAGCTTCTAGCGCACATGATAAAGGTTTTGATGGAGGTAAAAAAATCAAAGGTCGTAAGCGACATATAGCTGTTGATACGTTGGGTAATCTATTGTCTGTTGTGGTTCATGCAGCCAATATTCATGACACAAAAGCAGGTATTTTTGTAGCAAAAAAAGCGTTTGAGACCTATCCGAGTTTAAAAGGTTTCTGTGCGGACGCAGGTTATCGGAATACATTTGAGCGTGAAGTATCAGAGCAATTGGGTTTAACTGTTGAGATTTCAAAGAGAATTCAAGATATTTCTTGGCATATTCTGCCCAAACGTTGGATTGTAGAACGAACGTTTGCATGGTTAGGTTGGTCTCGACGTTTAGCAAAAGATTTTGAGCAGACGAATTTATCTGCTGAAAATTTTGTTAAACTAGGGTATATTTCACAAATATTAAAATTTATCAAATAGTTGTTTGTGAATACGGGTTCTAACTTTGTGTGTTATCGCCTTTTCATTAACCGCCTGTTCTTTGGGACATTATGATGAAGAAGCCATATTGCGCGTGAAACAAGAATGGCAAACCAAGTTAGAAACCTTGCCTGTTGGCGCAAACGAAACCGAGCTAACGCAATGGTTAAAACAAAATGGTTTACTCAAAAATGGTGAACAGCCTAATTTAAGCAATCGCAAATACGTTACTAACGTACCAAATGGCTATTTTCCTTTTAAAAGCAGCATTATTTCTTGCAATGGTCTTTTTACTGAACTCACTATTCGGTTAGACGAGCAAAATCGTGTTACCACAAAAGAAATAAAAACATTTGATAGTTGTTTTTAATTCCAAAAGGCTGCCTGAAAACCAAAAAAACAAGGAAATCTTAAAACATGAGCAACATTCACAGCAACGAAATTCTAGAAACCATTCGCATGGTTTCCGACCAAAATTTTGACGTTCGCACGATTACGATTGGCATTGATTTGCACGACTGCATTCACCCCGACATCAATGTGTTGAACCAAAATATTTACAATAAAATCACAACGATTGGTAAAGATTTAGTGGCAACCGCCAAACATTTATCCGCAAAATACGGTGTGCCGATTGTCAATCAACGCATTTCCGTAACCCCAATCGCACAAATCGCGGCGGCAACCAATGCGGATAGTTACGTTTCTATCGCGCAAACGTTGGACAAGGCGGCAAAAACGATTGGTGTATCGTTTATTGGCGGCTTTTCGGCGTTGGTGCAAAAAGGCATGTCGCCAGCCGATAAGATTTTGATTCGCAGCATTCCCGAAGCGATGAAAACGACCGACATCGTGTGTTCGTCTATCAACATCGGCTCAACTCGCGCAGGCATTAACATGGACGCGGTAAAATTAGCGGGCGAAATCATCAAGCAAACGGCGGAAATCACACCCGAAGGTTTCGGTTGCGCGAAAATTGTCGTGTTCTGCAATGCGGTGGAAGACAATCCATTTATGGCAGGCGCGTTTCACGGTTCAGGCGAAGCGGACGCAGTGATTAACGTGGGCGTTTCAGGGCCAGGCGTGGTGCAGGCTGCTTTGAAAGATTGCGACAGCCACGATTTGACGGAAATTGCGGAAGTGGTGAAAAAAACCGCGTTCAAAATCACACGCGTGGGCGAATTGATTGGGCAGGAAGCAGCGAAAATGTTGAATATTCCGTTTGGCATTTTGGATTTGTCGCTTGCGCCAACCCCTGCGATTGGCGACAGCGTAGCGCGAATTTTGGAAAGCATGGGTTTGTCGGTTTGTGGTACGCACGGTACAACGGCGGCTTTGGCGTTGCTCAATGACGCGGTGAAAAAAGGTGGCATGATGGCAAGCAGTGCGGTGGGTGGTTTGAGTGGCGCGTTCATTCCTGTGTCGGAAGACGAGGGCATGATTGCGGCGGCAGAAAGCGGCATTTTAACGCTGGATAAATTGGAAGCGATGACGGCGGTTTGTTCGGTGGGCTTGGATATGATTGCGGTGGCTGGCACGACAAGCGCGGCGACGATTTCGGGCATTATCGTGGACGAGGCGGCAATCGGTATGATTAACAGCAAAACGACTGCGGTTCGCATTATTCCTGTAACTGGGAAAGATGTGGGCGAGAGTGTGGAATTTGGCGGTTTGTTGGGTTATGCGCCGATTATGCCGACTAAAGAGGGTAGCTGTGAGGTGTTTATCAATCGCGGTGGGCGGATTCCTGCGCCTGTGCAGTCTATGAAAAATTGATTTTTTTGAGGTTTCAGGCAGCGTTTTTTGATGAGAAAGGCTGCCTGAAAATTTGTAATAAAATTTAATTTCAGGCAGCCTGAAAGGAAATAAATTGAAACATTTATTGATTGATTTTGAAAATGTACAACCGCAAAATTTAGATAAATTGCCCGAAACTGACACGCATATTTGGTTATTTTTGGGCGTTAATCAGAAAAATTTGTCGGTTGAATTGGTTAAATCATTGTTACGATTTGGCGAGTGTGTGCATTTGGTTCAGTTGCAAAAATCAGGCAAAAACGCGCTGGATTTTTATTTGAGCTATTATTTGGGGCAAATCACGGCAACGGATAAAAATGCGATGATTGGCATTTTATCGCGTGATGGCGGTTATGATGTGTTGGTTGAACACATTTTGGCGGAACATCAGGCGCAAGATATTGTGCGTTTGGCTAGTTTGAATGAAGTGGAAGAAATTGCCCATATTCAATCAAGTGAAACTGTTGTTTTAGCGGAAAATCAATCGGAAAAGCTGCCTGAAACAACAGAAAAAGTTGTAACCGAAACAGTATCGCTTGCGCCGTATTTTCAAGCTGTTTTTCGTGCATTGCGCCAACCTAACGCATTTTTGCCTACGCGGTTGCACAATTTGGAATCAAATTTGCGTACTCATATTTTGCGCGATATGTTGGAAAATAAAAATGATGATGACCGCAATAAAATTGTCAATGAAGCTATTAACAAATTGAAAACGCAAAAATTCATTACGATTGATGATGAACGGAATACGGTGCAATATCATTTAAGTGATAGTGATATTCTTGAGAAAATTCAACGCTATATTTTAAATATTAAGCCGAAAACGTATGCAGAGTTTCAGGCAGCCGTTTCGCAACGCGTTGCGGATTTTGATGTAAGAATTGAAGTTGGCGATATTCAAGGATTAGCGCGGAATATGCGTGAACGTGAATTGATTCGCCAAAATAATGGGAAAATTGAATATGCGCCGTTTCCTAATCCGCCACAAGCAGTAGCGCAAACTGCCAAGCAGCCTGAAAAATATCAACCCAATTCTGAAATGTGGCAAAAAGTGTTGGCATCATTGGCGGTAGCACATGAAAAACGCCCAACTCGTATGGCATCATTGAAAAATGTTATTAAAGCACACGCAAAATGCAGCGATGGAGAAGTAGAAAAATTATTCCAACACTTACAAGATAAAAAAATTATTTTACTGAAAAATCAAAAAGTTATTTATACAAAATAATTTCAAGCAGCCAGAAAGGAAAAATATGACACAAGCAGAAATTGAAAAATTAAAAATGCTGTTTGATATCGCCAAATCAATGAAAACGCCGTGCGCATGGGGTCGTTTACAGGCTTGCTGTTTACGATTTTCTCGGTACTGGTGTGGCGAATTTTGATGGAGCAACAATTCACGGCAAACGTGGAATGGATGCTGTATATTTTTTGCTTTGTGATTTCAGCTTTGATTTTGTTGATTATCAGCAGTTTACTGCGCGTTACATTATCCGCGCAGCCTGAATACACGGACTTTTCGCCGTTTTGGGAAAAGCTCTCGCATGAAGAAACCGATTTTCAAATGAGCTGCGAAATGGCGTGCCAGTAATATTTGCAAGCCAGTCAGCGCAGTCGCCCAAAAGCGGAAAAGCAATTCCGTATTTTGCGCTGGGTTGCTACGTGTATTCAGTTGGCGTATTTGCTGCTTGGTGGCTTTGCTGTTTTTGGTGCTTTGATTTGAATGCAGCCTGAAAAAAAGAACAGAGATTTTTCAATCTCTGTTCTTTTTGCATTTAACGATTTGCTTTCAATGATAACCATAAATTATTTTGTAAACGCATGATTTCTGTAGATTTTGGCAATACTACAAAGCTATGCGACATGGTTTGTTCATTTGGTAAGATAGATTCATCTTTTGCTAACTCTGCATCCATGTGTTCACGTGCAGGTAAACTAGATGGCGCGTAAGTAACATAACTACTATTTTTAGCTGCAATCACAGGGTCTAAAGTATGATTGATGTATTTATACGCATTGGCAACGTTTTTCGCATCTTTTGGAATCATCAGCGAATCAACCCAAATACCGACACCCGATTTAGGAGTTAGCACTTTAATGTGAATATTGTTGCCAGCTTCTTCTGCACGGCGTTTAGCAATGTTCAAATCGCCACCGTAACCAATGGCGACACACAATTCACCTTGTGCCATGTTGTCGATATAGCCTGATGAACTGAAACGTTTAATATCATTGCGGACTTTTTTCATGGCTTCCAAAGCAGCTTTGTAATCATCAGGGTTGCTGCTGTTCGGGTCTTTGCCGATGTAGTTCAACACCAATGGGAATTGTTCGGTTGGGCTATCGAAAAAGCTTATGCCACAATGTTTTAATTTTTGGGTATATTCTGGATTGAAGACCAAGTCCCACTCATTTTCAGGCAGCTTGTCTGTGCCTAAATGCTTGGTAACCAAATCGGTGTTAATTGCTAAAGTGTTAATCCCCCAGAAGTATGGCACGGCGTACTGATTACCAGGGTCCACTTGCGCCATCATTTTTAACAGCGATGGGTCGATGTTGTTGTAGTTTGGGATTTGGCTTTTGTCTATCGGGCGATATGCGCCTGCATTGATTTGACGGGCAACGTTAGAAAGTGATGGCGCAACCAAGTCATAGCCTGATTTACCTGTCAGCACTTTGGCTTCCAACATTTCGTTGCTGTCGTAAAACGATTCGTTAATCGTTAATTTGTTGTCTTTACCAAATTGAGTAACGGTTGAGGGGTCAGAATAATCTGACCAAATATAGAGATTTAATTCGTTTGTGGCGATTAGAGGGATATTTGCGGATTCGGACGCAGCAGCCTGATTGCCGCCTTGGGCTGATTGTGCTTTTTTGTCCGAACCGCCGCATGCACCCAAGAATAAGGTCAGCGCGGCAACCAACAGTGTTTTGTTCATTGTGTATTCCCATATAAAAGTGGATAAAGTTGTTGCCGTTCGGAAAACACCTAGTTCCAAACTCGTTGGTCGGCAGCAAGGCGGATTAAACAAAAAAATGGGGTTTCATGCAAGTAGAAATTCAAGATTTCGTGATTTTTTGTAAGAATATGTTTTCAGGCAGCGTTTTGGTTATTTTATGCGACTTAAATGACAGCCTGAAAAATGTTTGCAAATAAAAAACTTTTTCTAGCTAATCAATTTGTTATATATATTTTAAAAATTTTTAAAATATCGTGCTTGAATTTCAGGCTGCGTGCCTTAATGTAGCAAACTGTTATTGAAGCAGTGTTTGCTTTAAATTTAAATTTCGTCTCACTTTATAGGAGTAATACAATGAAAATTCGTCCTTTACATGACCGTGTTGTCGTGAAACGTTTGGAAGCTGAAGAGAAAACAGCTTCTGGTATTATTTTGCCGGGTGCGGCTGCTGAAAAACCTGATATGGGTGAAGTGATTGCAGTTGGTGAAGGCAAAGTGGGTAAAGATGGCAATCGCCGCGCTTTAGATGTGAAAGTGGGCGATAAAGTGATTTTCGGCAAATATTCTGGTCAAACTGTGAAAGCTGATGGCGTGGAATTGCTGGTGATGCGTGAAGAAGACATCTTCGGTATCGTAGAATAAGATTCACGCAGCCTGAAAACGGTTTTCAGGCTGCAATAAAATTTTAATTTTTGGAGAATACAAAATGACAGCAAAAGACGTTCAATTCGGCGCAGATGTGCGTCAAAAAATGGTTGATGGCGTAAACGTATTGGCAAACGCTGTTCGCGTAACTTTGGGCCCTAAAGGGCGCAACGTGGTATTAGACCGCTCTTTCGGCGGTCCATACATCACTAAAGATGGTGTGTCTGTAGCAAAAGAAATCGAGCTGAAAGACAAATTCCAAAACATGGGCGCGCAAATGGTGAAAGAAGTTGCTTCTAAAACCAACGACGTAGCTGGCGACGGTACAACTACCGCAACTGTGTTGGCGCAAGCGATTGTGACCGAAGGCATGAAATTTGTTACCGCAGGCATGAACCCAACTGATTTGAAACGTGGTATTGATAAAGCTGTGGTGGCTTTGGTTGATGAATTGAAAAACATCGCTAAACCTTGCGAAACTTACGAACAAATCGCGCAAGTAGGTTCTATCTCTGCAAATGCGGACGAACAAATCGGCAAAATCATTGCAGACGCAATGCAAGAAGTGGGCAAAGAAGGCGTGATTACTGTGGAAGACGGCAAATCATTGGAAAATGAATTGGCTGTTGTGAAAGGTATGCAATTTGAACGCGGTTACTTGTCTCCATATTTTGTGAACGACATGGAAAAACAAATCGTTGGTTTGGATAACCCTTGGGTATTGTTGTTTGACAAAAAAATCAGCAACATCCGCGAATTGTTGCCAGTTTTGGAACAAGTGGCAAAAACCAACCGCCCATTGATGATTATTGCGGAAGATATTGAAGGCGAAGCGTTGGCAACTTTGGTTGTGAACAACATTCGCGGCGTATTGCGTACTTGCGCGGTGAAAGCCCCAGGTTTTGGCGACCGTCGTTTGGCTACTTTGCGCGACATCGCAATTTTGACTAACGGTACTGTGATTTCAGAAGAAGTGGGCTTGTCTTTGGAAACCGCTACTTTGGAACAACTGGGTCAAGCAAAACGTATTGAAGTGAGCAAAGACAACACTACCATCATTGATGGTTTCGGCAGTAAAGAAGCAGTTGATGCGCGTGTGGCTGAATTGCGTAAACACTTGGAAACCACAAACAGCGATTACGACCGCGAAAAATTGCAAGAACGCATTGCTAAATTGGCAGGTGGCGTGGCTGTGATTAAAGTGGGCGCGGCAACTGAAGTGGAAATGAAAGAGAAAAAAGACCGCGTGGACGATGCTTTGCATGCGACTCGCGCTGCGGTTGAAGAAGGTATCGTTGCAGGTGGTGGCGTGGCTCTGTTACGCGCACGTTCTGCATTGAAATCTGTTGCTGCGGACAACGCTGACCAAGAAGCTGGCGTGAAAATTGTATTGCGCGCGATTGAAGCACCGTTGCGTCAAATCGTTGCTAACGCTGGCGGCGAAGCGTCTGTAGTAGTGAACAAAGTGTTGGAAGGCGAAGGTAACTTTGGTTACAACGCTGGTAACGACACTTATGGTGACATGATTGCTATGGGTGTGTTAGACCCTGCAAAAGTTACTCGTTCTGCATTGCAACACGCGGCTTCTATCGCTGGTTTGATGCTGACAACTGATTGCATGGTTGCTGAAATCCCTGAAGACAAACCTGCTCCTGCTGCACCTATGGGTGGCATGGGTGGTATGGGCGGCATGATGTAATCCACGTCTAACCTGATATAAAAAGCAGCCTGAAAACTAGGAAACTGGTTTTCAGGCTGCTTTTTTATGAATTATTTTGTTTTGAAATAAATTTACATGAAATACGTTCATTTAAAAGACAAAATTTTCGCATTTGGCAATTGTTTCATATAGGAATAAGATAGTTTTCAGGCTGTCGCAGCCTGAAAAACATCATCAATCATAAAAGGAAGCCATCATGAAACGCGAAACCATCGCCCTACACGCAGGATACAAATCTGACCCCACCACCAAATCTGCCGCCGTTCCCATTTATCAAACCACGTCATACACATTTGACGACACCCAACACGGCGCAGATTTGTTCAACTTAAACGTAGCAGGCAATATTTACACACGCATTATGAACCCCACCACCGCCGTGCTGGAAGAACGCGTGGCGCAACTAGAAGGCGGAATTGCTGCGCTTGCCCTTGCCAGTGGCATGGCATCTGTAACCTATGCTGTGCAAACGCTCGTTCAAGCAGGCGACAACATCATCGCCACACAAACGCTATACGGCGGTACATATAACTTCTTCGCCCACACCTTGCCACGCCAAGGCATAGAAGTCCGCTTTATCGACCCGAATAATCCAGAAGAAATCGCCGCCAAAACAGATGAACGCACACGCCTAGTTTATTGCGAATCCATTGGCAATCCCGCGATTAACGTGGTGGATATTCCAGCATTTGCCCAAGCCGCCCACGCACAAGGTTTGCCTTTGGTGGTGGATAACACCGTCCCATCGCCAGCCCTGTTCCGCCCAATTGAACACGGCGCAGACATCGTTGTGCAGTCGCTAACAAAATACATCGGCGGACACGGCACCACCATTGGTGGCGCAATCATCGATAGCGGCAAATTTCAATGGGCAGGCAATCCACGATTTGACGCCATTTTTAACCACCCTGACCCGTCCTATCACGGTGTAAACTACTGCGAACACTTCGGTGCAGCCGCCTATATTGCACGCGCACGCGTTGTACCACTGCGCAACACAGGCGCAGCCTTATCGCCACAAAGCGCATTTTTGTTATTACAAGGCTTAGAAACGCTCGCCCTACGCATGGAACGCCATTGCGAAAATGCCGAAAAAGTTGCCGCATTTTTGCAAAATCATCCACAAGTTGCATGGGTAAATTACCCAGCACTCGCCAGCAGCCCATACAAAGCCCTGATTGACCGCGATTACAACGGCAAAGCATCAGGCTTGCTCAGCTTTGGCATTAAAGGCGGACGCGAAGCAGGCGCGAAATTCATTGACGCATTACAACTCTTTTTGCGTTTGGTAAACATCGGCGATGCCAAATCGCTGGCAACTCACCCAGCCACTACCACGCACCGCCAGTTAGGCGAAACCGAACTCGCCGCCGCAGGTGTGCCTGCCGATATGATTCGTTTGAGTATTGGCATTGAACACATTGATGATTTGTTAGCTGATTTGGAACAAGCATTAGCTGCTGCAAAATAATCAAAAAGCAGCCTGAAAACTAGGAAATTGGTTTTCAGGCTGCTTTTTTATAGTGGTTTATAGTTAATTAAAATAAAAATAGGACAGTAGCGCATCTGTGAAATTATCATAACTAGGCAAAATTGAACGCATATATTTCTTAATATTTGCCCATAATGACTTTTCAGGTAAATTGGGCAATAGCATAGTTTCAAGCCATGCTTCAAAAAAATCGCTGGTCATTGTATTTTGATAAATCATTGGCGCAATTAAATTTTGCCCAATTTGCGCTGCAACTAAATGATAAGCGTTGGTATTTTCTACCGCTTATCTTGGTTTTAACAATTTCCCCTTTCGGATTACGAGCATACGGACGAAAGAAAGAGGTATCAAATCCTGTTTCATCCAAATAAACAAGCGGGTAGTCCGAAAATTGGGCTAACTGAGCTAAATAATGAGCTACTTTTTTTGGGTCTTGTTCTTTGTAAGTGGTGGTCTTTTTTTACGCGTGATACCTAATTTTTTGAGCGCATAAAAAATAGTTGATGTGGAGCAACTAAACATTTCAGCCATTTCATAGAGATAAGCATCAGGATTTTGTTCAATATATTGTTTGAGTGCTTGTGTATCCAATTTAGTGGCATTTTGCCCTTTGACTTGATGTTTCAGGCTACCTGTTTGTTCTTCTAATTTAATCCAAAGGTAAAGCGTATTTCTTGAGATACCATAGGTTTTGGCAGCTTTACTTGCATTGTTACATTGCTTGTAACAATTTAATGCTTTTTCTCGTAAATCAATTGAATATGCCATTTTATGTACCTTAAAGATAAAATTAGAATTGTACTATTTTATTTTGAATTTACTATAAATTCAAATCAGGACAAGGCGACAATGACCACGCTATTCACATCTCCTGATAATCCACATCAATATGCCAACGAATCCGCGCATCACGATACTGCACCAACACCTGTTCCCACAACGAAATTGCCCGATGCAACGCCACCCTATCCGTACTTTCCAAAAACACCTGCGCCCGTTCACGTTTCGCCAAACGCGCCATTAACATCGGAATCGCACCAAACACAAACACATTTTCAGGCAACAACGGCGCAACCAAGCTATTGATTTCATTCAAAAACAACACCGCATCGTCCATTTTCAACGCGTCCGTCCGAATCGCAGCCTGAAAACCAAACGGCGGCAAACTAAACAACTCACGCTGCGCCAATTCATGATTTGCAAACTGCACATAATCCTGCGCCTTCACCGCCGCAAACACCTCATGATTCGGCAATTGCGTTTGAATCAACACCTTCCCCGCCTTTTCCGCCCGACCCGCCCGACCCGACACCTGCGTCAATTCCGTAAACAACCGCTCAGGTGCACGAAAATCACTGCTAAATAACGAACCGTCCGCATTCAAAATCACCACCAAATTCAATTTCGCAAAATCATGCCCCTTTGCCAACATCTGCGTTCCCACCAAAATATCCACCTGATTTTCCTGAATATCCCGATACAAATTCGCCCAATCCGTTTTACGATGCGTACTGTCCCTATCCACACGAATCACTTTCGCATTCGGCATCGCTTGGCGCAACGTCTCTTCCACACGCTGCGTACCCTGCCCAACCGCCGTTAAATCCTGATTACCACATTCTGAACAAGCGCGTGGAATAGGCAGCCTGAAATCACAATGATGGCAACGCAACTGCCCAGCACGTTGATGCAACACCATTTTCGCCGAACAATGCGGACAACCAAACGTATGCCCACAATCCCCACAAAACAATGCAGGCGCAAACCCACGCCGATTCAAATACACCAGCGACAAACCACCCTGACGATAATTCTCCTGCAACAATGCCAACGCAGGCGCAGAAAAACCATTGTCCAATTTCTGACGGCGAATATCCAGCAACTGAATTTCAGGCAGCACCGCTTGAGCATTCGCCCGTTTCGGCAAACTGTGCAACTGATATTGCCCCATTTGCGCCTTGTGCCACGTTTCCAAACTTGGCGTTGCACTGCCCAAAATAATCGGACAATTCGCCTGTTTCGCGCGCCAAATCGCCAAATCACGCGCGTGATAGCGCAATTCATTGTCCTGCTTAAATGAACCATCGTGTTCTTCATCAACCACGATTAGCCCCAACTGCTCAATCGGCGTGAACACCGACAATCTCGTACCAATAACCAATTTCGCCTGCCCCAACATCGCGCGTAAATAATCACGACCACGTTGCCCTGCGGCGGTTTGGCTGTGCAACACCGCAGTCGGCATATCAGGAAAACGCTGCGTAATGCGCTGCAACAATTGCGGCGTGAGATTGATTTCAGGCAGCAAAAAAAGCACCTGTTTACCGTGCGCCAACACATTTGCCATAATGTCAAAATACACTTCCGTCTTGCCGCTGCCCGTGATGCCGTGCAACAAATGAACGTGATAATTATCCAATTGATTTTGAATCGATTGACTGGCGCGAGATTGGTCTTCATTCAAAATATGCTGAGATGGCGGAATGGTTGGCGTGGCGGCGGTGCTGATTTCCAACCAATTTTGCGCCGCGTATTCTGCCAACAGCGTTTTGGCTTGCGGATGAATTTTTTTCAACGCAGACACATTCAGGCAGCCTGAAAGCAGAGCTTGCCAAAATTGCCATTGCTTTTTAGCGCGTGATTCAGACGGCGGCGTTTGTGCTTTACCTGTTTCGTTCAGCGTGTAAAAAAGTTCAGGTTCGGGAATGGCGAGCGGCTTGGTTTCTTTGAGTGGGGCTGGCAGGGCTGTGAACACGGTTTGACCGAGCGGATAGTGGTAATAACGCGCGGTAAATTGCACCAAATCGCGCCAGTTTTCAGGCAGCAATGGCTCGTTTTCAAAGACTTGTTCTATCGGCAGAATTTTGCTGGGGTCAATATCAGGCTGGACGTGGTTCGCCCATACAATGCCGATTTGCGGCTTGCCGCGCAGTTTCACGATGACGCGACGACCGTGTGGGAGTTCGGTGGGGTGGGCATAAGTGAGCAAGGGGAGAATGGTGTTGAGCGCGATGTGGTGGTAAATCATAGAATGCAGCCTGAAAAGTGATGGGAGGATTATATTTCGGGCTGCATAATCTTCAAAATTGCAGCCTGCAAACGTTATAGTGAATTAAATTTAGATTAGTACAGCGTTGCCAACGCCCTTATGTACTATTTGTACACGGCGGGCGTTGTCGCCTTGTCTTAAAAAATAATTGCATCAACTATAAAAAGCAGCCTGAAAATGTTTTCAGGCTGCTTTTTTCGTTATTGCATTTGAACCGAACCATGCACCGTTTGACGGATTTCCTGCATGCCAGGGCTGGTGTTCATCACATCATTAGATTGCACTTTTACCATACGCAAAGAAGCCTCCATAGGTGCAGAATAGTTTATCACGTCGTCCATGTTTTCAAACGATTGATTGAGCTGCACACGCACAATTTTGTAGCTGCTAAAACCCAAGCTATTGCTCACACTTTTCGCACGAGTTTGAAATGCTTTCAATGCCTGTTCACTGGATTGCTCAACCGCCGCCGCGCGTTTTTCCGGCGATACGCTAAACGACACGTTTTCCAACATTGCCACATCTTGCGTCTCTGCCGCCAATTTGCTCAACGCGTCAAAATCCGTGCTTTTCACGCGAATATCTGCTGAATCTGTCCAGTTGGTAATCGTGCGCTTTTCGCCGTATTCAGGGTACACGCTGCGGTTGCCCGATTCCACTTCAAACGCATGATTGGCTTTGGCTTTCGCTAACACCGCATTCACGCGGCGGCTCACTTTGTTGCTCACATCGTTGCGCGATTTGCCCGTTTCTTGCACACGCAAAACAATGTTCATCGTATCGTTTGGCACAGAAACGCTGGCACTTTCGTAAAATTCCACAATGTTGTAATGCAATTCTTCTGCAAAAACAGGTTGGGCAATCATGGCAGACAGCGCAGTCGTCAATAAAAATTTTTTCATGATTTTGTCTTTCAAAATGAAAAGATAAGTAAAGATTTTCAGGCAGCCTGAAAATTGTTCATTCATTATATCCAAATTTACGCCGCACATGCAAAAACGTGCTATTATGCGCCGCTTTGCAAACAGCCTTAACAATATGAGAAGGATGAAATAACTATGGCAAAACTAACTGAACAAGACATTGTGGCTTGGAACGGCGACGAAGCCGATTACATGAATGACCAGCACTTGGAATTTTTCAAAGAATTATTGTTGAAACAACAAGATGAGTTAATTCATAAAGCTGGCGAAACCACCACGCACATGAAAGAACACGAAGCTGCACCCGATCCAGCAGACCGCGCTTCTCAAGAAGAAGAATACGCATTGGAATTGCGCACCCGTGACCGTGAACGCAAATTGTTGGCGAAAATTCAGGCTGCGTTGCGTGATATTGAAGAGGGTGAATACGGTTTCTGCCGCGATACAGGCGAGCCGATTGGTTTGCGTCGTTTGCTGGCGCGCCCAACGGCAACTTTATCCGTTGAAGCGCAAGAACGCCGTGAACGCATGAAGAAACAGTATGCAGATTGATTTTTCAGGCTGCGAATAATGGTAGGTCGGCTTTCCAAGCCGACTTTTCATTTTCAAGCTGCAAACAAAAACAGGACAGATATTTCTCTGTCCTGTTTTTGTTGTTTTCAGGCAGCCTGAAAACAGATTATTTTGCCAACTTTGCTTTACGTTCTGCTAGCCAATGTTCCAAATAATGAATGCTCACGCCACCTTTGCTAAAGCCTTCATCATTGAACAAATCCAAATGCAACGGCGCATTGGTTTTAATGCCATTTACGGTCAATTCAGCCATTGCCACGCGCATTTTTGCCATTGCTTGCTCGCGCGTTTTGCCGTGAACGCAGATTTTGCCAATCAAACTATCGTAGTTTGGCGGAATACGGTAGCCCTGATAAATATGGCTATCCACGCGAATCCCGAAACCACCTGGTAAATGGCAAGAATCAATCAAGCCGGGGCTTGGAATAAACGTGTAGGGGTCTTCCGCATTGATACGGCATTCAAACGCGTGTCCCTTGATTGTGATGTTTTTTTGCTCATACTGCAATGGCAAACCAGCCGCCACGCGTAACTGCTCTTGCACAATATCCACATCGGTAATCAATTCTGTAATCGGGTGTTCCACTTGCACACGCGTATTCATTTCAATGAAGAAAAATTCGCCGTCTTCATACAAAAATTCAAACGTGCCTGCACCGCGATAACCAATGCGTTTACAAGCGTCCGCGCAAGCTGTGCCGATTTTTGCGCGCTCTTCAGGTGTGATGAATGGGGCAGGGGCTTCTTCAATGATTTTCTGATGACGACGTTGCATTGAACAATCGCGTTCGCCCAAATAAATCGCGTTGCCGTGTTCGTCCGCCAACACTTGAATTTCCACATGGCGTGGGCGTTGCAAAAAGCGTTCCATGTAAACCATTGAGTTGCCAAATGCTGCTTCAGCTTCCGCTTTGGTCATCTCGATCGATTTCAGCAAATCTTCTTTCTTTTCAACGACACGCATACCGCGACCGCCGCCGCCAGCCGATGCTTTAATAATCACAGGAAAACCGACTTTGTCCGCGATTTTTAAGATTTCATCAGGGTTTTCAGGCAGCGCACCATCAGAGCCTGGCACGCAGGGTACGCCTGCTTCAATCATCGCTTTTTTCGCTGAAACTTTATCGCCCATTAAGCGAATGGTATCCGCGCGTGGGCCGATGAAAATAAAACCTGATTGTTCCACTTGTTCGGCAAAATTCGCGTTTTCAGCTAAGAAACCGTACCCAGGGTGGATTGCGTCCGCACCTGTTACTTCTGCTGCTGCAATCAGCGCAGGAATATTCAAATAACTCTGTGGCGATGGCGCAGGACCAATACAAACGCTTTCGTCTGCTAATTTAACGTGTAAACTTTCGCGGTCGGCTTCGGAATGCACTGCCACGGTTGCACTGCCCATTTCGCGGCAAGCGCGTAGCACACGCAAGGCAATTTCACCGCGATTGGCGATTAATACTTTTTTTAACATGGTGTTTCCTTAAATTTTAGTTTTCAGGCTGCCTGAAAACCATTATTCAATGATAAATAATGGCTCGCCATATTCCACAGGCTGACCATTTTCCACCAAAATTTCTTTAACCACGCCTGATTTTTCCGCTTCAATTTCGTTCATCAGTTTCATGGCTTCGATAATGCACAAAGTGTCGCCAGCTTTTACGGTACTGCCCACTTCCACAAATGCTGGCGAGCTTGGGCTAGCCGAGCGGTAGAATGTGCCGACCATTGGCGATTTTTGCGCGTTTGCTAGATTATTCGCTGGTGCAGCAGGAGCAGCCGCAACGGGTGCAGTTGCCACAGACGCAGCCGCTTGAGCAGGTGCTGCTTGTGGTGCAGCCGTGTAAACTGTTTGCACAGCAGGTGCTGCCACTGAGCGCGTGATACGCACTTTTTCTTCGCCTTCGGTTACTTCAATTTCTGCAATGCCTGATTCTTCAACCAAATCAATCAATTTTTTTAATTTACGTAAATCCATTTTTGAAATACTTTCTGTATAAAATAACAAGTTATGCAAAATATGTTTTCAGGCTGCCTGAAAACATATTTTTGTAGAATTTAATCAGCAAGATTAAAGAATCTTTAGCTATGAAGTCGCAATTTTGGCGAAATTAGCCCCAAAAGTCTAGCAAAATCTAAGAAAAAGCAAGAAAAGACGAGTAAAATCAACTTTGAAAAAAATCAGATTTAAAATAAAAATAAAAGCCAAACAACAAAATTGTTGTTTGGCTTTTTTCATTTTAATAAATGAATAAAATGGATTACAGGCTGTTTTCAGTATCAACCAAAGAGCGGCGAGCCAATGCCAAATTAGATTTAGAACGATCCAATACAGAGTACAAGAACAAGCCATCGTGTTTAGTCAATGGGCGCAATAAGTGGTATTGTTTACCCAAGGTAATCAAGATGTCTTCAATGCTGTCTTTCAAACCCAACATTTGCATAGTTTTCATTTTAGCGCGCATTACTTCAGTGTTACCAGCAGCAGCGATTTCCAAGTCGATAGCAGCAGAACCGCCACCAGCCAACAACATACCACTTGAAAAGTCTACAACGGCAGCAGCTAATGCACCATCAACATTCAACATTTGAGATACGGCGTTATCGTAATTCATTCTTAAAGGCTCCTAAATAATATATGTAAATATGCGATTTAAAGCTGAAATAGCTTCACTTTGAACACATAGGCTTATGCGAAAACAGTGTTATTGCATGACCTAATGGTTACCAGGTTCCCACTTACCAGCTTTATATTACTGGTTTGTTTTGCTGCCTAGAAACTATCCGAAATTATAAAACTCGCCATAAATTAAGTAAATAGGGGAAATATTTAAATAAATTATCCAGTATAGGAAAAGATGCATTTATTAATCATCATAATTAAATGTACTGTTGGTGATTGATTTAGCTATTTTTTATTAAATATTTATAAATTTCAATAAGTTGTATTAAATTATTCTTTATTTTCCCGCTATGTTAAAATAGTCATTGCTTTTATAAATTTTGGTGTTGTAATTTAAGCAACACTTTCTTACAAAAACGACACTTTTTCATCCATTTTTCTCTTTACAAAGCTCATCATCATGCAACAAGACAAAATTCTGATTTTAGATTTCGGCTCGCAAGTTACCCAACTGATTGCGCGTCGTGTTCGTGAAGCGCACGTTTACTGCGAACTTCATTCTTTTGATATGCCTTTGGACGAAATTAAAGCATTCAATCCAAAGGGTATTATTTTATCTGGCGGTCCTAATTCAGTGTATGAATCGGATTATCAAGCCGACGTGGGTTTGTTTGATTTGGGCGTGCCTGTGCTGGGTATTTGCTACGGTATGCAATTTATGGCGCACCATTTGGGAGGCGAAGTGTCGGCGGGCAATCAGCGCGAATTTGGTTACGCGCAAGTGAAAACGATTGATTGCGAACTCACGCGCGATATTCATGACGGCACGCCAAACGTGTTGGACGTGTGGATGAGCCATGGCGACAAAGTGTCTAAATTGCCAACGGGTTTCGCTGTGATTGGCGACACGCCGTCTTGCCCGATTGCGATGATGGAACACGCGGAAAAACAATTCTACGGCATTCAATTCCACCCCGAAGTTACCCACACGAAACAAGGTAAGGCTTTGTTAAATCGTTTTGTTTTGGATATTTGCGGCGCGAAACCGAGCTGGACGATGCCGAATTACATCGAAGAAGCGATTGTGAAAATCCGTGAACAAGTCGGCAATGAAGAAGTAATTTTGGGCTTGTCGGGCGGCGTGGATTCTTCTGTGGCGGCGGCGTTGATTCATCGTGCGATTGGCGACCAATTAACCTGTGTGTTTGTGGACCATGGCTTGCTGCGTTTGAATGAAGGCAAAAATGTGATGGATATGTTTGCGCGTAATTTGGGCGTGAAAGTGGTTCACATTGACGCGACTGAGCAATTTATGGGCAAATTGGCTGGCGTTACCGACCCTGAACAAAAACGCAAAATCATCGGCGCAGAATTTATTGAAGTCTTTGACGCGGAAGAGAAAAAATTAACCAACGCGAAATGGTTGGCGCAAGGCACGATTTACCCTGATGTGATTGAATCGGCTGGTGCGAAAACGAAAAAAGCCCACGCGATTAAATCGCACCACAATGTTGGTGGGCTGCCTGAAAACATGAAATTGAAATTGCTTGAACCGTTGCGCGATTTGTTTAAAGATGAAGTGCGCGAATTGGGCGTGGCGTTGGGTTTACCGCGTGAAATGGTGTATCGCCACCCATTCCCTGGCCCTGGTTTGGGCGTGCGGATTTTGGGCGAAGTGAAACGTGAATACGCGGATTTGTTGCGCCGTGCCGATGATATTTTCATTGAAGAATTGCGCAACACGATTGACGAGCAGTCGGGCAAATCTTGGTATGATTTGACAAGTCAAGCGTTTGCGGTGTTTTTGCCTGTGAAATCGGTGGGCGTGATGGGCGATGGACGCACTTATGATTATGTGGTGGCATTGCGTGCGGTGATTACCAGCGATTTTATGACGGCGCATTGGGCGGAATTGCCTTATTCGTTGCTCGGCAAAGTGTCGAACCGTATTATCAATGAAATCAAAGGGATTAACCGCGTAGTTTATGATGTGAGCGGTAAACCTCCTGCAACGATTGAGTGGGAATAAAATATAGTGAATTAAAATCGCAATGATACTGTGTTGCTAACTTCCTTATGTGCTAGATGCACACGGTGGACGTTGTCGCCTTGTCTCATTATTATTTTAATTCACTATAAAAAAGCAGCCTGAAAACTTTTCAGGCTGCTTTTTTAATATGCTGAATTAAGCAGAAACTGCATCAAAACGTTCTTGAACTTTATCCCAGTTCACAACATTCCAAAATTCTTTGATGTAGTCTGGGCGACGGTTTTGGAATTTCAAGTAGTAAGCGTGTTCCCAAACGTCCAACACCATGATTGGCGCGCCTTCGCAGCCTGCGATGGCTTTACCCATCAATGGGCTGTCTTGGTTTGGAGTCGATACGATTTCCAATTTGCCGTTGTTCACAACCAACCATGCCCAGCCTGAACCGAAACGCGTTGCCGCTGCTTTTTCAAATTGTTCTTTGAATGCTTCAACGCTACCAAAATCGCGTTCAATCGCCACTTTTAGGCTGCCTGAAAGCGTTGTACCCAATTTCAAGTTTGCCCAGAAGAAAGAGTGGTTTGCGTGACCACCCACGTTATTGCGTACTGGCATTTGGTTGGCAGCAGGCAATTCTGAAACGCGTGAAATCAATTCTTCAGCAGATAAGTTTTGAAATTCTGCTGGCAACGCTTCAACGGCTGCGTTGGCGTTGTTTACATAAGTTTGATGGTGTTTGCTGTGGTGAATTTCTACGGTTTGCGCGTCGTAGTGTGGTTCTAATGCGTCGTATGCAAAACCCAATTCTGGAAGAGTGAATGCCATTTTTTTATCCTATTTATAGTGGTTTGTCGAAGGGCGCATGATACTTGCCACAGCTTGTTTAAACAAGCGCGGACTGGGAAAGATAGATTTTTTAAATTATGGGGTTATGAATTGTTTTCAGGCTGCGTGATGTTTTCAGGCAGCCTGAAAGTGCTAAAATGCCGTTTTCAATAATTTATTAGGAAAAATTGATGAACTTCCCACCACGCCAAGCCCCTGTAACCCGTATGCGTCGTATGCGCCGCGATGATTTCTCACGCCGTTTAATGCGTGAAAACGCCTTAACGCCAAACGATTTGATTTACCCAGTTTTCGTGTTGGAAGGCAAAAATCAAGAGCAAGAAATCGCGTCTATGCCAGGCATTAAACGCCAAAGTTTGGATTTGCTGCTGAAAACGGCAGAACACGCTTGTGAACTGGGTATTCCGATGTTGGCGTTGTTCCCAGTCGTAACACAAAATAAAACGGCAGACGCGCAAGAAGCCTACAATCCTGAAGGTTTGGTGCAAACGGCTGTCCGTACATTGCGAAAAGAGTTCCCAGAATTGGGTATTATGACTGATGTCGCGCTTGACCCATACACTTTGAGCGGTCAAGACGGTTTGACCGATGAAACGGGCTATGTGTTGAACGATGAAACGATTGAAGTGTTGATGAAGCAAGCGTTGAGCCACGCAGAAGCAGGCGCGCAAGTGGTTGCGCCGTCAGACATGATGGACGGACGCATTGGCGCAATCCGTTTGGCGTTGGAAAACGCTGGGCATATTCACACGCGCATTATGGCATATTCCGCAAAATACGCTTCGGCGTTTTATGGTCCGTTCCGCGACGCGGTAGGCAGTTCGGGCAATTTGGGCAAATCCACAAAAGACCAATATCAGCAAGACCCTGCAAATTCAAACGAGGCGTTGCAAGAAGTGGCGTTGGATTTGATGGAGGGCGCGGATATGGTAATGGTAAAACCAGGTTTGCCATATTTGGACGTGGTTCGCCGTGTGAAAGATGAGTTTGGTGTGCCAACTTTTGCTTACCAAGTTTCGGGCGAATACGCGATGCTTCAGGCTGCGATTCAAAATGGTTGGTTGGACAAAGATAAAGTGATTTTGGAAAGTTTATTGGCGTTCAAACGTGCTGGCGCGGACGGGATTTTGACGTATTTTGCGATTGAAGCAGCAGAGCAGTTGTACCGTTTGAAATAAGATGAAAAACGCAGCCTGAAAATGTTTTTCAGGCTGCGTTTTATAGCGTTTTAAATTTCACACGCAAATTATCATAACACCAATGAAACACTACCGTGTAAACCATCACAAACAACGTCATGCCAATATCCATCGCTAACGCCTGCACAAATCCCAAATCCAACCACCACATAATTAACGGCACAGTTGCCAACAATAAGCCGCCTTCAAACAAAACCGCATGCAGCGCACGAATGGCAAATGTCCGCGTTTCGCGTGGCGCAGAAAATTTCTGGTCAAACAGCCAGTTAAACACCACATTCCACAGCAAAGCCAGCAGCGAAATCATCACAAACAGCGCGCCAGTTTCCCCACTTCACGGTGTGCCAAAAACATTACCGCGATTGTGGATAACGCCACCGAAATCGTTTCAAATAACACAGCCTGAAAAATACGTTCTTTCTTACCCATTTAAATTTACAGCAATATGACAAAAAGTGTCGCATTCACAATAATTGCAAAATTCAAAGGATATTTTCAGGCTGCGACTACATAACAATAAGGCTTGTGATAAAATCGCGAACATTATTGCTGTTTAGTACGACAAACAACAAAAATCGTGGAGGAGTAGCAAAAAAATGAAGATTACCGTTTTAGGCACAGGTTCATGGGGGACTGCGCTTGGCATTCACTTTGCCTTGCATAATCATCAAGTTGCGATGTGGACGCACAACGAAGCACACGCACAAACCATGCAAGAAAGTCGCCAAAATGAACGCTATTTGCCCGATTTCAGGCTGCCTGAAAACTTAACCGTTCATGCAGACATGGCAACCGCGCTGCAAGATAGCGAATTGATTTTAGTGGTAACGCCCGTTGTTGGCTTGCGTTCCAGCGTGGAACAAGTGAAACAAGCAGGTTTTGGGCATTTGCCGATTTTAACCGCTTGCAAAGGCTTTGAACTCGATTCGGGTCTACTAACGTTCCAAGTTGTGAAAGAATTGCTGCCTGAAAACGACAAAATTGGCGTGTTGTCAGGACCAAGTTTCGCACAAGAATTAGCCAAACAATTACCGTGCGCCGTTTGCCTTGCTTCAGAAAACGAAGCGTGGATTACGCAATTAACACGTGAATTGAACACCAATGTCATGCGTTTGTATGCCAACACCGATGCGATTGGCGTATCAGTTGGTGGGGCAGTGAAAAACGTGATGGCGATTGCCACAGGTTTATCAGACGGTTTGGGCTACGGCTTGAACGCCCGCGCTGCTTTGGTAACGCGCGGATTAGCCGAAATTTCACGTCTTGCTGTTGCCATGGGTGCGGATTACAAAACCATGATGGGCTTAGCTGGTATGGGCGATTTGATTTTAACGTGCACAGGCGCATTATCGCGCAACCGCAAAGTGGGCTTAGGCTTGGCAGAAGGCAAATCTCTGCACCAAGTCTTAAAAGAAATCGGACACGTTGCCGAAGGCGTACCAACCATTGAAGAAGTGCATAACGCCGCCGCTAAATATCAAATTGATATGCCCGTAACCGATATGCTTTACCAGCTTGTTCGTAACGAACTCAACGCGCATGATGTCATGGACAGACTTATGCAGCGAGAACCCAAAAGCGAATAACCTTTTTTAGGCTGTCTGAAAAAATTAACTCTAAACTAACTTTTCTTGAGAAATCGTATGAACCAATCGTTAGCAAAACTTGAAAGCCGCATACAAGACCTTATCGGCAAAATCAGCCAACTGCGTAGCGACAACGACTTGCTAGGCAAACAATTGCAACAAGCCCGTTTGAACCACGAAGAAGAGGCGCAAAAACTGAAAGCAGAATTGAGCGATACACGCGCTCAAGTCCGCAACAACGAAAACGTGAGCGCACTGGCTGCCATGTCTGCCAAAAATGCCGATGCCTTGAGCGACAAAATCCAATTCCAAGAACAACAAATTCAGTTGCTGGAAAAAGAACGCGTTGCCTTGCGCGACCAAATCAGCTTCTTGCAACAAACCGTTCAAAATAAAGAAAAAGATTGGCAAGACCGCTTCACGGAGCAAGAACAACAACAAACTGCCGACCGCGTACGCATTAACACATTACAAGAGCAATTACGCGCCGCAGAAGACAGCACAGCATCTATCAGCAAAGAGTTGGAAAACCAAAAATTCTTGGCAACCGAAACACAAGCCAACTTGGATAGCCGCAACCAAAGCCTGCGCGACCAATTGGACACGTTGCAAAAACAATTGTCTGAAACCCAATTGCGCTTAACCACTAGCAACAGCAATGCTGAAGAATTGCAGGAAGAATTACGCGCAGCACGTGAAGCCTTGTTGGAACAAGAAAAATCATTGAACGAAAAAGCCGTGGCAGAGCAAGAGCGTGCCAACACCAAATTGATGCAAGAAACCGAGCGTTTCCGCATTGAATTGGCATTGCAAGCGCAAAAACACGAGCAAAGCCTAAATCGTTTGAACCAAGCGATGACGCAACAACGCGAACGCTTGCAAAACGAGAAAAAAGAATTGCAAGAGCAAGTTCGTCAATTAAACAGCCAAAATCAAGAATATCGTGGCATGTTGCTGCAAAGCGCAAACAATATTCGCGGCTTGTTGGCACGTTTGCCAGCCGTTGAGCAAACTGGCGGCGAAATCGATTTAGCAGCAACGGTAACTTCTGCTCGCACAACTGAACAAAACGGAGAGAACGAATGAGTATCGAACAAATTAGCGTTGAAATTCTCAACCGTACATTCACTATCGGCACACCAGAAAGCGAACGTGGCACGTTGCACAAAGCAGTGGAAATGCTGAACCAAAAAATCACAGCAATCCAAAACGCTGGTAAAAACATGGAAACTGAAAAAGTTGTGATTATGGCAGCTTTGAACTTGACCCATGATTTGCTGAAAGCGGCGGATAAAGCAGCAGAAATTAACAGCAAAAAAGCATTGCCAAACGAAGAAGATGAACGTAAAATCTCGGCATTGATTGAGCTTTGTGAAACTGCCTTGAAAACCGCGCCAGAAGCGGATATTGAGACAGAAATCGAAGTTGAATAACCAGTTAAATTTCCCTGCGATGTGCGTGAGGGCATACATTTCCTTGAACCAATAAGTTTGCTTCGGTTGTCAGGAGCAGTAACAGGTGCGAGCGGTCTCTTAGTCAGACTGCACCCGAAGTTACCCGAGATGACCACCTTGTTTTCAAGGTTCAAGCGGACTGAGCCGAAGCGGCATTTGCGGGGTTCCTATTAAAAAATACCGTTCTGTTTTAGAACGGTATTTTGTTTTTCAGGCTGCGATAAGCCACAAAAAAAGCAAGGATAAACCTTGCTCTTTCCGTTTTCAGGCTACATTAGAAAAATTTACTGCTTTCCACGCCACCTTTAATTTCGCCATACATTTGCGAACTGCCGCCAGTGCCACTGCAAGCAGCCAACAATCCAGCCAATACACTAAACAAAATCACTTTTTTCATTATTCAATCCTTTAAATAGAAACTCCAAAATTTGCCTGCAACAACGCACATGTTCTGCGCTCTTTTCCACGGCGGCGTGAACTGCCACGATTCGGAATTTTCGGCGTTTCAATCTGTTTCTCATCATTAACCGTTTTCTTGCTGGTGTTTGAACGTGGCTGCACTTTTTCAGGCTGCGTGAACGCCCCTTTTTCCCAACGTGGCTCAAAGCCTTCAATGCGTGAAATCGGCAACTCATTGCCCGTCAATTCCTTAATCGCGTCATACATTTTTTGTTCGGTTTCGTCCATCAACGAAATCGCTACACCGTCTGCCCCTGCGCGACCCGTCCGCCCAATGCGATGAACATAATCTTCAGCCTGAGTTGGCAATTCATAGTTAATCACAAACGGCAATTCAGCGATGTCCAAACCACGCGCCGCCACGTCAGTCGCCACCAATACGCGCAATTCGCCCGATTTAAATTGGTTCAACACTTCCAAGCGTGTTTGCTGCGATTTGTCGCCGTGAATGGCGTTGGCAGACAAGCCGCGACGAATCAAATCGCGTGAAACTTGGTCGGCGGATTGTTTGGTTTTGCAGAACACAATCACTTGATTCATTTTCAAATCAACGATTAAGCGTTCCAACAATTCGCGTTTGCGGAACGTGTCCACAGAAATCACGTGTTCTTCCACATTGGCGTTTGTGGTGTTTTGCGCGGCAACTTCCACGGTTTCAGGCGAATTCATAAATTCTTGCGCGAGCTTGCGAATGGCGGGCGCGAATGTGGCGGAAAACAGCAACGTTTGGCGTTGTTTCGGCAACATTTTCATAATGGCGCGGATTTCGTCCACAAAACCCATGTCCAGCATGCGGTCGGCTTCGTCCAGCACAACGATTTCTACTTTGTTCAAATTGATGTTGCGCTGTTTGATATGGTCGAGCAAACGCCCTACAGTGGCAACGACAATTTCGCAGCCTGAACGCAAATCGGTGGTTTGTTTGTCCATATTCACGCCGCCGAATAACACGGTGTGGTGCAACGGTAAATATTTCATGTAGCTGCGCGTGTTTTGGTCGATTTGGTCGGCGAGTTCGCGCGTGGGGGTCAGCACGAGCATGCGCACGGGGTGCATGGCGGGCGATGCGCTGGCGTTGGCGTAGCGTTTAAGGCGTTCTAGGCTGGGCAGCATGAATGCGGCGGTTTTGCCTGTGCCTGTTTGCGCGGCGGCGAGTAAATCGTGTCCTGCTAGGGCTTTGGGAATGGCGGCAGCTTGAATGGGCGTGGGCGTTTCATAGCCCTGTTCGGCTAGGGCTTGGGCGATTTCGTTGCCTAATCCTAGCTTGGAAAATTCTGTACTCATTTTTATTATCCTGATATTGGTTTTCAGGCTGCATTTGTTTTTTTAGGCAGCCTGAAACGTGTAAAATAGTGCGCTTTATGCGAATGTTTATTTTAACAGATTATTGCGACTAAGTTTTAGGCTGCAACTTTTGCAAAACTCAATATAGGGTGGGTTCTACCCACCAAAAATAGTTAAATTTGCATAAATTTGGATAGCAATTCGCGAAAAATGACCGTTTTTATGGTAGCTAGAACCCGCCCTACGAGGTTTTAAAAAGTTTCAGGCTGCAAATATTTGAAAGGAGTGAAAAATGGCTTTTCCTGTAGGCCCATTTATCAATGGCGCGGCGATTGTGATTGGTAGTTTGCTGGGCGCAAGTTTGGGCGACAAAGTGCCTGAACGAATCCGCAGCAGCTTAACGCCATTTTTCGGCTTGTCTGCGCTGGGCTTGGGCATTGTGAGTTTGCCAAACGTGAAATATTTTGCCGCAGTTGTACTGGCGAGCGTGATTGGCTTAGTAATCGGCGAAGGCTTTTATTTGGAACGAAAATTGAGCCATTTAGCAGGCAAAACGCGTATCGTTATCGACAAAATTTTCCCAACAGACGGCTTGTCGCACGAAGAATTTTTGGACAAATATGTGGCGTTGATTGTGCTGTTTTGCATTAGTGGCACAGGCGTGTTTGGCTCAATGCACGAGGGCATGACGGGCGACGCGTCCATTTTATACATCAAAACGATTTTGGATTTTTTCACAGCAGCGATTTTTGCAATTAGCTTGGGCTATGTTGTGGTGGCGATTGTGATTCCGCAGCTTGTCATTCAGCTCGCGCTCTTTTTCTTGGCGACGCTGATTGTGCCACTCACTACGCCTTATATGCGCGCTGATTTCTATGCGGCTGGCGGCTTGATTATGCTGGCGACTGGCTTACGCATCATGGGGATTAAATCGTTCCCCGTTGCCAATATGATTCCGTCTTTATTCTTAGTGATGCCCGTTTCTTATTTGTGGCACACTTTTGTTGCAGCCTGAAAAACAAAACTGAAAGGAACAAAAAAATGAATGCTTTACCCAAAAACGTAACCAAATTTCTAACCGAAAACCGCGTCGTAACTATCGCCTGCGCCCAAAATAACCAAGCGTGGGCAGTGAACTGTTTTTACGTTCTGAACGAAGACACTGCCGCGCTCATCGTCTTCACCAAACGCACCACACACCACGCAGAAATCATGCTCGCCAACCCAAACGTCGCAGGCACAGTTTCCGTACAACCCGAAGGCATTTTAGGCTTGAGCGGTTTACAATTCGCCGCGCGCGCCGAATTATTAGAACAAGACGACCCACGCCGCGCCCAATTTCGCAATGTGTACACAGGCACAGTCCCAGCCGCCAAACTCATGGATAGCGACGTGTGGCTACTGCATTTAGACAGCCTGAAATACACCGACAACAAAATGGTAGTTGCACGAAAAACCAAATGGGAACGCAATAATGCAGCCTGAAACCATTGCACAATGGCTTTCAGGTTGCAAAATTACCCGTTTAGAAGCCAGATTATTGCTGCAACACATCACAGGCTACACCCACGCCCAGCTCATCACACGCGACAACGACACGCTGCCTGAAGCCCAAAAAATCGCCCTAGACCAACTCGCCCAACGCCGCGAACAAGGCGAACCTATCGCCTATCTGCTCGGCACACGCGAATTTTACGGACGCACGTTCCAAGTTTCCCCAGCCGTGTTAATTCCACGCCCTGAAACCGAATACCTGCTAGAAGCCGCACTTTTCAGGCTGCCTGAAAACGGCATTTTGTGGGACATGGGCACAGGCAGCGGCATTATTGCCGTCAGCAGCGCATTAGAACGCCCCAGCGCAACCGTGTACGCCAGCGATATCAGTGAAGACGCGCTACAAATCGCCCAGCAAAACGCTGCCGCGCTGCAAGCCAAAGTTCAATTTGCACAAGGTTCATGGTGCGAAGCCGCAACCGTTTTCAGGCTGCCTGAAAACAGCGTGGACGTGATAGCGTCCAATCCGCCTTATATTGAGCAACACGATGAACATTTGCAACAAGGCGATTTGCGTTTTGAACCCAGCCACGCACTCACCGATTTCGCAGACGGCTTGTCCCATATTCGCACGATTGCCGCCCAAACACCGCGTTACTTGCGCCACGGCGGCTATTTGTTGCTCGAACACGGTTACGACCAAGGCGCAGCCGTCCGTCAAATTTTGCAAGAAAACGGATTTACCTATGTGCAAACGCTGCCCGATTTAGCAGGATTAGACCGTGTTACTTTGGGACAAAACGCAGCCTGAAAACCACTGGAGCGTCGGTGAGTCGCCGACGTTCCATTTTCACCACATAAAAACGCAGCCTGAAAACCATGACACAATCCGCATTCGCCTATATTTTCGGGCAACCTGTTACCGACATTCCCCAAGATTTATTCATACCACCAGATGCGCTCAAAGTCGTGCTGCACAGCTTTGAAGGTCCGCTAGATTTGCTGCTATACCTTATCCGCAAGCAAAACATAGACGTGCTGGACATTCCCATGCTCAAAATTACCGAGCAATATCTCGGCTACATCAACCAAATGCAAGCGCAACAATTTGATTTGGCAGCCGAATATTTGCTCATGGCAGCCGTGTTAATCGAAATTAAATCACGCCTATTATTACCGCAGCCTGAAAAAGCCGAGCTGGAAGAAGAAACTGACCCACGCGCCGAATTAGTCCGCCGTTTGTTGGCTTACGAACAAATGAAACTTGCCGCGCAAGGCTTGGACGCATTGCCACGCGCAGGACGCGATTTTGGTTGGGTGTATTTGCCGCTAGAAATCGCCACCGAAGAGCGTTTGCCAGAAGTGCAAATTGCCGATTTAACACAAGCGTGGCTGGCGATTTTGTCGCGCAGCAAACACACACGCAGCCATTCTGTGGTGCAAGAAGCCGTGTCCGTGCGTGAACGCATGACGGCGATTTTGCGTCATTTAAACGACAAGGGAACAACGATGTTCACCGCCTTGTTTGACCCTGAAAAAGGTGCAGCTGATGTGGTGGTGAATTTCATCGCGCTGCTGGAATTGGTGAAAGAAGGCATGGTTCGCGTGGTGCAAGACACGGGTGCGAAAGAGATTGAAGTGTTGTTGGTAGCCTGAAAGGAAGGAAACGTTATGATTTATTCACAAGACGCGCTGTGGTGGCGACTAAAAAATCCTCATGTTCGCGCATTGGCGAGCGTGCTGACTGCGCCGCCGCTTTGGCAAACGGGTTGCGAGTTGCCCGTAAAAGCATTGCTGGGCGAACAGGGTTTTCGTTTGCTGCTGGAATGGGACGATAATCCTGATTTCAGGCTGCCTGAAAACGTGTTTGCACCGCGATTGGGAATATTTGCGGAAAACTTGTTGGCGTATTGGTTTCAACACGCGCCGCACGCGGAATTATTGGCGCAAAATTTGCCGATTGTGCAGCCTGAAACGGGCGAAACTTTGGGTGCGTTGGATTTTGTGGTTGAGCTTGCAGGCTGCGTTTATCATGTGGAACTGTGTTGCAAGTATTTTGGCGGTGCGGACGGGCAGCCTGAAAATATGGTGGGACTGAATGCGGAAGATACGCTGCTGGCGAAATATCGGAAATTGCCGTTGCAGTTGGCTTTGTCTTCACATAAAACGAAAATTGAAAAACGGGTAAGTGTGGTGCGCGGAATGGGCTTTTCGCATTCAGGCAGCCTGAAAGCTGATGATATTTTTGCGGTAAATGCGTGGAATGGGGTTTTGATTGACGATGTGGCGCAATGGCAGCAGTTTGTGGAAGAGAGCCGCTTTTATGAATTGCCGCGCTTGGAATGGCTTGCGCCTGCGCGTGTGGATTTTGCTCAAACGGTGGATTTGGCGGCACTTTCAGGCAGCCTGAAAACGGGTTTATTCGCTCAAGTGGTGCGGCGACCTGATGGGTTTTGGCATGAAATTGGGCGTGTGATGGTGAGGGAGTTTTGAGGGTAAAGGCAGCCTGAAACCTTTGCAAAATTTGCGTAAGGTGGGATTTATCCCACTAAAGAAACTGAAAAATATCAGCTAACCTTATTTTCAGGCTGCAAAATCGTTTAAAAATGGTGGGATAAATCCCACCTTACGAGGTTTCGCAAAAGTTTTAGCCTGAAAAATACCCACGCATATTGTGAATGCGTGGGTATTCTTATTTTTTGGAAAACCGTTTTTTGAAAAACAGATAATTGCCTACAGCATTCCCTATAAACATAGGCATGATTGCGGTGCAGTAATAGCGATAAATGGAACTGTGTCTCAATAATTGGGAAATGGGATTTTCAGGCTGCATGATTCTCAGCGTGCTAGCAATGGCAGTAACAATCACTATGATGATTAAGAAAATAGAAAGGCTTGTCCAAGCCTTTTTCTTGTTTGCACGTTGAATAATGGTTCTGAATCGGGTGATTTGCGGCAGGGTGTAACCTTGTTTACGCAGATAATGCCGTTTCTGAGTTTTTTGAATACCCAATGTGATAAATATGGGAACAAACACCAGCAGCGAATCTTGAAACAAGTTTTCTTCAATACTCAACACAAACGGCAGCCCTAAAATCAGCACGATAAAACTCAGCGAAAATGAAACGATGTCAATCAGATTGATGGATTGAATAGCGCGTTGATATTTCATGGTTTTTCCCTTGCTTGAACAGCCAAATTTTACCAAAAAAAGCAGCCTGAAAAAATATTTTTCAGGCTGCTTTTTCCTTATTTCTTCGCAGATGCTGGCATCTTCAAAATAGATTTTTCCGTTGGCAATGCTTCGGCACAAATCGGCAATTTATTCATGCTCGCATAATACGCCTTGCATTCACGCGTATAGTCTTCGCGCAATTCAGGATAATAATCCGTGTTCATAATCGGTGACGCATACGCGGGCATTTTGCTCGGATAATAGTGATACATCAAAATCATCCAGTCTTTCGCTTCTTTGATTTTGCCTGCGCGATAAGCCGCCATAGCGTATTTATGCGCATTGGCATACGGGCGATATTGCATGGTTTCGCCTATGTGTTCCAGCGCCCATTCTGGCATACGCGAATCCATTGGGTTTACATAATTCGCCAACTGCAACTGCGCGTAATAGCGCAACATCGGCTCGGTTTTCGCAATTGTTAGCAAGCCAACAATATTATCGGTGCGTTCCACCACGCTCACATTGCTGCTGCCTGAAAACTTGCGTAGCGTTTCGTAAGCAAAACCCAGTCGCACAATACCCGTTACCAAAAATGCTACGGCAATCAATGCAGCTGCGTTATAGATTTTCAGGCTGCCTGAAAGTGGTTGCGTTTCCTCGTTGTCCGCAGGCGGTGTAAACCCGATAAATAGGGCAAATGGCACGAGAAAATAAATGTACCAAAGCGGATATTCCAGCACGCTATGCACCAGCGAAACGCTCAATAATGCCAATAAAAACAATCCATTAGGGCTATTGGTACGTTTCAGGCTGCCGCGAACGGAATACAGCAAACCAACCAACACCAACGCCGTTCCCACAATTCCCATTTCTGCCAGCAAGTTCAAAAACGAATTGTGGCTGTGGGTAAATAATACGTTGTTTTCATACGGGCGGAACGTGGTGGGATAAGCATTGGTCAAAAAACCATACAGCGAATAACTGCCCCAACCGTGTCCCAACAAAGGCGCAGACAAAAACGTCATCCACGCTTTGCGCCATTCGTAGCCGCGCCCCGAGCCTTCAATTTGCGAACCGTGCGAAATGCGTTCTGCCGCACTGGTTAAGTTGGCATCACGGAACAATGCCAACGCTGGCTCAATCGCAAATTGGCACAGCAACACAACCGCCGCCGCAATGCCCAGCATCAACACTGTGCGATTGCTTTTGCAGCCTGAAATCACGCGATAAACAGGCAAAAGCAGCAACATCGCCAACATATAACCAAACACTGTGCGCGAACCTGTCAGCCCCATCGTTGCCGCAATGTAAAACATCGCAGGCAGTGCCAACCAAGCCGCCAATCGGCGTTGCGACCACAGCCAGCCAGCCGACAACACGCCCCACATCAAATAATGCGCGAAGTGATTGCGCTGCGCCAACTGTCCTTCCACAATCCCCGCGCGATACATCAAATAGCCGCTAAATTTGCTCGCCCAACCTGTGTATTGCAGCCAGCCCACAGTCGCTTGCGCCAAACTGCCGACCAGCAATGCGCCAGCCAACACAGAAATCACCCGTTCTGCGCCCAGCTTCAGCACCCAACTGCGACACGCCCAACACATCAGCGCAATGATGACAAACGTCCAAGAAACCATGTCGCTCATGCCCAAATAAGGCAAATTCATGGCACGGGCTTGAACCGCCCAAAATGCCGCCAAAATCAAAAAATACCACGATGAATCAGGCAACTTGCTTTTCAGGCTGCCTGAAACAGCGGTTAGCACCACAAACACCAAAGCAAACAACAACGCGCCTGCTTCCAAAAAGAAACTAGAGAGCGGGCCAGTTCGCCAAATGGAAAGCTGCGGCACAACCGCAACCAACAACACGCCCAGCCACAGCGGCCAAGTTTGGCGAGAAAACAAAGAGTGATTCATGATTTCGCTTTCTTGATTTTAAAATGTTGCAAATATTTCAGGCAGCCAATAAAAAAAATGACGGACAGCAGCACTTCTGCCGCCGCGCACACACGCGAAACCGCCTGAACGTCCCACAAGCGCATCACGCCTTCAATGAAATACATCATCACGAGCATGGAACAATATTGATAAGTGTAAATTTTGCCCGATAGGATTCCGCGCAAGGGCAGCAGCAAGGGCAGTAATTTGAGCAGCAGCAACACGCGACCAGTGTGCAATGGATTGAAAAACGCGTCCCAAAGCAGCGTTAAGCCAATCAGCAGCAGCCACGCCACACGCGCTACGTTGAAAAACAGAAGATGATGATTTTGCGACATTTCAGGCAGCCTGAAAGAAAAAAATGCGTATTATAGTTGAAGCAATTATTTTTTTATACAAGGCGGCGAGCCGCAGATAGTACAGCAGTACAACAAGGCTAGCCAACGCAGTAGAAAAGAATAAGTGCTTCAACTTATAGCCGTTAGTTATAAAATAAAGCAATATAAATTCCTTTATATGTAAAAGAGCAAGGCGTAACATCGCACCATATTTTTATAAATCACTTAAGGATACCAACATGAACATCGCAAACAGCGTGATTGACTTAATCGGCAACACCCCATTGGTTCAATTAAACAAATTAACCGAAGGCTTGAACGCCCGTATCGCCGTGAAATTAGAATACTTTAATCCAGGCAGCAGTGTGAAAGACCGCATTGCGTTTGCCATGATTGAAGCTGCCGAAAAAGAAGGCAAAATCAAAGAGGGTAGCATTATTGTGGAAGCTACTTCAGGCAACACAGGCATTGGCTTGGCAATGGTTTGCGCGGCAAAAGGTTACAAATTAGTGATTACCATGCCCGAGAGCATGAGCAAAGAACGCCGCATGTTGTTGCGTGCTTATGGCGCAGAATTAGTGCTGACCCCAGCCGCAGAAGGCATGAACGGTGCGATTGCCAAAGCGCAAGAATTTGTGGACAACAATCCTGATGTGTACTTCATGCCACGCCAATTTGAAAACTCAGCCAACCCAGAAATCCACCGCAAAACAACAGCCGAAGAAATTTGGCGCGATACAGATGGCAAAGTGGATATTTTTGTGGCAGGTGTCGGCACAGGCGGCACATTGACTGGCGTGGGCGAAACCTTAAAAGCGAAAAATCCAAATGTGAAAATCGTTGCCGTTGAGCCTGAAGCATCTGCTGTGCTGAGCGGCGGTGCGAAAGGTTCTCACGTGATTCAAGGTTTGGGCGCAGGTTTTGTGCCTGATACATTGAACACGCAAATTTATGACGAAATCGTGAAAGTGCCAAACGAAGCCGCATTGGAAACCGCGCGCGCGTTGGCAGCACAAGAAGGCTTGTTGGCAGGGATTTCATCTGGCGCAGCCGTTTGGAGCGCAATCGAGTTGGCGAAAAAACCTGAAAACGCAGGCAAGTTGATTGTTACCGTGTTGCCTTCTTATGGTGAGCGTTATTTATCAACCGCGTTGTATGCAGATTTGGCTTAATCAAACACAAAGCAGCCTGAAAATGCTTTCAGGCTGCTTTTTTTCAGGCTGCGTCATTTTGTCAGTATGGAAAAAATCAGGTAAGATTTGTGTTTTGAAAACATATTTCTCATCTACGATTTGTTGATATAGTAAATTCAAAATAAAATAGTACAATTCTAATTTTATCTTTAAGGTCATAAAATGGCATATTTAATTGATTTACAAGAAAAAGCATTAAATTGTTACAAGCAATATAGCAATGCAAGTAAAGTTGCCAAAACCTATGGTATCTCAAGAAATACGCTTTACCTTTGGATTAGATTAGAAGAACAAACAGGTAGCCTGAAACATCAAGTCTCAAAGGGCAAAATGCCACTAAATTGGATACGCAAGCACTCAAACAATATATTGAACAAAATCCTGATGCTTATCTCTATGAAATGGCTGAGATGTTTAGTTGCTCCCGCTTGCACCTTATTCGCCTGAATGAAATCCAATAGAAAAAACATGGGCAAATATTAAGAAATATATGCGTTCAATTTTGCCTAGTTATGATAATTTCACAGATGTGTTACTGGTCCTATTTTTATTTTAATTAACTATATTTTAATTATTAACAAACCTTAAATGGAGACACAAATTATGAAAAAACGACATCTTTCAGCCAGCATTTTGGCAGCTTTCGTTCTTTCAGCATGTAGCTTAGGCGACACAGGAACAGAGGTTACGCAAATATTCACTTCTTCAACTTCAGGCACTGTTCAAGCCCCTAAAAAATACTCACTTGCCGCCAGCCATTGGAGCGATGTGGCAAAACTGCGCGCCAAAGCCAACGAATTGGGTACGCAAGTTGGTTCAGGCAAAATCACCAAAGTGCAAGCTGCAAAATTATTGGACCGCTATCGTGTGAGCTTGGTAGGTCATAACACTGTGGACGACAGCGTTTACCAAGTGTATCTAAAAGCTGCCGTGGACAGCCAACGCGGCGAAATTAACCAAGAGCAATCGCGCGCTTATATTGAAAACGCTGTTCGCGGTTGGCAACAACGCTGGAAAAACATGGAAGACAAACCACGCAATCCAGCATTCACCAACTTTTTGTTAGAACATTTGGGTATGCAACCCTTGCGTTAATTTCGCCTGATTTGGTAAAATACGCCCAACACAACAGATAACGAGCAAGCCGCACAGTTCCCTGCGGCTTGCCTTTTTATTACATCTTTTCAGGCTGCTTTTTGAGCAGCTTTTAAAACCATTTTTATTTTTCAGGCAGCCTGAAAAGTTGCCAACGGAGCTCCCCATGAACAAAATCCCTTTAACCATCAAAGGCGCAGAATTACTAAAAGCCGAATTGCAACAACTCAAAAGCGTTGCTCGTCCAGAAATCATCGCCGCGATTGCCGAAGCTCGTTCACACGGCGACTTGTCTGAAAACGCCGAATACGAAGCCGCCAAAGAAAAACAAGGCTTTATTGAAGGACGCATTGCAGAATTAGAAGGCAAATTAGCCATCGCCCAAATCATCGACCCCAAAGAAATCCACGCAGACGGACGCATCGTATTTGGCGCAACCGTAACCGTATTGGATTTAGAAACCGATGAAGAAACCACATATCAAATCGTAGGCGACGACGAAGCCGATATCAAAATGCGCCGCATTGCCGTGAACTCACCGATTGCACGCGCCATGATTGGCAAAGAAGAAGGCGACGTTGCCGAAGTGCAAGCCCCAAGCGGCGTGCGCGAATACGAAATTTTGACGGTTGAATACATCTAAACTTGGATACTCACAAGGGGCGAATGAATTGTCAGTCGCCCCTTGTTTCCCTTATGATAAGCCCTTATTTTGACTCAGGAGAAATCAACTATGCGCCGTTTATCCGCATTACTCATCAGCATTTGGCTAGGCGTACACATCGGTTTTGGTATCGCCGCCTACAACATCTTCAGCAAACTGAGCCATTTAAGTGACGGCAAAATACTCGCAGGCAATATCGCAGGCGTGTTATTCAGCATTGTGAACTGGTTTGGCTTGCTCGCATGGCTGCTGGTGTTCATTATCGCTCGTCAAGATAACCAACGCCGCAGCTACGACAAAAGCCGCATTCCAGCGTGGACGATTGTGTTGCTGGTGTTGATTGCCGTAAACCAATTCCTGTTCAGCCCCGTGATTGCCGCATTAAAAACGCAACAAAGCAACTGGCTGCATTCCCTCATCGGCGGCGGTTTTGGCATGTGGCACGGACTCTCTTATGTGATTTACATGATTGCAGGCTTGGTTGGACTCGGTTTGTGCATTCGCCTATTGCGTTTGGACGAACAACGCTATTAAGATTTTCAGGCTGCAATTTAATTTGCAGCCTGAAATTTTTTATGCACAATAAATACAGCCTGAAACTCTCGCTGTGGGTCGGATTCTCGAATCCGACAATTTATTTTCAGGCTGCAAACCGTTACCTTTCAGCAACCCAAAGCGTGGGTGTGGCGGCGCAACGCCACGTTCAACCGCAAAATCTAACGCAATACATTTGCAGCCTGAAAACTGCAAATAGCAGTATAATTTCCCCCATTTTTCAATTACACGCGATAACACTCTATGAACACGCCATTGCTCGACCGCATTCACTCCCCTGCCGATTTACGCACGCTGCCAGAAGCACAGTTGAATCAAGTTGCCGCAGAATTGCGCGAATTTTTATTGCAAACCATTCCGCAAACAGGCGGACATTTCGCCAGCAATTTAGGCGCAGTAGAACTCACCGTCGCCCTGCATTATGTTTACAACACGCCAAACGACCACCTAGTTTGGGACGTGGGGCATCAAACCTATCCGCACAAAATCCTCACAGGACGCAAAGACCGCATGAACACCATGCGCCAATACAAAGGATTGGCAGGTTTTCCCAAACGCAGCGAAAGCGAATACGACGACTTTGGCGTAGGACACTCGTCCACCTCCATCGGCGCAGCGTTGGGCATGGCAGTTGCCGACAAACTTTCAGGCAGCGAAAACCGCAGCGTTGCCATTATCGGCGATGGCGCGATGACCGCAGGACAAGCCTTTGAAGCCCTAAACAACGCAGGCGATATGGACGTGAATTTACTCGTGATTTTAAACGACAACGAAATGTCCATTTCCCCAAACGTCGGCGCGTTGCCCAAACACTTGGCGCGCCACGTTATGCGCGATATGCGCGGCGTGTTGCACAACATCAAAAACCAGTCCGCCAAAGTGTTGGATAAACTCCCAGCCGTGAAAGAAATCGCAGAAAAAGCCGAACACACCATCAAAGCCATGGCAAGTGAAAGCGAGCGCGTGCAACAAAGTTTATCGCTGTTTGAAGACTTTGGTTTTGAATACACAGGCGCGGTGGACGGGCATAACGTGGAACAACTCGTTGCCGTATTGCGCGAATTACGCAGCAAAAAAGGCCCACAACTGCTGCACGTCATCACCAAAAAAGGGCAAGGCTACAAACTCGCCGAAAACGACCCTGTGAAATACCACGCGATTGGCAAAACGGCAGCCGCTACACAAGATTCAGGCAGCCTGAAAACCACGCCGCCAACTTATACCGAAGTGTTCGGGCAATGGCTGATTGAGCAAGCCACCGCCGATGAAAAACTAGTGGCGATTACCCCAGCGATGACCGAAGGCAGCGGCTTAGTCGCCTATGAAAAACAATTCCCAACGCGCTGTTTTGATGTGGGTATCGCCGAGCAACATGCTGTAACCTTCGCCGCAGGTTTGGCAACGCAAGGCGCGAAACCCGTTGTCGCGATTTACTCCACATTCTTGCAACGCGCTTACGACCAACTGCTGCACGATGTCGCGCTGCAAAATCTGCCCGTGTTATTTGCTGTGGACAGAGCGGGCATTGTGGGCGCAGACGGTCCGACTCATGCGGGCGTTTACGATTACAGTTTCTTGCGCTGCGTGCCGAATTTGGTGATTGCCGCGCCGAGTGATGAACAAGAATGCCGCGATTTGCTGACCACGTGTTACGCACTCAATCAGCCAACTGTGGTGCGTTATCCACGCGGCATGGGGCGCGGAAGGGCATGTTCAGGCAGCCTGAAAACCGTTCCAGTTGGCAAAGGGATTGTGCGCCGTGAAGGGAAAAAAGTGGCACTGATTGCGTTTGGCAGCATGGTTCATGCCGCGCTGGAAGTGGCGGAGCAGCTAGACGCAACCGTGGCGGATATGCGTTTTGTGAAACCGATTGATGAAGATTTGTTGGTGCAACTGGCGCAAACGCATGATTATTTGGTTTGCGTGGAAGAAAACGCGGTGCAAGGCGGCGCAGGCAGCGCGGTGCTGGAAGTATTGGCAAACCGTGGCAGCCTGAAACCGACTTTGTTGTGCGGCATTCCTGATGTGGTCACAGGGCATGGTGATACGGCTATTCTGTTGAACGATTTGGGTTTGAGCGCGAACGCGTTGAAAACACGAATTGAAGAATGGTTGGCAGCCTGAAAATAGTGAAAGCAGCCTGAAAATGCGTTTTCAGGCTGCTTTTGATTTTTCAAGTTGTAGGATGGGCTTCAGCCCATCAATTGAGTGATGAAATTTTTGCAGAATGGCTAAATTGTGGGCTGAAGCCCATCCTACCATTACTTCACGGACTCACTCTTTCTCGCCCAATTCACGAGCCAAATACAACCAAGTTTCCACCACGGTATCAGGATTCAGCGACAGGGTTTCAATCCCTTCTTCCACTAACCATTTGGCAAAATCAGGATGGTCAGACGGGCCTTGTCCACAAATACCAATATATTTATTCAAACGACGGCAAGTGGAAATCGCCAAGTGCAACATCACTTTCACAGCCGCGTTGCGTTCGTCAAACGTGCTGGCGATTGGGCCACCGCTGTCACGGTCCACGCCCAAAGTCAGTTGCGTCATATCGTTTGAACCGATGGAGAAACCATCAAAATATTTCAAGAATTGTTCGGCTAACAAGGCGTTGCTTGGCACTTCGCACATCATAATCAAGCGCAAGCCGTTTTTGCCGCGTTCCAAACCATTTTCTTTCAATACTTTAATCACTTCTTCGGCTTCTTTTAGTGTGCGCACAAACGGAATCATCATTTCCACATTCGTCAAACCCATTTCATCGCGCACATATTTCAACGCACGACATTCCAAGGCAAACGCAGGTTTAAAGTCTTCCGAAACATAACGCGCTGCGCCACGGAAGCCCAACATTGGGTTTTCTTCGTGCGGTTCGTATTTTGCGCCGCCGAGCAAACCCGCGTATTCATTGGATTTGAAATCAGACATACGTACGATGACTTTTTTCGGATAAGCCGATGCTGCCAAAGTTGCCACGCCTTCCGCGATTTTATCCACATAAAAATCGACTGGCGACGCATAACCTGCAATACGCTCCGTGATTTCAGCCTGCAATTCAGGTTCTTGTTCGTCAAATTTCAAAAGCGCGTGTGGGTGAATGCCGATTTGGCGGTTGATGATAAATTCCATACGCGCCAAACCAATGCCTTCGCTTGGCAAGTTGGCAAACGAAAACGCCATTTCTGGGTTGCCCACGTTCATCATAATTTTGGCAGGCGATTTGGGCATTTTGTCCAGCGACACTTCGTCCACATTCACTTGCAACAAGCCTTCATAAATGAAACCTGTGTCGCCTTCCGCGCAAGACACGGTTACTTCTGTGCCTGAAGTTAGTTTCTCAGTCGCATCGCCGCAGCCGACTACCGCCGCAATCCCCAATTCACGCGCAATAATTGCTGCGTGGCAAGTGCGTCCACCGCGATTGGTAACGATTGCTGCCGCACGTTTCATCACGGGTTCCCAATCAGGGTCAGTCATGTCGGTTACCAAAATATCTCCAGCCTGAACGATGTTCATTTGCGACGCATCTTGCACCACGCGCACCACGCCTTTGCCGACTTTTTGCCCAATCGCACGACCTTGCGCCAACACTTTTTTGTCGCCCGAAATTAAGTAACGGCGCAACACATTGCCAGCCGCTTTTTCTTGTGATTTCACGGTTTCAGGACGCGCTTGCAAGATGTAAAGTTTGCCGTCCAAGCCATCGCGACCCCATTCAATATCCATTGGGCGACCGTAATGTTCTTCAATCATCACGGCATATTTCGCCAATTCTGTGATTTCTTCAGGGCTGATAGAAAACTGTTTGCGCTCGGCTTCGGGAACGTCCACCGTTTGCACCGATTTGCCAGCCTGAACGCTGTCGGTAAACACCATTTTGATGAGTTTTGAACCCATGGTTTTACGCAAAATCGCAGGTTTGTCTTTTTTCAAGGTTGGTTTGTGAACATAAAATTCATCAGGGTTCACCGCGCCTTGTACCACCGTTTCGCCCAAACCGTAAGACGATGTGATGAACACCACGTCTTCAAAACCGCTTTCCGTGTCAATCGAGAACATCACGCCAGATGCGCCGCTATCCGAACGCACCATGCGCTGAACGCCTGCCGACAATGCCACCACATCATGCGCAAAACCTTTGTGAACGCGGTAGGAAATGGCGCGGTCGTTATACAAAGATGCGAAAACGTGGTGCATGGCTTCTTTTACGTTTTCCAAGCCATTGATGTTCAAGAAGGTTTCTTGTTGCCCTGCAAACGAAGCGTCGGGCAAATCTTCTGCCGTGGCTGATGAACGCACAGCAACTGAAATTTTGTCTGTGCCTGCGTCTGCCACCAATTTGTTCCACGCGGTTTCAATTTCTTGGTTGAGCTGTTCGGGGAATGGCGTTTCCAAAATCCATTGGCGGATTTCTTTGCCCACACGCGCCAACTCGGTTACGTCGTCCACATTCAGCGCAGCGAGAGCGGCGGAAATGCGCTCGTTCAAGCCGTTGTGTGCCAAGAAAGCGCGGTAGGCTTCAGCAGTGGTGGCGAAACCACCAGGCACGCGCACGCCTTTGCTGGCAAGTTGCGAAATCATTTCGCCCAGCGATGCGTTTTTGCCGCCAACACGTTCTACGTCAGTCATGCGTAAGTTTTCAAACCAGATTACATAGTTTTCAGCCATTTTGGGTGTCCTATTTCGATAAAGTTAGAGAGTGTCCGCGACTTCAGACGGGAGTGTTTTATAATGTAATCATGTGAAATTTGCAAGTTTAAATTTTGGGGATTTTGGGGGTTTGGGGTGTGAAAAGTGTTTCAGGCTGTCTGAAAATGCTTTTTGTGGGGAAATTTTAGCTTTTGTTTTGTTATAAATTTTATTTTTAAGATAATTTTACGCTATTTTATGGCAAAGTTTTCTTGATTGAAATTATTTGTAGTTTAATGTAGTTTGAGTTTTCGGGCTGTGTTTGAAAGATAGAGATTTGTTTTGTTGATTATTTTCAGGCTGCCTGAATATTTTGGTGCGCGGGGCACACCTGCATTCACATTCAAAATCCCACAAATTTTTAACCGTAGGTTGGATACTTGTATCCAACAATATGCTCACAAGCAAAAACGTCGGATTCAGGAATCCGACCTACGCGCAATTTCAGGTAAAATCCCATTTTTTAATTGAAAGGATTTGCGAATGTTTTTCGTGGACAGAAGCGCGGTGGTGTTGAAACCCACTCAAGTTTTTTTGGATTGGCTCAACGGCACAGACGACAACTTGCCTGATTTAACTTTGGCGCAATTGCGTTCAAATTGCAGCGTATTTTTAGTGCCCGTGTTTGACACGCCAGAAGAAGCCATTTCGTATTTTGACGAGCGTTACAAACAAATTTTTGTAGCAGAATTGGCAAGCTGGGTGGCAGAAACCGAGTTGTATCCCAAAGATTTGAGCTTGGAAAACTTCTGGCGTTTCTTTGAATTGGAAGTGCACGACATGGTTTTGGACTTGGAAGACGCAGAATTGCAAGTGTCTTCAGTTGCGCCGATGGCGGAAGTTTCGGCGGAATAAATGGGCGGATTTTCGGTGGCATTTGCGCCATCTCGCTGGCGGCGGTGGGGCGCAATGTGCTTTGGCGCGTGGTTGTTTGTTTTGGTGGCGATGATGTTTTCAGGCAGCCTGAAAATAGTGTTGCTGCTGGCAATTTTGGCAACAACGGCTTTGGCATGGCGCGAACCGCCGCTTTTTGTGCACCGTTTGGTGGTGGACGAGCAGGGTTTTGCGGCGATTTTTGCAGACGATTTGGCTTGGGAAGCGAAATTGGGCGCAGGCAGTTTCATCACCAGCGCAGCGTGTTGCTTGAAATGGGAAACGAGCCACGGCGTGATTTGGCAATGGGTGTTTGCGGATATGTTGAGTGCGGAAGATTGGCGGCGCGTGGTGGCTTGGGCGAAGTATGGGCAACCGAGTAAAAAAGCGCAAAAGGAACGTGAAAACACAGCCTGAAAGCACAAAATAAGGACAAAACAATGCAAGTAAATAGAATATTGGATAGGTTTTTACAAGGTGAAAAAGTGGAGTGGAAGCCGTTGGGGGAAGTGGCAAAAATAGAAAAAGGCAAGCAACTCAATAAAAAAGTACTGTCAGAAACAGGTGATTACCCTGTTATCAATGGCGGTATGAGTCTGTCAGGTTATTGGCATGAATACAACTATACTGCGGACAAAATTGTGATTAGCCAAGGCGGAGCAAGTGCTGGTTTTGTTAATTGGTTGCAAACGCCTTTTTTTGCTGGTGCGCATGCGTTTGTTGTGTTACCTGATGAAACAATTACACTTAATCGCTACGTTTTCCATTTTTTGAAAATGAAGCAACGTGATTTTATGGAAAAACAATACGGTGCAGGTATTCCCACGTTAGCTAAGTCAGAATTGGTGAACCTGCAAATCCCCATTCCACCGCTTCACGTTCAACAAAAAATTGCCGATTTGCTAGACCAATTTTCATCACTCAACACAAAACTCATTGCAGAATTAGCCAAAGAGCAAGCATTGCGAGCCAAACAATACACGTATTACAGAGACTTACTCCTGAATTGTGAACATCCACAAAACCCATTTTCAGGCTGCGATGTGCAATGGAAAACCTTAGATAAAATCGCAGAAAATTTAGATGCAAAAAGAAAGCCGATTAAAAGCACTTTACGCGAAAGTGGCGATATTCCTTATTACGGCGCGTCGGGAATTGTGGATTATGTGAAAGATTATCTGTTTGACGGAGACTATTTGTTGATTTCTGAAGACGGCGCAAATTTGTTGGCAAGAAGTACACCAATTGCTTTTAGCGTGAGTGGAAAAAGTTGGGTAAACAATCACGCGCACGTTTTGAAATTTGACACATACGCAGAAAGAAAATTTGTGGAATATTATTTTAATTCCATAGATTTAAAGGATTATATTTCGGGGGCAGCACAGCCAAAATTAAATAAGCAGAATTTAAACAGCATTCCCATTCCCGTTCCTCCGTTAGAAATTCAAACCCAAATTGTCGCTATTTTGGATAAATTTGATGATTTGGCTACTCAAATCAATGAGGCATTGCCGCGAGAAATCCAGTTGCGCCAAAAGCAATACGAGTATTACAGGGAAAAATTGCTAGATTTCCACGTGAGTAAACAAAAAGCAGCCTGAAAACTATAGTTAATGCCCTTATCTTTTAATACAGCATTGCCAACACTCTTATGTACTAGATGTACACGGTGGGCGTTGTTGCCTTGTATTAAAAAATAAGGGCATCAGCTATATTTTCAGGCTGCTTTTTGTATTTCTGCGTAGGATGGGCTTTAGTCCATTGTAAAATTGCGGTTTGTATTGATTGATGGGTTGAAGCCCATTCTACGCACTGAAAAAGCTTTCAGGCTGCAATCACAAATAATCACGTTCCAACGCTATTAAATCATCAATATTCTCACGGCGGCGAACCAATTTATGCTCCGCGCCATTCACCATCACTTCCGCCGCACGACCACGTGCATTGTAGTTGCTCGCCATGCTAGACGCATACGCGCCCACGCTGCGAACCAGCAGCACATCGCCCGTTTTCGCTGCAATCATGCGCTCTTTGCCGATAAAATCGCCCGTTTCGCAAATCGGGCCGACCACATCTGCCAAAATTTCAGGCTGCGTGGTTTCTTCTGCATTTTCAATATGATGATACGCTTGATACAACGCAGGGCGCATTAAATCGTTCATCGCCGCGTCCACCACCACAAAATTTTTCTCTTCGCCGCGTTTCACAAATTCCACGCGCGTCAGCAACGTGCCAGCATTGCCCACCAAGCTGCGCCCTGGTTCTAACACCAAACCCAAGCTGCGACTTGCCAGCATTTTTTCCACTTCTGCCGCGTATTGCGCCAAATCAGGCGTTTGCTCGTCTTTGTAAACAATGCCCACGCCGCCGCCTAAGTCGATATGTTCCAGTTTTATGCCTTGAGCCGCCAGTTTGTCCACCAGTGCCAACATGCGTTCACACGCTTCCACCAAGGGAGACAACTCGGTTAATTGTGAACCGATGTGGCAATCAATGCCGATAATTTTCAAATTTTTCAGGCTGCTTGCGTATTGGTAAGCGCGTTCTGCGTCTGCCATGGCGATGCCGAATTTGTTGGCTTTCAAACCTGTGGATATGTAGGGGTGCGTTTTCGCGTCCACATCGGGGTTGATACGCAATGAAATCGGCGCGGTTAAGCCCATCATGCCAGCCACTTCGTTGATTCGGTCTAGCTCGGGCAGACTTTCCACGTTGAAGCATTTAATGCCCACGTCCAACGCATACGCGATTTCTTGAATGCGTTTGCCCACGCCTGAATAGATGATTTTGCTTGCGTCTGCACCTGCTGCTAATGCGCGCGCAATTTCACCGCCTGACACGGTGTCAAAACCGCTACCCAATGCGGCAAAGTGTTTCAATACGCTTAAATTGCCGTTGGCTTTCACGGCGTAGCAAATCAGGGGTTTACAGCCTGAAAACGCGGTTTCATAGGCGCGGTATGCGTCCGTTAAGGCGCTTTGGCTGTAAACATATAAAGGCGTGCCGTATTGTTCGGCGAGTTGCGTGAAAGGGACTTGTTCGCAGGTTTTACTCATGGTTTTGGCTCTCTGATGTGGCAGGTTGGCTGGCGGTTTGTGGAGCGGTGTTTGGTTTGCGGAAATCAATGCCTGTTTGAATGACATCAAATTGATTTTTATCGTTTTCTTTTGGCAAATATAAATTGCCTTTAAAACCGCAAGCGGCTAGGGTGGTACAAATAAATAACGCTATGATTTTTTTCATGGGAAACTTTCTTTTCAGGCTGCCTGAAAGCTGTCAAAATATCACAAATTTTAACACAGGAAAACAGACCATGACCGAAACCGAATTTTTACAACATTCTGACGCAATGTTTGAATATATTGAAAACGAGCTGGATAACTATGACTTTGATTGTGTTCCAGCAGGCAATGTTTTAACGATTGAAGCAGATGACGGCACGCAAATTATCATCAACCGCCACACGCCGAACCAAGAATTGTGGATTGCGGCAAAAAGTGGTGGCTATCATTTTGCACTCAAAGGCGATAAATGGCTTGCGACACGCGATGAACGTGAGTTTTTTGACGTGTTAAACGAAGTGTTGAGCGCAGCGGCTGGCGAAGATGTGGCGATTGCCGCGTTTCAAGCCTAGTTTTCAGGCTGCAATATAATGATTTAACCTTTCAGGCAGCCTGAAAATACAGTAAGATTTCCCCTTTTTTCAGGCAGCCTGAAAAACCCTTTTCCCCTTTTTTTGACACAAGCGAACAACCAAATGAAAACATCTGAATTACGCAGCAAATACTTACAATTCTTTGAAAGCAAAGGACACAAACCTGTCCGCTCATCATCATTAGTACCGCACAACGACCCAACCCTGTTGTTCACAAACGCAGGCATGAACCAATTTAAAGACGTGTTTTTAGGCTTTGAAAAACGCGATTACACCCGCGCAACAACAGCCCAAAAATGCGTACGCGCAGGCGGCAAACACAACGATTTGGAAAACGTGGGCTACACCGCTCGCCATCACACCTTTTTTGAAATGTTGGGTAATTTCTCGTTTGGCGATTATTTCAAACAACAAGCCATTCATTACGCTTGGGAATTTTTGACATCGCCAGAATGGTTGAACATTCCAAAAGAAAAATTGCTTGTAACCGTGTACGCGGAAGATGACGAAGCTTACAACATTTGGCACAACGAAATCGGCATTCCAGCCGAGCGCATTGTCCGCATTGGCGACAACAAAGGCGCGAAATACGCGTCCGACAACTTCTGGCAAATGGGCGACACAGGTCCTTGCGGTCCTTGCACCGAAATTTTCTACGACCACGGCGAAGAAATTTGGGGTGGCATTCCAGGCAGCGCGGAAGAAGACGGCGACCGTTGGATTGAAATTTGGAATAACGTGTTTATGCAATTCAACCGCGACGAGCAAGGCAATATGAATCCGTTGCCAAAACCGTCCGTAGATACGGGCATGGGCTTGGAGCGTATGGCGGCGGTATTACAACACGTTCACAGCAACTATGAAATTGATTTGTTTCAAAATTTGGTGAAAGCGGCGGCGCGTGAGACTGGCGTGGCGTTTAGCATGGACGTGCCGAGCTTGAAAGTGATTGCCGACCACATTCGTGCGTGTTCGTTTTTGATTGCGGACGGTGTGTTGCCGTCAAATGAAGGGCGCGGTTATGTGTTGCGCCGCATTATTCGCCGTGCGGTGCGACATGGTTATAAATTGGGTCAAAAAGGCGCATTTTTCCATAAATTAGTGCCTGATTTGGTTCAGGAAATGGGCGACGCTTACCCTGAATTGAAAGAAAAACAAACGCAAATCATGGACGCGCTGAAAAACGAAGAAACCCGTTTTGCCGAAACGTTGGAAAAAGGCATGGGTTTATTGGAAAACGCTTTAAACACAAGCACTCAAACATTATCAGGCGAAGTGATTTTCAAATTGTATGATACTTACGGTTTCCCATACGATTTGACAGCCGACATCTGCCGTGAACGCGATGTGGAAATGGACGAAGACGGCTTCAACCGCGAAATGGAAGCCCAACGCACTCGCGCTCGTTCAGCACAAAATTTCAAAGCCAATACGCAACTGGATTACAACGGCGCAGACACCGAATTTACAGGTTACGCTAACCGTTCAGGCAGCGCGAAAATCATCGCCTTATACAAAGGCAGCGAAGCCGTGAACGAATTGCGCGAAGGCGAAACTGGCGCAGTTGTGTTAGACCAAACCCCATTCTACGCAGAAAGTGGCGGTCAAGTGGGCGATGTGGGCAATATTATTGCTGGTGCAAATCGCTTTGAAGTGCGCGACACGCAAAAAATCAAAGCGGCGGTTACAGGTCAATTCGGCGCGGTTGTTTCAGGCAGCCTGAAAGTGGGCGACGCCGTGAACGCGGAAGTGGATAACGCCATCCGCGACAGCATTACACGCAACCACAGCGTAACGCACTTGATGCACAAAGCCTTGCGCGATGTGTTGGGTACGCACGTTGAACAAAAAGGCAGCCTGCAAAATTCGGACGTGACGCGCTTTGATATTTCGCATAATCAAGCCATTACGGCTGATGAAATCGCGCAAATTGAACGCAAAGTAAACGCGGCAATCATCGCCAACGTGCCTGTGAAAGTGGAAACGATGTCTATTGAAGACGCGCAAAAATCGGGTGCGATGATGTTGTTTGGTGAAAAATACGGCGATTTCGTGCGCGTGGTAACGATGGGCGAGTATTCAACCGAATTGTGTGGCGGTACACACGTTGCGCGGACGGGCGATATTGGTTTGTTCAAAATCATCAGCGAGGGCGGCATTGCGGCTGGCGTGCGCCGTGTGGAAGCGGTTACAGGTTTGAACGCGCTGAAATTGGTACAAAATCAAGAAACCTTGATTAAAAACATCATCGCCGAAGTGAAAGCGCAAACCGAAAAAGACGTATTGACCAAAATCCAAGCCAACGCAGCGCAAGCCAAAGCGACTGAAAAAGCGTTGGCGGCGGCAAAAGCGGAATTGGCGGTACACGCTGGCGCGAAATTGTTGGATAACGCGAAAGATTTGGGCGCGGCAAGTTTGGTTGTGGCGCAAATTGATGCGGACGCGGCGGCTCTGCGCGACATTGTTACCGATTTGACGGGTAAATCTGACAAAGCGGTTGTGTTGTTGGCGGCGGTGAATGACGGCAAAGTGGCATTGTGTGCTGGTGTCTCTAAACCTTTGACGGCAAAAGTGAAAGCGGGCGATTTGGTGAAATTCGCGGCGGAACAAGTTGGCGGTAAAGGTGGTGGTCGTCCTGATTTGGCGCAAGCTGGCGGTACGGATGTTGCCAAGCTGCCTGAAACGTTGGCTAGCGTGGAAGCGTTTGTTAAAAATTTGATTTAATGTGAAAAAGGCTGTCTGAAAGTTTGAAAATGGACTTTCAGGCAGCCTGAATTTTTTGGGAGAATGAAAATGCCTGTATTTGAAACAGAACGTGCCAGTCGTATTAGTTCACGTTTTAGTTCTTCTATTATCGTTTCTAATGAAGTGATTAATGGAGAAGATGTTACTATATTTCGTAGTAAACAGAGTATTCCTTATTTAAAAGACCAAGTATTTGACTACTATTGTGCCAATTTTCAAGTTAAAATTTTTGAATTTGAATGTGATGAAAACGGTACAGTTTTGAAATTTAAATTGGATTAAATCATGACGACCACACGACCGACTTTACCGAAATTATTAGCTAATAAAAGTGCAGATGAATTGCGAAAATTATTGATTGATTTGGCAAAATCCAGCAAAGACACACGCGAAGCCATTTTTGAATACTACGGGCAATATCAATCGCCTGAAGAATTTGAATCCACATTCAAAAAGCAAAAGAAGCAAAATTTCTACACCTATTCGCACATGATGGACGAGTATTACGCGGATTCTGCCAAAGCCAAAAAAACTTTGCGAAAATATAGCCGACATCAGCTTTATTCGCCGTTGGTTAAAATTTTGGTCGCGGAACATTTGGGCGTGGTTTTGACGAATGACACGGAATACGATTTTGAAGAATTGCTTGATGTGTTTATGGATTGTTGTTGGGGAATTTATCAACTGGCGTTAGCGGAAAAAATTCCCGATGTTTTGTTACCGAGATTTTGGCAATTTGTTGATACGGTGAATACACAGCATATTTATGAACAATATGAAGATTACCGTGTGTTATTTCGGGAAATTAAAAAAGGGGCTGTCCTAGATAACTAGGGGCTAATGACATTTTAGCTATAATTTCAACCAAATCAAAGCACAAGCTAATGACACGGTACTTTCATAATTACGTTTTAATTTATCGTACCGTGTTGCCAGCGCACGAAAATGCTTTAATCGTACAAAAGCGTTTTCTACCAAGTGCCTGATTTTATATAAATACCAATCTGTGTCCACATTAAGATGCTCTCTACTTTTCTTATATGGAATATTGGCTTTACTTTGTTTAGAATGAATTAACCGACGAAAAGTATCACTGTCAAAACCCCTATCAGCACACACGGTTTCATTATCACTTAAGTCCAATTGTGCCAATAAATCAGGCGCAACAACAATCTCATTTACATTACCAGCTGTAATCATAAATTCAATTGGATTACCACAAGCATCAACCGCTAAATGAATTTTAGACGTATGACCTCCGATACTCTTACCGACAGCTTGATGCACAATGGATTTTTTACCCATGCCGTGTTGATGAACACGGATATGACTACCGTCCATAAAGACCCATTCCATATCGGGTGTATCTGCCAAATGTTTAAATAATTTGGTAAAAATACCGCGTTTAGACCAGCGATTGAAACTTTGGTAAAGGCTGTTTGCTTTACCAAAATAACTAGGTATATCAGCCCATTGGCAGCCTGTACGTAAGCGAAACAGGATACCTTCTACTGTTTTGCGTAAATTTTTCTTGCGATAAATGCCAAGCTGTTTCAAAATAGGTAACAGTCTTGACCATGTTTCATTTGTAAGCGTGTTTCGGGACATGGCAAAGGTTTAGGATGGTTGTGTGGAAACAATATCTTAAATCCTTTGCCTCTTTTTTTGAATTGTCAATAGCCCCTAGGACAGCCCCTTATTTAATTAAAAAAATGCTTAAATTGTCAATTTTTTATTTGAAAAATTAATTAAAGGAATGATTATGGCACATCTTGCCCCGATTGCATTGCGTCGAGCAAAACCATTACAAACCCACGCTATGGCAGCGTATTGGCGAAAATGCCAAGTGGAAGAATTGTTTAATTTGCCGTTTTTGGATTTGATTTTTCAGGCAGCCAGCGTTCATCGCGAACATTTTGACGCGCAAAAAATTCAATTATCCACATTATTATCCATTAAAACAGGCGGTTGCCCTGAAGATTGTGAATACTGCCCCCAATCCGCGCATTACCAAACGGGCGTGGAAAAATCAGCCATGTTAGATGTGGAAACCATTGTTGCCAAAGCCAAAATTGCCAAAGAACGCGGCGCAAGTCGTTTTTGTATGGGCACAGCATGGCGCGGCCCGAAACCTGATGATGTGGCGATCGTGAGCGACATCATCAAAGCCGTGAAAGATTTGGGTTTGGAAACATGTGGTACATTCGGCTTGTTGGAAGACGGCATGGCGGAAGACTTGAAACAAGCAGGTTTGGACTACTACAACCACAATTTAGACACCGACCCCGACCGCTACAACGACATCATTCACACGCGCCGCCACGAAGACCGCATGGATACCCTCGGCAAGGTGCGTCAGGCAGGTTTGAAGGTGTGTTGCGGTGGCATTGTCGGCATGAATGAAACGCGCGCTGAACGCGCTGGTTTGATTGCGAGTTTGGCAAATTTAGACCCACAGCCTGAAAGTGTGCCGATTAATCAACTGGTTCGTACCGAAGGCACGCCGTTGGAATACGCGGAAGATTTGGATTGGACGGAATTTGTCCGCACGATTGCGGTGGCGCGAATCACGATGCCGCATAGTTTTATTCGTTTGAGTGCAGGGCGGTCGGGCATGAGTGAAGCGGTGCAAGCAATGTGTTTTTTGGCGGGGGCAAATTCTATTTTTTATGGCGATAAATTGCTGACTTCGGGTAATCCTGATGAAGATTTAGACCGTTTATTGATGACGAAATTGGACTTGTCGGCGTTGTGATGACGTGAAAAAATTCAGGCAGCCGAATAAGGCGCAAGCAGTAGCATTTTATGCCCCAAATGATGCACCATTTCTTGCAGAATACCCATTTTGTGGAATCTAGCATTATCTAAAATAATCAATGATTTTTCAGGTAAATTGGGCAATAGCATAGTTTCAAACCATGCTTCAAAAAAATCGCTGGTCATTGTATTTTGATAAATCATTGGCGCAATTAAATTTTGCCCAATTTGCGCTGCAACTAATGATAAGCGTTGGTATTTTCTACCGCTTATCTTGGTTTTAACAATTTTCCCTTTCAGACTACGAGCATACGGACGAAAGAAATAGGGTGGTGTCCTGAAAAGTGTGCTGTAAAAAATAAGCAATAAAAAAGCAGCGAAAACAGAGTATTATTGAATGTGTGAAAATACAAATAACTCTGAAATGTCCTCGCTGCCAAGGACAAAATATAAAGAAAAATGGCTACTTTGGCAATCGTAAACAAAAATATTTTTGCAAAGATTGCTGCCGTAATTTTATTGGCGACCATAACCTTACCTATAAGGGTTGTCATTCCAAAGCTGATGAACAGGTTTGGAGAATGACCGTTAGAGGTTGTGGCATTCGCGATATTGCAGCAATTACGGGTTACAGCAAAGACAAAGTTCAGGCTGCCTTAAAACGCCATGAGTTTGAGCCATTTCCTAAACAAAAACATTACTCTACACTTGAAATAGACGAGTTTTGGACATTTGTCGGTAACAAGTCTAATAAAGTGTGGCTAGTCTATGCCTATCACAGAGAAAGTGGCGAAATTGTCGCTTACGTTTGGGGTAAGCGCGATTTAGCAACAGCGCGAGCACTCAAACGGCGTTTGAAAGAGTTGCGTGTAACCTATGACAGAATTGCGACCGACGACTGGGCTGCATTTTTAAATGTCTTTTCAAATGAAGAATGGCATCTAGTTGGTAAGCAACACACAGTTGGCATTGAGGGTAATAACTGTCGTTTACGGCACAAAGTAAGGCGAGCGTTTAGAAAAACGTGTTGCTTTTCTAAAAGTATGTTTTATCACAAGAAAGTTTTTGATTTAGCTTTCTTTGATATTCAGGGTTAAAGGACAAAATGGTTATTTTTTTTAGAGAGACCAACCACTTAAAAGACAAAATGGTTGGTTTTTACCACACCTAACCTGCCTAATTAGAAAAATAATCTTTAATAAACATAGTTTTATTCTCTAAATTTAAGCCAAGATGGTGGTTCAAAGCACTTTTTAAACCAGCAAAACGACTTTCCAATAAATTCGTTGTATTGGGAATGGATAACTCAGTATATTGCTCAAATGTGAACAGCAAGGGCAAGTTGCGTTTTAGGCTTAAATAAACACTTCTTAATCGTTTGTGGGTGTAGTGTGTTTTACCTGTTTCAGCGTTAATGGTACGTTCATTGACATATTGTTTATGTTGCCTATACCAGCTATTCAATGCAGCCTGAAAGCTGCTAAAACTGCTTTTGATAAGCGTTAAGGTTAATGCCCTGAGTTGCTCAGCAGAGAGCGATTTAGGTTTATGGATCAGGTATCGAATAACCGTTTGAACTTGATGAAACTGGCACAGTTGCACAGGAATATCTGCAAATAATTGCGGCAATCCCTTACGCCCATCGCAAATAATGCTTTGAATAATCATGTTATTATCTTTTAACTTTTTTACTGCTTGATAATAAAGTTGATTGGTTTCATAAGCGACAATATCAACGGATAAAACTTGTTTACTCACACTATCCATTAAAACCAACGCACCAAAAGTATGCCCAAAATAAGTCGTATCCAAAATCACATTAACCTTTTTCGGGTGCGAAAAGTGATTTTGTTTCGTTGCTCATTTTAAGTGGCGTTGAATGGTTTTGGTGCTGCATGGGTACTGTTGAGCCAGTTGCTCAATGGTGCGATGTTCATCGTGATATTGTTGCCAAAGTTCATCGTTATTTAAGCGTATTCCACCGTTAAAACGCTTCTTACATTGGGTGCAAAAATAGCGTTGTTTGTGGTTACGCGTTCCGTATTTTTGAACGGAATTTGAGTGGCAAAAAGGGCATTTTTTGTGTTCAAAGCATTTGACCTATCTGAAAGCCTTTAAGCATAAGGCTTTCAGCGATTTTTACCAACCATTTTGTCCTTTAACCCCACATTTACAAATATGGTTTGAGCAAGACGCAAACAGCCAGCATTTCAGCTAAACCGTTGCTCAGCAATTTAAACAAGGTAATTTCAGCAATCAAGGCGCGAAAAAATACGCATTACTTGTCTTTTTACAAGGTGCAGAAAAACAAGCGCAATTAAATTTACCGCAATTATTTGTTTAAATGCCATTTAAGCAGCTTGAAATTGATTTTGTTCTTACGAAAAAATATTTTTCAGGCAGCCTGAAAGCAAAATTTCATTTTTTAGGTAAAATTTTTGTAAATAAATTTCCTTATGAAACAATGCAATTTAAAGTTATGCAAAAATATTTTTGTTTAAGAGTTTGACAAGATTTTTTGGGTTGGGTATAGTTTGGTTCTTCGCTGCTACGGAGGCTAATTTTTTTAATTAGATAGTTCTTTAACAAGCAGATTACCGATAAGTGTGAGTGCCTGATGGTCTCACACTGCGACAAAAACAGACAAGATTGTGATTAACTTTGGTTAGTTACTCTTTGTTGGTTTCTTTGAAGCAGACCAGAAGTTAAGTAAGTTAGAGATTGAACATAAGAGTTTGATCCTGGCTCAGATTGAACGCTGGCGGCATGCTTTACACATGCAAGTCGAACGGCAGCGAGGTAGTGCTTGCACTACTGTCGGCGAGTGGCGAACGGGTGAGTAATATATTGGAACGTACCGAGTAATGGGGGATAACTATCCGAAAGGATAGCTAATACCGCATACGACCTGAGGGTGAAAGTGGGGGATCTTCGGACCTCGCGTTATTCGAGCGGCCAATATCTGATTAGCTAGTTGGTGGGGTAAAGGCCCACCAAGGCGACGATCAGTAGCGGGTCTTAGAGGATGATCCGCCACACTGGGACTGAGACACGGCCCAGACTCCTACGGGAGGCAGCAGTGGGGAATTTTGGACAATGGGCGAAAGCCTGATCCAGCCATGCCGCGTGTCTGAAGAAGGCCTTCGGGTTGTAAAGGACTTTTGTTAGGGAAGAAAAGGTTGATGCTAATATCATTAACTGATGACGGTACCTAAAGAATAAGCACCGGCTAACTACGTGCCAGCAGCCGCGGTAATACGTAGGGTGCGAGCGTTAATCGGAATTACTGGGCGTAAAGCGAGCGCAGACGGTTAGTTAAGCAAGATGTGAAATCCCCGAGCTCAACTTGGGAACTGCGTTTTGAACTGGCTAGCTAGAGTGTGTCAGAGGGGGGTAGAATTCCACGTGTAGCAGTGAAATGCGTAGAGATGTGGAGGAATACCGATGGCGAAGGCAGCCCCCTGGGATAACACTGACGTTCATGCTCGAAAGCGTGGGTAGCAAACAGGATTAGATACCCTGGTAGTCCACGCCCTAAACGATGTCAATTAGCTGTTGGGCAACTTGATTGCTTAGTAGCGTAGCTAACGCGTGAAATTGACCGCCTGGGGAGTACGGTCGCAAGATTAAAACTCAAAGGAATTGACGGGGACCCGCACAAGCGGTGGATGATGTGGATTAATTCGATGCAACGCGAAGAACCTTACCTGGTCTTGACATGTACGGAATCTCCCAGAGACGGGAGAGTGCCTTCGGGAACCGTAACACAGGTGCTGCATGGCTGTCGTCAGCTCGTGTCGTGAGATGTTGGGTTAAGTCCCGCAACGAGCGCAACCCTTGTCATTAGTTGCCATCATTAAGTTGGGCACTCTAATGAGACTGCCGGTGACAAACCGGAGGAAGGTGGGGATGACGTCAAGTCCTCATGGCCCTTATGACCAGGGCTTCACACGTCATACAATGGTCGGTACAGAGGGTAGCCAAGCCGCGAGGTGGAGCCAATCCCAGAAAACCGATCGTAGTCCGGATTGCACTCTGCAACTCGAGTGCATGAAGTCGGAATCGCTAGTAATCGCAGGTCAGCATACTGCGGTGAATACGTTCCCGGGTCTTGTACACACCGCCCGTCACACCATGGGAGCGGGGGATACCAGAAGTAGGTAGGATAACCGTAAGGGGTCCGCTTACCACGGTATGCTTCGTGACTGGGGTGAAGTCGTAACAAGGTAGCCGTAGGGGAACCTGCGGCTGGATCACCTCCTTTCTAGAGAAAAGAAGAGGCGATTAGGTACTCACACTTATCGGTAAGCTGAAATAAAGATGCGACACATAGGGTTTGTAGCTCAGGTGGTTAGAGCACACGCTTGATAAGCGTGGGGTCGTAGGTTCAAGTCCTACCAGACCCACCAAGAGAATAAACTGAGTTAAATTAGAAGAAAAAGAAATCAATTTAATAGGTAAATACTGGGGGCATAGCTCAGTTGGTAGAGCACCTGCTTTGCAAGCAGGGGGTCATCGGTTCGATCCCGTTTGCCTCCACCAAGATTAAATAAAATGAAAAATTAGATTGCAAATTAAAGCAAGTTTAGATAAACTGGCGAGCTTACTTTAATTTGCGATATATTTTTATAAGCGAAAGCTGAGAAGAAGTATAATTAAACGCATCGATCTTTAACAAATTGGAAAGCCGAAATCAACAAACAAAGACAATGTTGTCGATTTGGTTTGGGATGCTGATGCAACAGTATTTCAGGCAGCCTGTAAAGGCAACAAATCGAATGACAAAATTTGGGTGATGATTGTATCAACTAACCTTGAATTCAAAAGGCAAGGTTAGTACACAACAAGCAGTAAGCTTTATCAAAGTAGAGAATCTAAGTTAGTCATGTAGTCAACGCACTGATTAACAAAGTCAGAAGGTTCTTCAAATGATAGAGTCAAGTGAATAAGTGCATCAGGTGGATGCCTTGGCGATGATAGGCGAAGAAGGACGTGTAAGCCTGCGAAAAGCACGGAGAAGCTGGCAAAAAAGCAATGATACCGTGATATCCGAATGGGGAAACCCACTGAGTAATCAGTATCCTAGTCTGAATACATAGGGCTAGAGAAGCGAACCTGGAGAACTGAACCATCTAAGTACCCAGAGGAAAAGAAATCAACCGAGATTCCGCAAGTAGTGGCGAGCGAACGCGGAAAAGCCTGTATATGATAGTTGTTGAGATAGAAGAAGGAATTGGAAACTTCCGCCATAGTGGGTGATAGCCCCGTATTTGAAATCTCAATGATGGTACTAAGTATACAAAAAGTAGGGCGGGACACGTGAAATCCTGTCTGAATATGGGGGGACCATCCTCCAAGGCTAAATACTCATCATCGACCGATAGTGAACCAGTACCGTGAGGGAAAGGCGAAAAGAACCCCGGGAGGGGAGTGAAATAGAACCTGAAACCTGATGCATACATACAGTGGGAGCATCTTTGTGGTGTGACTGCGTACCTTTTGTATAATGGGTCAACGACTTACATTCAGTAGCGAGCTTAACCGAGTAGGGGAGGCGTAGGGAAACCGAGTCTTAATAGGGCGACTAGTTGCTGGGTGTAGACCCGAAACCGAGTGATCTATCCATGGCCAGGATGAAGGTGCCGTAACAGGTACTGGAGGTCCGAACCCACGCATGTTGCAAAATGCGGGGATGAGCTGTGGATAGGGGTGAAAGGCTAAACAAACTCGGAGATAGCTGGTTCTCCCCGAAAACTATTTAGGTAGTGCCTCGAGATATGAGACTGATGGGGGTAAAGCACTGTTATGGCTAGGGGGTTATTGCAACTTACCAACCCATGGCAAACTAAGAATACCATCAAGTTGCTCCTCGGGAGACAGACATCGGGTGCTAACGTCCGGTGTCAAGAGGGAAACAACCCAGACCGCCAGCTAAGGTCCCAAATGATAGATTAAGTGGTAAACGAAGTGGGAAGGCACAGACAGCCAGGATGTTGGCTTAGAAGCAGCCATCATTTAAAGAAAGCGTAATAGCTCACTGGTCGAGTCTTCCTGCGCGGAAGATGTAACGGGGCTCAAATCTATAACCGAAGCTGCGGATGCGGTAATGCATGGTAGGGGAGCATTCTGTAAGCCTGCGAAGGTGACTTGTAAAGGTTGCTGGAGGTATCAGAAGTGCGAATGTTGACATGAGTAGCGATAAAGCGGGTGAAAAGCCCGCTCGCCGAAAGCCCAAGGTTTCCTACGCAACGTTCATCGGCGTAGGGTGAGTCGGTCCCTAAGGCAAGGCAGAGATGCGTAGTCGATGGGAAACAGGTTAATATTCCTGTACTTGATTCAAATGCGATGTGGGGACGGAGAAGGTTATGCTATCAATCTGTTGGATTAGATTGTTTAAGCAGGTAGGTAGAGGAAGTAGGTAAATCCGCTTCTTTAATACCGAGATGTGATGACGAGTGTCTACGGACATGAAGTAGTAAATACCACGCTTCCAGGAAAAGCCACTAAGCTTCAGTTTGAATTGAACCGTACCGCAAACCGACACAGGTGGGCAGGATGAGAATTCTAAGGCGCTTGAGAGAACTCGGGAGAAGGAACTCGGCAAATTGATACCGTAACTTCGGGAGAAGGTATGCCCTCTAAGGTGAAGGATTTACTCCGTAAGCCCCTGAGGGTCGCAGAGAATCGGTGGCTGCGACTGTTTATTAAAAACACAGCACTCTGCTAACACGAAAGTGGACGTATAGAGTGTGACGCCTGCCCGGTGCTGGAAGGTTAATTGAAGATGTGCAAGCATCGGATCGAAGCCCCAGTAAACGGCGGCCGTAACTATAACGGTCCTAAGGTAGCGAAATTCCTTGTCGGGTAAGTTCCGACCCGCACGAATGGCGTAACGATGGCCACACTGTCTCCTCCCGAGACTCAGCGAAGTTGAAATGGTTGTGAAGATGCAATCTCCCCGCTGCTAGACGGAAAGACCCCGTGAACCTTTACTGTAGCTTTGCATTGGACTTTGAAGTCACTTGTGTAGGATAGGTGGGAGGCTTTGAAGCAGAGACGCTAGTCTCTGTGGAGCCGTCCTTGAAATACCACCCTGGTGACTTTGAGGTTCTAACCCAGACCCGTTATCCGGGTCGGGGACCGTGCATGGTAGGCAGTTTGACTGGGGCGGTCTCCTCCCAAAGAGTAACGGAGGAGTTCGAAGGTTACCTAGGTCCGGTCGGAAATCGGACTGATAGTGCAATGGCAAAAGGTAGCTTAACTGCGAGACCGACAAGTCGAGCAGGTGCGAAAGCAGGACATAGTGATCCGGTGGTTCTGAATGGAAGGGCCATCGCTCAACGGATAAAAGGTACTCCGGGGATAACAGGCTGATTCCGCCCAAGAGTCCATATCGACGGCGGAGTTTGGCACCTCGATGTCGGCTCATCACATCCTGGGGCTGTAGTCGGTCCCAAGGGTATGGCTGTTCGCCATTTAAAGTGGTACGTGAGCTGGGTTTAAAACGTCGTGAGACAGTTTGGTCCCTATCTGCAGTGGGCGTTGGAAGTTTGAAGGGGGCTGCTCCTAGTACGAGAGGACCGGAGTGGACGAACCTCTGGTGTACCGGTTGTTTCGCCAGAAGCATAGCCGGGTAGCTAAGTTCGGAAGAGATAAGCGCTGAAAGCATCTAAGCGCGAAACTCGCCCAAAGATGAGACTTCCCTTGCGGTTTAACCGCACTAAAGAGTCGTTCTAGACCAGGACGTTGATAGGTTAGGTGTGGAAGAGTGGTAACACTTGAAGCTAACTAATACTAATTGCTCGTGAGGCTTGACTCTATCATTTGAAGAACTTTAAAATAAAACCTTTTAAAGTATCAAATATAAAGCTTACTGATAAATACAGTTCATCACCTAATAGTTGATTAAATAACGGCTTACCAATTTACAGTTTTTGTTTGGCGACCATAGCGGTTTGGTCCCACTCCTTCCCATTTCGAACAGGACAGTGAAACAAACCAGCGCCGATGATAGTATAGTCCCTATGCGAAAGTAGGTCATCGCCAAACTATTTATTCTAAACCCTCTGCTAGTTATTAGTAGAGGGTTTTATCTATCTATAAGCTATATGAAAAATTGGTGGTGTCCTGAAAAGTGTGCTGTAAAACTAAACAATGCCAAAGTGAATATCAAAGAAAGCTAAATCAAAAACTTTCTTGTGATAAAACATACTTTTAGAAAAACAACACGTTTTTCTAACCGCTCGCCTTACTTTGTGCCGTAAACGACAGTTATTACCCTCAATGCCAACTGTGTGTTGCTTACCAACTAGATGCCATTCTTCATTTGAAAAGACATTTAAAAATGCAGCCCAGTCGTCGGTCGCAATTCTGTCATAGGTTACACGCAACTCTTTCAAACGCCGTTTGAGTGCTCGCGCTGTTGCTAAATCGCGCTTACCCCAAACGTAAGCGACAATTTCGCCACTTTCTCTGTGATAGGCATAGACTAGCCACACTTTATTAGACTTGTTACCGACAAATGTCCAAAACTCGTCTATTTCAAGTGTAGAGTAATGTTTTTGTTTAGGAAATGGCTCAAACTCATGGCGTTTTAAGGCAGCCTGAACTTTGTCTTTGCTGTAACCCGTAATTGCTGCAATATCGCGAATGCCACAACCTCTAACGGTCATTCTCCAAACCTGTTCATCAGCTTTGGAATGACAACCCTTATAGGTAAGGTTATGGTCGCCAATAAAATTACGGCAGCAATCTTTACAAAAATACTTTTGTTTACGATTGCCAGAGTAGCCATTTTTCTTTATATTTTGTCCTTGGCAGCGAGGACAAATTAGAGTTATTTCTGTTTTCACACACTCAAATATACTCTGTTTTCGCTGCTTTTTTATTGCTTATTTTTTACAGCACACTTTTCAGGACACCACCAAATTATAGGTGGTGTCCTGAAAAGTGTGCTGTAAAACTAAACAATGCCAAAATGAATATCAAAGAAAGCCAAATCAAAAACTTTCTTGTGATAAAACATACTTTTAGAAAAGCAACACGTTTTTCTAAACGCTCGCCTTACTTTGTGCCGTAAACGACAGTTATTACCCTCAATGCCAACTGTGTGTTGCTTACCAACTAGATGCCATTCTTCATTTGAAAAGACATTTAAAAATGCAGCCCAGTCGTCGGTCGCAATTCTGTCATAGGTTACACGCAACTCTTTCAAACGCCGTTTGAGTGCTCGCGCTGTTGCTAAATCGCGCTTACCCCAAACGTAAGCGACAATTTCGCCACTTTCTCTGTGATAGGCATAGACTAGCCACACTTTATTAGACTTGTTACCGACAAATGTCCAAAACTCGTCTATTTCAAGTGTAGAGTAATGTTTTTGTTTAGGAAATGGCTCAAACTCATGGCGTTTTAAGGCAGCCTGAACTTTGTCTTTGCTGTAACCCGTAATTGCTGCAATATCGCGAATGCCACAACCTCTAACGGTCATTCTCCAAACCTGTTCATCAGCTTTGGAATGACAACCCTTATAGGTAAGGTTATGGTCGCCAATAAAATTACGGCAGCAATCTTTACAAAAATACTTTTGTTTACGATTGCCAGAGTAGCCATTTTTCTTTATATTTTGTCCTTGGCAGCGAGGACAAATTAGAGTTATTTCTGTTTTCACACACTCAAATATACTCTGTTTTCGCTGCTTTTTTATTGCTTATTTTTTACAGCACACTTTTCAGGACACCACCAAATTATATTGGCACACAATGCCGAATCACTCAGAGAAATATATAGTTGATGCAATTATTTTTTAATACAAGACGACAACGCCCGCTGTGTACGAATAGTACATAAGGGCGTTTGTAACGCTGTATTAAAAGATAAGTGCATTAACTATACTAAATAAAGGGGCTGTCCTAGATAACTAGGGAAATTCAAATTAAGTTAGAATTATCCCTATGCGAAAAAGTCGTCTAAGTCAGTACAAACAAAACAAACTCATTGAGCTATTTGTCGCAGGTGTAACCGCAAGAACAGCAGCAGAGTTAGTAGGTGTTAATAAAAATACCGCAGCCTATTATTTTCATCGTTTACGATTACTTATTTATCAAAACAGTCCACATTTGGAAATGTTTGATGGCGAAGTAGAAGCTGATGAAAGTTATTTTGGCAGACAACGTAAAGGCAAGCACGGTCGTGGTTCAGCTGGCAAAGTCGCTGTATTCGGGCTTTTGAAGCGAAATGGCAAGATTTATACGGTTACTGTACCGAATACCCAAACCGCTACTTTATTGCCTATTATCCGCGAACAAGTGAAACCTGACAGCATTGTTGTTATCGCAGCTATGATGTATTAGATGTGAGTGATAAAGCCATTTTAGCTTCGCTGAAACTTCGTTTTCGTATCAATCACAGTACACATTTTGCTGAACGACAAAATCATATTAACGGAATTGAGAACTTTGGGAACCAAGCAGAACGCCATTTACGCAAATTTAACGGCATTCCCAAAAAGCATTTTGAGCTGTATTTAAAGGAGTGCGAATGGCGTTTTAACAACAGTGAGATAAAAGTTCAAGTTTCCATTTTAAAACAGTTAGTAAAATCGAGTTTATCCTAGTTATCTAGGACAGCCCCAAATATTAAGTCGCAAAATGTATTGTCGGCGAGCCGCCGACGCTCCACAGCATTTTCATAAAAAGACATTCAAAAAAATGACAAAAAGCAATTATTCAGAAGACAGCATCAAAGTCTTAAAAGGGCTAGAACCTGTCAAAGAACGCCCAGGGATGTACACGCGCACCGACAGCCCAACCCACATTTGCCAAGAAGTGATAGACAACGCGGCAGACGAAGCATTGGGCGGTTTCGCCACGCAAATTGACGTGGAAATTCACGCGGACGGCTCGCTTTCCGTGCGCGACAACGGGCGCGGCATTCCCACAGGCTTGCACCCGATTGAGCAAATTCCCGTTGTGGAACTGGTGTTTACGCAATTACACGCAGGCGGCAAATTCAACAAAAAATCAGGCAACGGCGCATATGCGTTTTCGGGCGGTTTGCACGGCGTGGGCGTGTCGGTAACGAATGCGCTTTCTACACGCTTGGAAGTTACCGTAAAACGCGAAGGCAAAATTTCGCGCATCGTGTTTTCGGGCGGCGATGTGGTTGAACCGTTGGCGCAAATCGGCAAATGCGTGGCGAAAGACACAGGCACAGAAGTGCGCGTGTATCCTGACGCGAAATATTTTGAAAATCCGAATTACAGTATCGGTGAATTGGAACGCTTGTTACGCGCCAAAGCGGTTTTGTTACAAGGCGTTACCGTTACACTCACGCGCGAAATTAAGGGGCTGCCTGAAAAACAAACGTGGCATTATCCGCAAGGTTTACGCAGTTATTTAGCGGATTTGCTGGAAAACGCGCAGGAAGCCGTGCCAATTTTCGCGACTGAAAATTATATTTCAGGCAGCCACGACGATTTTCAGGCAGGCGAAGGCGCGGCGTTTGCGCTGACTTGGTTGGAAGATGGCAGTTGCGCCAATGAAAGTTATGTGAATTTGATTCCGACACCGCTCGGCGGCACGCACGAAGCTGGTTTGAAGCAGGCTGCATTTAATGCGGTAAACAATTTTATCGCGCACCATAATTTGCTGCCGCGTGGCGTGAAATTGCAGAGTGATGATGTGTTTAGCCGCGTGGCGTTTGTGCTGTCGGCGCGTGTGCTTGACCCACAATTTCAGGGGCAAACGAAAGACAAATTGACCAACCGCGACGCGCTGAAATTGGTGGCGGCGGTGTCGGGCGACCCATTGGAATTGTGGCTCAATGAAAACGTGGAATTTGGCAAAAAAATTGCCGAATTGGCGATTCGTCAGGCGCAGGCGCGTATGCGTTCTGTGAAAAAAATTGAGAAGAAAAAGGGTTCGGGCGTTGCCGTTTTACCTGGGAAATTGACGGATTGCGAAAGCGAAGACGTGCGCGAAAATGAATTGTTTTTGGTAGAAGGCGATTCGGCTGGCGGTTCGGCGAAATTAGCGCGTGATAAGAGTTTTCAGGCTGTGTTGCCGTTGCGCGGTAAGGTGTTGAATTCGTTTGAAGTTCATCGCGACCAGTTGTTTGGCAATGCGGAAATTCACGATATTTCGGTGGCGATTGGCATTGACCCACACGGCAAAGATGATGATGTGGATTTGAGCGGTTTGCGTTATGGCAAAATTGCGATTTTGTCGGACGCGGACGTGGACGGCTCGCATATTCAGGTGTTGCTATTGACGCTGTTTTATCGCCATTTTCCGAAATTGGTGGAATTGGGGCATATTTATGTGGCGCAACCGCCGCTGTTCCGCGTGGACGTGAACGCGCAAGGCAAAAACAAGCCAGCGCGGAAATTGTACGCGCTAGACCAAGCGGAATTAGACGGCATTTTGGAACGCTTGAACGCGGAAAAAGTGCGCGAAACGGCGTATTCTATCAGCCGATTCAAAGGTTTGGGTGAGATGAATCCCAACCAACTGAAAGACACGACTTTGCACCCTGATACGCGCCGTTTGTTGCAAGTTCGCATTCCCGATGAAATGGAAGCGGCGACAGAAAGTGTGTTTTTGAAATTGATGGGCAAAGGCGAAGCTAGCAGCCGCCGCGCTTGGATGGAAGTGGAAGGAGATAAGGTGGAAGGGGATATTTGAGTATTTCAGGCTGCCTGAAATACTCAAACAATAGGAAAAGCAGCCTGAAATTGTTTCGGGCTGCTTTTAATTAAGCATCTTTTCATTCAATTTCCTAATCAGGATTAGCGTCTTGTGTTGCTTTCAAATTAAATAGTTCAGACTGAATATTATGTTTAAAAGTTTCTTTACTTTTCAGGATACCACCAGAAATCTTTATTTGGTAGGAATAAGGTTTATCCTTGTCCAATTTTTAACTTTCTGAAAATTTTAATTTTTCTGAACGATGAAAAGGACTGGGATAAATTCTGTCCCTGCCAAATAGCAGTTTTGCAAAGTTTTCAGGCAGCCTGAAAACTTTTACCCGTCCGCACGTTCCATCAGCATCAACATCATGCAAGATAAAGTAACCAATTCATCATTTGCCGCATTGCCCGTTTTCTGCAACGAAAATTTGCGTTCCAAAAGCGAAGCCTCTTTTTGCAATAAATAGTCCTGCTTGCCTTGCGTGTCCGTAATCGTGTAGCTTGGGTTGAAGAAATAGCCTGTGAACATACCCAAAATAGGCACTTCGCCAAGCAAACCGTCCAGCACCGAAATCCACGGGTTCGTTTCTTGAATATCATACAATTTCAAACTATTTGCGCCAAAAATTTCATAATGCGTTTGCCATAATGAACGCATACCCGAACGGCGAATGCTGCCCAATTCCAAACCTTGTTCATTCGTAATTTTGTAACATGCGTTGAAATCCAAAATGCGGTCGGCATTGATTTGATACAAACGCTCTTGACGACTGCTGTTGCGGAAAATTTCAATACCTTCTTTGAGCTTGAAGATTTTTTGGCGCGTGTAAGCAACCTCGTTACCTTGCGTGTCTAATACGCTGAAATCGTTGGACGGTGTGAGAATTTTGAATTGAAAATTCAAAGGAAATTGTATATTTTTCATGAGTTTGCTTTCGGGTTGGAGAAAAGCAAAATTATAGCGTAGATTTCATAAAATGCAGCCTGAAAAAAAGGTTTTGGTAATTCACCAAAACCCTGTTTTCATTATTTCAAAAAGTTCTGCATCACAATACGCGCAATGTCGTCCAAACCAAAACCGTCTGCATCAGCAGCGTTGCCGTTTGGGGTGAGCATATCCACCACTTGCGGCAAGTATTGCGACAATAAATCGCTAGCAGCACCGCTATCCAAACCCAATTTTGAAGCCACTTCGCCCAAGTTGCCGCCCAAAGCGTTTTGAATTTGAGAAGCGTCCACGTTTGCGTTTTCGCCTGTGCCAATCCAGCTTTGCAGCGCGTCGCCCAAACCGCCTTGTTGCAGTTGATTCAATAAGCCGCCTACGTTGCCACCGTTTTGTTGAATCAGTTGTGTAACCAATTCAATCGCTTGACCTTGTTTGCTATCGCCGCCCAGCATTGAAGAAGCGGCTGTGCTAATCAAAGAATCCAATAAGCCCATGATTTTTTCTTGTAAAGTGTAGTGTTTAAAGGCGCGAATTGTAGCAAATAAAAACAACTATAATCCGTTTTTAATGCGCATTAGCATAAAATAGCGCAAGATTACTAAAAATCGTTTTCAGGCTGCCTGAAAATGGAAATTTACGTTACAATCCGCCCACTCTCCTCTGTTTCTTAACTCTATTTAACAAGGAAATCAGAATTATGTTTAACAAAAATCAAACCATTGAAACTTACGACCCTGAATTATTTGCAGCCATTGCCGCTGAAAACCAACGTCAGCAAGACCACATTGAATTGATTGCGTCTGAAAACTACGTCAGCTACGCCGTGATGGAAGCGCAAGGCAGCCAACTCACCAACAAATACGCCGAAGGCTACCCAAGTAAACGCTATTATGGCGGCTGCGAACACGTGGACGTTGCTGAACAATTAGCGATTGACCGCGTGAAAAAACTGTTTGGCGCCAAATATGCCAACGTGCAACCTCATTCAGGCAGCCAAGCCAACCAAGCCGTTTACGCATCAGTTTTAAAACCAGGCGACACCATTTTGGGCATGAGCTTGGCGCACGGCGGACATTTGACTCATGGCGCAAGCGTGAACGCATCAGGCAAATTGTATAACGCGATTACCTACGGTTTGGACGAAAACGAAGTGTTGGATTACGCCGAAGTAGAACGCTTGGCGTTGGAACACAAGCCGAAAATGATTGTGGCAGGTGCGTCTGCGTATTCATTGGAAATCGACTGGGCGCGTTTCCGCGAAATCGCCGACAAAGTGGGCGCGTATTTGTTTGTGGACATGGCGCACTATGCTGGTTTGGTGGCTGGTGGCGAATATCTAAACCCTGTTCCGTTTGCCGATTTTGTTACCACTACCACACATAAAACCTTGCGCGGTCCACGCGGCGGCGTGATTTTGGCGCGTGATTTGACGCACGAAAAAGCGTTAAATTCTGCCGTATTTCCGAACTTGCAAGGCGGCCCATTGATGCACGTCATCGCCGCGAAAGCCGTAGCGTTCAAAGAAGCGTTGCAGCCTGAATTTAAGCAATACACGAAACAAGTGAAAATCAACGCTGCAGCAATGGCAGAAGAATTGACCAAACGCGGCTTGCGTATCGTGTCTGGCAAAACCGAAAGCCACGTTTTCTTGTTGGACTTGCGCGCAAAACACATCACAGGCAAAGAAGCTGAAGCCGCATTGGGCAAAGCGCACATCACCACCAACAAAAACGCGATTCCAAACGACCCTGAAAAACCGTTTGTAACATCAGGCATTCGCATTGGTTCAGCAGCGATTACCACACGCGGTTTTGATGAAGCAGACGCGCGCGCGTTGGCGAATTTGGTGGCGGACGTGTTGGATAATCCAAACGATGAAGCGAACTTGGCGCGTGTTGCTGAGCAAGCGAAAGCGTTGTGCGAGAAGCACCCTGTTTATGGTGCATAACTGATTTTCAGGCTGCCTGAAAACAACGATTGGAAATAAATATGACAAAAAAACTGTTTTCAGCCATTGCAACAGCCATTCTGCTAGCAAGCCCACTTATCGCGCAAGCCAAATTGCATTTTCCTGATGAAAATGCAGCCACATGGCAACCAGCATTAGACGAATTTATTGTGAGCAGCTTGGCTTTTGATGCTACCCAAAATAAAACAGCCTCTTATTTACTCAGCAGCGCAGCCAATACCAAAGGTTTGAGTGAATAAGAAACGAATGATTTAATGCAAAAAATCATGCAAGGGCTGGTTAATCGTTCACATCAAACGCTGCAACGCTATGTTAATCAATGTGTTACGAAAAAAAGCAGTGATTTTCGTGCGCAATTAGACACCGCTTATCAAGCTGGAATGGACGAAAAACGCCAAGATATGCCAGCCGAAATGAAAGAATTGAATTTAACTATTCCTAAATTCGGCATCAACGCTAAAACACGCCAATGGCAAAGCAAACACGCTGATGAAGCCGCACAAATTCGCAAAGCGGCAATAAGCAAAAGTAGCACGAAAACCGCGTTCACGCGTTTGCAAAATTCATCTGATTGGGAAACGCGTGTAGAACAAACTACGCAAACCATTGAACGCTTGTGGCAACAAAAATAAGTTTTCATTTTCAGGCAGCCTGAAAAACGTATCTTTCAGGCTGCTTTTTATATTTATTAACGAGGCAAACCTATGTCAGCCCCATCAAATTGGACATCAAAAATCGGCTTTATTCTTTCCGCAGCAGGCTCTGCGATTGGTTTGGGCGCGATTTGGAAATTCCCCTACACCGCAGGCACAAACGGGGGCGCAGTTTTCTTTTTAATTTTCTTGCTGTTCACCGTTTTGGTGGGCTTGCCCGTGCTGCTGGCTGAATTTTTCATCGGTCGCAAAACAGGCAAAAACCCGATTAACGCGCTCAAAGAAATCGTGCAGCACCCTGCTTGGGCGTGGATTGGGCGCATGGGCATGGCGGCTTGTTTCGTGTTGCTGTCGTTTTACAGCGTGGTGGGCGGCTGGGTGTTTGCCTACGTTTGGCACGCGATTTCGGGCGCAATCACGCCAAGCATAGATTTTGGCGCATTATTCGGCAGCACAATTTCAAACCCCACTTTGGTACTGATTTTTCAGGCTGCATTTATGTTTGTCACCGTTTGGGTGGTGCAAAACGGCGTTTCTTCGGGCATCGAACGCGCGAATAAATACTTGATGCCATTGCTGTTTATTATGTTTTTGCTGTTGGCAGCGCGCTCGCTCACGTTACCCAACGCCATGGAAGGTGTGAAATTTTTGCTGAAACCTGATTTCAGCGCGGTAACGCCTGTCACTTGGCTCACCGCGTTGGGGCAAGCATTTTTTGCCTTGAGTTTGGGCGTGTCCACCATGATGACTTATGCGTCTTATTTGGATAACAAACAGGATTTGTTCCGCTCGGCAAACAGCATTATGTGGTTGAATATGTTGGTTTCTTTGCTAGCTGGCTTGGTGATTTTCCCTGCGGTGTTTGCGTTTGGGTTCAAGCCTGATTCTGGGCCTGGGTTGATTTTCATTGTGTTGCCTGCCGTGTTCCAAAAAATGCCGTTTGGTACGCTGCTGTTCGCTATCTTTATGATTTTGGTGGCGTTTGCCACTTTAACTTCGGCGTTTTCTATGCTGGAAACGGCGATTGCATATTTTGTGCAAAAACAACCGTCTAGCCGCCGCCGTATTTCTTGGGTGGCTGGCGTGGCGATTTTCATTGTTGGCATTCCGTCTGCGCTGTCGTTTGGCGTGTTGGGTGAGTTCAAAATCATCGGCAAAACGGTGTTTGATTTGTGGGATTATTTGATTACGTCTTGGATTATGCCGTTGAGTTCGCTGGCGGTTTGCGCGCTGGTGGCTTGGGTGTTGAAACGTGATGATGTGATTGCGCACATGCGAGAGGGCAGCGATTTGCCGCCTGTGGTGGCGGTGGTGTGGCGCAATATGTTGCGTTATATTGCGCCTGTGGCGATTTTGCTGGTGTTTGCGAATACTTTGGGTTGGATTTGAGTTTTTCAGGCAGCCTGAAAATGAAAAAGCACATTTTAATCAATGTGCTTTTTTTGTGAATATGCAGCCTGAAAGCTTAAACTGTGCAATACCCTGCTTCTTCAATCGCCTGAACCATGCTTGCTTGCAAACTAGCACGGTCTGCCGTATCCAAATTTTTAATCACGGTTAAACCTAAATCTACTACAACAGGCGTTCCTCCTTTTGCAGGCATAAACGCCGCTAAATACAGGTTTTGTTCATTATCGATTACCAAGAAGGAGAATTTATCTTTGCCAAAATTGGCAGGTAATGGAACTTCTTTGCCTTGAAATTTCACACGATATTCAAAAGTGCCATTTTTAAATTTAGATGGTTTTACTAAAACTAATCGCCATGGCTGCTAATTAGTACGATTTAATCATTCCAAAATTTGCTTATGGCGTGGCATCACAACAAAAGCGGTAAACAGCCCCAAACCTAGCATGCCTAATCCAATCCCTGCGATAAACATCACATAAAATCCACGAGCCATTATTTTATCGGCAGCTATATCAAGCGTTACTTGTTCAGTGCGGTCGCGATTGGCAATCGCTTGAACTTCAATATCCCCTGTCATACCTATGTAACTAAATTCTTTTTTGGTTACACCATTTTCATGCGTAATCACCACATCACAGGATACAAAAAACAATTTTCGTGCACGACATCGTCCATCAATTTGCGCGTCAATCACTTCACTATTTTGTCCAATTCGATAATCTTTTCGAATACCGCCAATTTCACTCAAGCCAAAATAAGCAACCAAAGCACCAAACAGCATAAAAAATTGCCAACCAAATCATTTTTCCGATAGAAAGTGAACCAATCGAAGCTATTTTCATCGTTTTATTGATAGGCGAAACAAAATTTAATTTAATCATTCAAAATCTCAAATCGGTTAAAAGAAGGCTTATCATGCCGTATTTCAGGCAGCCTGAAATAAATTTCTTGACTAAATTTAAAAAAAACTAACTGAATTATTTTCAGGCTGCGCCACCTTTTCACGTAGCCTGAAAAATTGTTATATTTGTCTTTTTTTAACGCTATTTCAAAGAGTAAAAATGAAAACAAAATTATCTGTATTACTTCTCACACTCAGCTTAACCGCTTGTAACATCATGGACAGCGCAACAATTAACAGCCAAGCGGCGCAAAGTTATCGCCAAACCGTTAGCCAAGCACAAGAGCATAGAATGATTGACACCACGTCTAACACGGCAAAACGTGTGCAACGCGTGTTTCAAAAATTAGTGCCGTATGCAACAGCGGCAAACACGACGGGGCAGCCGTTTCAGTGGGAAATGAACGTGATTCGTTCTGATGAATTGAACGCGTGGGCGATGCCTGGGGGCAAAATGGTGGTGTACACAGGGATTGTGGAAAAGCTGAATTTGAGCGATGCGGAATTGGCGGCAATTGTGGGGCATGAAATGACACATGCACTGCTAGAACACAGCAAAAAAGAGGCGAATCGCAGCATTGGTTTGAATTTGGGCGCACAAATCGGCGCGAATATTTTAACAGCGGCGACTGGAATTGACGGTAATTTGATTGGCACAGGCGTGGGCTTGGCTACAGATTTGGGGATTGCGAAACCGTTTAGCCGCAGCGCGGAACGTGAGGCGGATTTGGGCGGTTTGAAGCTGATGGCGCAAGCGGGCTACAATCCTGAAGCGGCGATTACGGTGTGGACGAAAATGAATCAGGAAAATGATAACAATAATGCGGCAAATGCGATTTTATCCACACACCCAACCAATAACGCGCGTATTGAGTTGATTCGTCAGGAATTGCCGAAAGTGATGCCGATTTATCAGCAGGCGATTGCGAAGAAATAAAAAGCAGTTTGAAAAGAAAAAGGTCAAACATTATCTGTTTGACCTTTTTTGTGGTTTATTTTATTTCAACCATTTTTCTTCAATTTTCGCCAAAGTGCCGTCTTCTTTGATTTTCGCTAAGGCTTTGTTGATGTCATCGCGCAATTGAACCTTGTCTTTGTTCACCAAGATAACCAAACGCGCAGATGGCTCTGATTCGTTTTCGTAATTCACGGAGAACGTTTTGTATTCTGTGTTGGTTTTGGCTAACTGGTTGAGTAATAAGCTATCCTGTGCAATCACGTCCACTTCTTTTTTCAACATACCTGTGAACAATAGATAAGTTGAGTTATAGCGCACGATGCTTTTGGCTTTGTTGGCTGCGGTGATTTGTGAATCCTGTTTGGATTCTCCCAACACGCCAACCGTTAAACCTTCTAAGCTGCTTAAGTCTTTCACTTTACCGTTTAAGTCTTCACGGATAAACATTAAGCTGCTTGGGTTGAAGGCGTAAGAATTTGAAATGGCGTATTTTTTTTCACGTTCATCGGTGTATGAGATGCCTGAAATGGCTAAATCAGATTCGCCTGTTTCAACAGAATCCAACATGTTTACCCAAGGTTTTTTATGGAATTGCACTTTAAAGCCTGCTTCTTCACCGATTTTACGAATCACATCAACATCCATGCCAATCAGCTGACCTGCGTTATCAGAGAAAGAAAATGGCAGAGTTTTACCCACTGTTGCTACATTCACTGTAGGAGCATTGGCTGGTAGTGGGCTAACATAGTTGTCTGCTGCAACGGGAACGTTATTGGCTGGTGCGCTGGCTTTTTGGGCTTCTGCTTGAGCAGGTTGTGCTGTGCTTGATGAAGAGGCTTGTTCTGAACCACCGCAAGCTGCTAATACGGTAGACATGGCGCTAACCAAAAGTAATTTTTTAAACGTTTTCATGATTTTATCCTTAATGGTATGTTGGTGTTTCATAGAGACAACATCTCTATGGGTTGAATTATACTCTTTAATTTACAAAAATTTAAAATTTTGGTTTTAATTTAACTATAAATAAAAAAGCAGGCTGAAACTTTATCTATTTCAGCCTGCTTTTTATCAAACAGATTAGTTAACCCATTTGCTTACGATTTTTTGATAAGTGCCGTTGGCTTTCAAATCGTCGATGCCTTTATCCAATTTTGCTTTTAATTCGTTGTTGCCTTTTTTCAATACCCAGCCCATTGTGATTTTACCTGCTTTAGGGTCTGGAATAGTGTAGTAGTTTGGTTGTGATTTGGTGTAAGTATTCAATACCACGTCCACATCATATACAGCGTCCACATCGCCACGAGCGATACCATTCAAACCTAAGTAAACGGTTTCGATTGGTACGATTTGGTCTGTGATGCCAGATTCTTTCAATTTGGTTTCAGACGAACTAGCTTTTTGTGCCGCAACTTTTTTGTCTTTCAAATCAGCTAAGCTATTGAATTGTTATTTGGTTTTTTCTGCTGTAACCACCCAGTTACCTTCCATGTAAGGTTTTGTGAAAGTGAATTGTTGTTCGCGTTCTGGGGTGATGTTGATACCAGATGCTACGATGTCCACATTGCTGGTATTTAATGCTTCAAATAAGCCTCCCATAGCGTATGGCACAAATTGCACGTTGAAGCCTTCTTTTTTCGCGATTTCTTGCAACAAATCCATGTCCAAGCCTTCTAATTGACCTTTTTGGTTGCGGTTCACGAAAGGAGGGTAGGCAGTTAAGCTGGCTACAGTGTAAGTTTTGCCATCATTGTTTTGTGGTGCTGCGGCTGCAGGTTTGCTTTCGCTTGAAGCAGGTTTTTCAGCTTCTGATGGTGCTGGAGAATTATTACATGCTGCCAATAAGAACATTGGCATCATCATGCCAGCTAGAGTTTTGATTTTCATGGTACACCCTTTATGAATTTAATTAATGTTGTGTAAAGATAGAATAAGAATGCGATAAATTCTATTCTATGGTATGCTATTGATATGATTTTAAATAAATAACAAATTATATTAATCATTCATTATATCCCAAATAGTGATTGGGTGAGTTAATAAGTGAAACTCATTTGATGTGTATCAGTAATTAAAAATCTCCTTTATGTGAATCAATTTCATGTTAAATCTGATGCCTTGTGCAAATTGACAATATAAAACCCTAAAATAATGATTTATTTTGGGGTTTTATGCCATTTTCAGGCTGCCTGAATTATTGTTTTGGATACCATTTATCTAAGATTTTTTGATAAGTGCCATCGGCTTTCAAGTCGTCGATGCCTTTATCCAATTTCTCTTTCAATTCGGTATTGCCTTTTTTCAATACCCAACCAAATGGAACTTTGCCTGATTTTTCATCTACCACTGAATAGTAAGGTGCGTCTGCTTTCAAATAAGTGTTCAATACTGCATCTACATCGTAAACAGCTTCATTTTCACCGCGTGCAATGCCATTCAAGCCCAAGTAAACCGTCTCCACAGAAACGATTTGGCTGGTGATGCCTGTTGATTTCAATTGTGTTTCAGATAAGCTGGCTTTTTGTGCAGCAATTTTTTTGTCTTTCAAATCAGCAAAACTAGCAAATTTGGTTTTGTTTTTATCGGCTACGACAATCCAGTTGGCTTCCAAATAAGGTTTGGAGAAGGTGTAGGTTTGTTCGCGCTCTGGCGTGATGTTTACGCCAGTTGCCACAATGTCCGCCGCGCCTGTGTTCACGGTTTCCAGCAAGCCTTCCATTGTGTGTGGCACGAATGTCAAATTGAAGCCTTCTTTTTTCGCGATTTCTTGTAGCAAGTCTATATCCAAGCCCACCAATTCGCCTTTTTCGTTGCGTGAAGCGAAAGGTGGGTAAGCTGGTTGGCTAACCACTACGTATGTTTTGCCGCCATTGCTGGCTTGTGGTGCTGATGCGTCTGCTTTTGCTTCAGAAGATTGTGCAGATTGTGCAGCATCTGTTTTGGCTGGCGCAGGTGCGTCGTTACAAGCAGCTAATAACATCATCGGTAACATTAATGTGGAAAGAGATTTAAGTTTCATAATTAATGACCCTTTTATAAGTGATATGTATGTACCCAAAAATTGTGTTTTCACACAAGAACTACCTTGTGAAACAGTCAGTAGTGTGAAAATAATCATAGGCTTTTTCAGGCTGCGCTTCAATTTGAAACGTTAAAAATGGAGCAAAAAGAATAAAGAAAAGTGATGTTTTGTGAAAATTTGCAACACTTTTGAGATTTATCAAATAGAGAATAATATTTTTTGAAGGTTTTTTTTTGAGGCGAAATAAAGAAAAACGCAGCCTGAAAATATTTTTAGGCTGCGTTTGATGAGCAAAATTATTTACCTATTTTCAATTTTTGCCACAAAGTAGTGGTTTGTTTTTTCGTTGCATCAGACATTTGTGGCATCACAAAACCGTCTGCCATATCTTGAGCGGTTGGGAAAATAGAACGCGTTTCAACCAATGCTTTGTCCATTTTCTCACGAGCTGGCAAGCTCGCTGGTGCAAATGTTACAGCATTGCCGTTTTTCGCTGCGATTTCAGGGTCAAGCGTGTAGTTGATGTATTTGTGCGCATTTGCCACGTTTTTCGCATCTTTCGGAATTACCCAAGATTCAATCCAGAAGCCCATGCCTTTTGGTGTCAGCACTTCAATGCCCACATTGTTTTTCGCTTCTTCAGCGCGCGCTTTTGCCAAGTTTAAATCGCCGCCGTTACCTGCCACCAAGCAGATTTCGCCACGCGCCAAGCTATCAATATAAGACGCGCTAAACTGTTTCACATCAGGGCGAATGCCTTGCAACACTTTTGCTGCTTCTTCCACATCAGCAGGGTTCGTGCCTTTCGGGTCTTTACCGATGTATTTCAACACAATCGGGAACATTTCGCTTGGCGTATCCCACAATGCAATGCCGCAAGATTTCAATTTGTTGGTGTATTCAGGTTTGAACATCAAGTCCCAACCATTTTCAGGCAGCTTACCACCCAACAATTCTTTACCCTTCGCTGTAATCGCCAACGTGTTCACGCCAGAGAAATAAGGCACAGCGTATTCGTTACCAGGGTCAGCGTCTGTCAACAATTTTAACAAATTCGGGTCGATATTTTTATAATTTGGAATCAAACTCTTATCAACTTTTTGATAAGCACCTGCTTTGATTTGACGTGGCAAGAACGCAATACCTGGCACACCCAAGTCGTAACCAGATTTACCAGTCAGCATTTTTGCTTCAAGCGTTTCATTGTTTTCGTACAAATCATAAGTTAGCTTCAAATTATTGGCTTTTTTGAAGTCTTCAACGGTTGATTCATCTACATAGTTAGACCAGTTGTAGATATTCAGCTCGTTGGTTGCAGTGGCTGTGCCAGAGGCTGCAGCGGCTGGTTTATCAACAGATTTCTGTCCGCCACAGGCTGCCAGAGTCATCAATAAGATGGTGCTTAACAGAGTTTTCTTCATTATATTATCTTCTCGTTAGAGTGGTTAAAAAAGGAAAAGAAATTTTAAGATGATTTTTATTAAAAATCAAACAGTTTTTGCCGTTGAAAATCAAGTTTCAGGCTGCGATTTGGCTTATTTGCAGCCTGAAAAAACATTTGCCTTTTTTAAAGTTGAATTAACCTTTGTAAACAGGTAAACTTCACCACTTCAATAGAATAAAACAATCGCCACCATGAAAGCCGCATTTGAACTCAAATCTGCACGTTTGCGCTTAGAAGCCTTGACGCTGCGCCTATTTTCCGCCCAACTTGATGAAATCAAACAATTATTAACTGATAAAGCAGAGCAGTATCAAATGTTCACGTCTATGCCATTTATTTTGGACGCGAGCAGCCTGAAAATATCGGATAATTTAGACGTGAAAGCCGTGGTTGCGTTGTTTGCGGAACATGGTTTGCGTGTGGTGGCGTTGCGACACGAAGAAGCGCATTGGGCAGATATTGCGCGTGAAACAGGTTTGTTGTGGTTGCAATCAGAAAAAGCAGAAACACAAGTTTCGCAGCCTGAAAACGCGGACGCGGTTGAAGAAACGGCTGAAACGCAGCCTGAAAATTCATCGGAAGAACAAACAGAAACTACCGAAGAAACGCAGCCTGAAAACGCAGAAACTTCAGCAGAAGAATCCGAAAAAGCCGCCCCAGTTTTAGAACTCACTGCGCGACCAACCTTAGTGATTACACACCCCGTCCGCACAGGGCAACAAATCTACGCCGAAAAAGCCGATTTAATCGTGCTGGGCATGGTGAGCGAAGGCGCGGAAGTGATTGCAGATGGCAATATCCACATTTACGCCCCTATGCGTGGACGCGCGTTGGCAGGCGAATCAGGCGACCAAAACGTGCGTATTTTCATGCAATCCATGCAAGCCGAGTTGGTTTCCATTGCAGGCATTTATCGCGTGTTTGAACAAGATTTGCCGCCACATTTGCATAAACAAGCCGTGCAAATTTCATTGGATAACGAACGCTTGGTTATCGCCGCGATTGACGCAAGATAATTTTCAGGCAGCCTGAAAATGTTGCATAACTGTAGAGTGCGCGAGGCACACCCTACGCTAAAAAAGCAGCCTGAATACCCCATTCAACCATTTTAAATTTAACCCGAAAGAGAAGGTATAAAAGTGTCAAAAATCATCGTAGTAACATCAGGTAAAGGCGGTGTGGGCAAAACCACCACATCAGCCAGTATCGCCACAGGTTTAGCATTGCGCGGTCACAAAACCGCCGTGATTGACTTTGACGTAGGTTTGCGAAACCTAGATTTGATTATGGGCTGCGAACGCCGCGTGGTATACGATTTGGTAAACGTGATTCAAGGTGAAGCAACCTTGAATCAAGCCTTAATTAAAGACAAACATTGCGACAATTTGTTCATTTTGCCAGCGTCTCAAACACGCGATAAAGACGCTTTAACTAAAGAAGGCGTGGCAAAAGTGTTGAGTGGTTTGGTGAAAGAATTGGACTTCGAATATGTGGTGTGCGATTCGCCAGCAGGTATCGAAACAGGCGCGTTGATGGCGTTGTATTTTGCAGACGAAGCGATTATCACAACCAACCCAGAAGTATCTTCAGTGCGCGACTCTGACCGTATTTTGGGTATTTTGCAAAGCAAATCACGCAAAGCCGAAAAAGGCGAGCGCATTAAAGAACATTTGTTGATTACACGTTACTCACCAGAGCGCGTGGAAAAAGGTGAAATGCTGTCTGTGCAAGACATTCAAGACATTTTGCGTGTGCCTTTGATTGGTGTGATTCCAGAATCGCAAAACGTATTGCAAGCATCTAACTCTGGTTCGCCAGTGATTCATCAATCAGATGCCATCGCTGCGCAAGCATATCAAGACGTTGTGGCGCGTTTGCTGGGCGAAAACCGCGAAATCCGTTTCTTGGAAGCCGAGAAAAAAGGTTTCTTCCAAAAATTGTTTGGGGGTTAAACCATGTCGCTGATTGACAAACTTTTTGGTAAAAAACCAAAAACTGCCACTTTGGCGCGCGACCGTTTGCAAATCATCATCACGCAAGAACGTGCGAGCCGCGATGCTGAAAGTAATACTCCAGATTATTTGCCTACCTTGCAAAAAGAATTGTTGGAAGTATTGTCTAAATACGTGAAGATTGAGTTGAACGACATCAATATTTCACGAGAAGAACAAGACGGCGTGGAAATGTTGGCGTTGAATATCACGCTGCCTGAAACAAAAGCAGCAGAAACGCAGCCTGAAAACGCTGAGACACCGAAATCTGAAGAAGAGAAAGCATAAGCATGACTTTAACTGAGTTGCGCTACATCGTTGCTGTGGCAAAAGAAAAACATTTTGGACGTGCGGCGCAACGCTGCCATGTGAGCCAGCCCACGTTGTCTATCGCCATTAAAAAATTGGAAGAAGAACTGGGCGTTTCCTTGTTTGACCGCAGTAGCAGCGAAATTTTGACTACTGAAGCAGGCACACGAATCGTTACACAGGCTTTGCGCGTGTTGGACGAAGTGGACGTGATTCGCCACATGGCAAACGAAGAGCAAAATCAGTTGGAAGGCACTTTTAAACTGGGCTTGATTTTCACCGTTGCGCCCTATTTGTTGCCCAAATTGATTATGTCGCTGCGAACTGTTGCGCCGCACATGCCTTTGATTTTGGAAGAAAACTATACCGCAACGCTGACAGAAATGCTCAAACGTGCAGAAGTGGACGCGATTGTGGTTGCTGAACCTTATGCTGAGCCTGGCATTGACACCATTCCCTTGTATGACGAACCGTTTTTCGTGGTTGTGCCAAAAGGACACCGCTTTGAAGAACTGGATTCTATTTCCACCGCAGATTTGGCAGAAGAAAACGTGTTATTGCTGACAGAAGGCAACTGCATGCGTGACCAAGTGTTAGGCTCGTGCAGCGAATTAGCCGCAAAACAGCGCGTGGCAGGTTTGGCGAACACCTTGCAAGGCAGTTCGTTGAACACCATTCGCCACATGGTTGCCAGCGGCTTGGGGATTAGCTTGTTGCCGTCCACATCGCTGACGGACAACGACCATTTGCTGTTTTCCATTGTGCCGTTTGAAGCTCCAGCACCTAGCCGCCGCGTGGTGTTAGCGTATCGCCGCAACTTCGTTCGTCCGCAAGCATTAACTGCCATCGCACAAGCCATTACACACGCGCAACTGGCTGGTGTAACGTTTGTGAAAGAGTAAATTGGAACGTAGGTCGGATTCTTGAATCCGACATTTGGCGACAATATTCAAATATCACAACCAAATGCAGCCTGAAAACCCTTTCAGGCTGCATTTTCATATCACATTTTTCAGGCTGCAAAACCCATGCAAACCTTGCCCTACCAAAACACCCAAACCGAATACCGCAATGAAAGCACCCAAAAGCCCCCACGCGAAGTCATTGCCGTGCGCGAAGCGTCCGCCGAACACATCATACAAGCTGCGCGAAACAACATCGCCACCGTATGGCACGGCGATTTTCACAACGCCAAACAAGTTCTGTCCGCCATCAAAAAGCGCGCCCAACCCAAACCCAAAACCGAAACCGACCCAGCCACCGCGTTCCACAAACACCGCCTAGCTCAATCGCAAACTGCCCGACTGGTAAATATGTTGCTGGTAGAAATCCACGCCGATTTTATGCTGGATTTGCCACGTTCCCCCAATGTTCAGGCTGCGTTGCGCGATGTGTATGGCGAACCCAACACGCAAACTTTTCTGTTGCCACTCAATCAGTTACTCGGCTTTATCGGCGCACACGAATGGCACAAAAAAGGCGTAGCAATCCCCGAACTCGGTGGCAACATTCACGTTCCATTCGGCGTATTTTCCCCCATTCGCGGCGAATATTTATCGCTGCTTTTTCAGGCTGCATTGCCTGAAAACTGCGAAATCGCGCACGACATCGGCACAGGCAGCGGCGTGATTGCCGCCATTTTGGCAAAACGCGGCGTGAAAAACATCATCGCCACCGACAACAATCCACGCGCGATTAATTGTGCGCGTGAAAACATCGCCCGATTAGGTTTTACCAAGCAAGTTTCAGTTTTAGAACAAGATTTGTTCCCCGAAACGCAAGCCGATTTAATCGTCTGCAATCCGCCTTGGTTGCCAGCCAAACCCACTTCAGCCGTAGAAACCGCGCTATACGACCCCGAACATAGCATGCTACGTGCTTTTTTGCGTGGCGCGGCGACACATTTGCGTGAAAACGGGCAAGTTTGGCTGATTATTTCAGATTTAGCCGTGCATTTAGGGCTGCGTGGTGCGGATGATTTAGCCGCGTGGTTTGATGAATACGGCTGGACAATTTCAGGCAACCTGAAAACCACACCGCAACACGGAAAAGCACGTGATATGCGCGACCCATTGGCGTTTGCGCGTTCACAAGAGATTACTTATCTGTATGTTTTGAAACGGAAATAATATGCAATGGACAATCACCAATCGGCTGCCTGAAAACGAACCCGATGAAACCAATCGTGCAGAATACGCCCACCCACAACTGATGGGTGGCGCGTCTGACGATGGGCGTTTTGTGTTTGATGTGGTTTGGGCGGAAATGGAAGAATGTTTTGTGCTGACGTTTTTGTGGGTAAATGATGAATTTGGTTTTTTGGAAGACCAAATCCGCGAATATCCGAAAACGCGCACGGATTTGTTGGCACGAGTGGCGGAATTTCAGGCTGCGCCAGAGTTGGCGTTTCAAAATGCAGCCTGAAAACAGAAAGGTTTAAACATGAATAACACTTCAGCAGCGCAATGGCTTCAGGCTGCCAATCAGTTTGACAGCGCAGGCGATTGGCAACAGGCTCTAGACGCTTATCAACAGGCTTACGCGCTTGAGCCGTCCATTGAAACGCAGTTTTCAATCATTTATTGCAAAGGCAAAACAGCGTTTTCTGCGGACGAATTGCGCGGCGTGATTGAGCTGTGGAATGCCTTTATCGCACAGCAAAGCGCGTTTCAATGGCAGTTTGCCGCGTTTTACAACCGTGGCACGATTTTCAGGCTGCTTAATGAATGTGAGTCAGCGAAGCAAGATTTTGAACACGCGTTGCAGCTCAATCCTCAGTTTACGCAAGCACGAAAAGCGTTGGGTTTGCTGAAGTTAATGCACAGCAAAAACCAAGATGGCTGGCTGGAATATCAAGCGCGATATGAATGCGAAACTAAGCGTTATCCCATTCCTGAATGGTCGGCGGAGCAGGGGATAGATTGCGGTGTTTACCTGTATGCAGAGCAAGGTTTGGGCGACAATATTCACTTTTTCCGCTATGCGTTGACAGCGAAAAAGCTAGGGCTGAATGTGGTTGTTAAAAACCATGCGGCTTTGAATGATTTGCTGAACTTTAATTTGCAAGCGCAGGGCATTAAACCCATGCAGGGCGATGGTTTTTCGGTGCAATATCAAGCGAGTTTGATGGATATGCCTTATCTGCTTGCACCGCTTTTACCACAAATTCCTGACACGCAAGGTTATTTAAAAGTGCAGCCTGAAAAGTTACAAACGTGGCAAAACCCGTTTTCAGGCTGCAAATGGATTGAATATTGGTGTCGTCTGGTCAAGTATTTCACAAACAACTTTCTTGCATTATCGCAATGTTTTATTGCCAGAATTTGCCGCGCTGTTTGACAGTCCGCACATGTTTCACTGCTTGCAAAAAGAAATTTCAGCAGAAGACAGAGCGCAGTTAGCGCAGTTTGAAAACGTAAAATTGTGGGATGAAAATCTGAACGATTTTTCCGACACCGCCGCGTTAATCATGCAGCTTGATTTAGTGATTTGCGTGGACACCGCCGTGGCGCATCTAGCAGGCGCATTGGGCAAACCCGTGTGGATTTTGATTCCGTTTTCGCCTGATTTTCGTTGGCTGGATAAGGGCGAGCGCAGTATTTGGTATGACAGTGCGCGGTTGTTCCGTCAGCAGCAAGTGGGAGACTGGTGCGAACCGTTAGCGCAGGTTAAACAAGCGTTAAATCACTTTCAGGCTGCCTGAAACCGACTATAATTTTTCATTTCAACATTGAAACAGGAGCTTACCCATGAAACACGCACTGATATTAGCCACGGCGGCAATGCTGCTTTCTGCCTGTGCGCTCACGCCAGAAGAGCAAGCCAAACGCGCCGTAGAACAAAAACGATACGAACAAGATTTGCAAGTTTCCCTAGCCGCACAATGCGACAAAGACACCGCAGCCTTAATCCGCCAGCAATTCGACCAGCCTGAATTTGCTAGCGAAAGAGAAAAACAAGATTTCAGGCTGCGTTATGTGGAAAAAGTGAACGACCCGATGTTCCAATCATGCTACAAAATGGCGTGGCAAAACTATTCTGCACAACGCCGCTTGCGCCAAATGGAGAACTATTACGATGACTGGGGCTGGCGACGTTTCCCATTCCATCATCCGTTTTGGTGGTAATGTTTCAGGCTGCGTAATTCTTCATTAGATTACGTAAATCGCGTTGGCAAAATGCAAACCAGTCTTTAGAATTTATAGAGTTACTACACTTAATCAATAAATATCAAAGGACTAGAGTATGAAAAAAATGTGTCGCATCGGATTATTGCTCACTTGCGCGATGTCGCTTTCCGCTTGTATCATTTTGGACGCGGAGCAACCAGTAGGGTATTCACGGCCGTCTCACCGTTCACGTTCCACAGGTTTTGGCAATGACGTGATAGTGAACTTTGACGGCGTGCGCAACCATCAAAGCGGCAGCCGTTCACAAATGGAACAAAACAGCTCGTTTTCCATACAGCGCAGCGACAGCCACAACGGTTCGTATTTCGACCATCAACACCGCGAGCAGCATAACCGTTCGCGCAGTGAATCTTCATTTTCTTGGTGATTGCGCTTTAAATTTGAATGAATACTGCGTTGCCAACGCCTTTATGTACTACGCGTACACGGCGGGCGTTGTCGCCTTGTCTTCATTCGAATTTGAAACGCAATTAAATAAAACGCAGCCTGAAAACTATTTTTCAGGCTGCGTTTTAGTTTAAAATTCACGCCGTTTAAAAATATAGAAAGAAACATAATGCAAACAAAAATCCCAGTATTAGCCGATTTTCAGGCTGCCAAAGTGTTGGTGGTGGGTGATGTGATGTTAGACCGCTATTGGTTTGGCGATGTAACGCGCATTTCGCCCGAAGCCCCTGTTCCCGTTGCCAAAATTGCGAAAACTGACCATCGCGCAGGCGGTGCGGCAAACGTAGCGCGAAACATTGCTGCATTAGGTGGACGCGTGGGTTTGCTATCCGTGGTGGGTGACGATGAAGCGGCGGATATGCTGGTGGATTTACTCAATCAAGACGGTGTGGCAAGCCATTTGCATCGCAGCAAAACCGCACCGACTACGCTGAAATTACGTGTTTTGGCACGTAATCAGCAGCTTATTCGCTTGGATTTTGAAGAAAAACCTGATTCAGGCAGCCTGAAAAATGTGATGCAAGAATTTGCTGAGTTGGTGGGGCAATATGATGTTGTGATTTTGTCGGATTACGGCAAAGGCGTTTTGGACGATGTGGCGGTGCTGATTGCGACGGCGCGCGCGTTGGGCAAACCTGTGTTGATTGACCCGAAAGGCTCGGATTACAGCCGCTATTATGGAGCGACTTTGCTCACGCCTAACCGTGCGGAATTGAAAGATGCGGCTGGCTCATGGAGCAACGAGGCAGAATTGACAGCAAAAGCGCAAGCGTTGCGCGAAGAATTGGATTTGGTGGCTTTGCTGGTAACGCGAAGTGAAGAGGGTATGAGCTTGTTCCGTGAGAACGATGTGGTTCATCAGCCAACGCGTGCGCAAGAAGTGTTTGATGTTTCGGGCGCAGGCGATACGGTGATTGCGGCGATGGGTTTGTGTTTGGCGGCTGGCTATGAGTTGCCTGAAGCCATGCACACGGCAAACGCGGCGGCTGGTGTGGTGGTTGCCAAGCTGGGAACGGCAGTTTGCTCATTTGATGAATTAGTTAATGCTTTGGGTAAGTAATCGTAGCTTGAAAAATGCTTGTTGTATTGAACAAGCATTTTTTATTTTCAGGCAGCCTGAAAACGTGAATTTCAGTTAAAATCACGCCATTCTAATATTTCATTTTTTCAGGCTTCGTTTTATACAAAAAGCAGCCTGAAAACACGTTTTCAATTAACCAAAGGTAGCAAAAATATGGCTCAATACGTTTATTCCATGTTGCGCGTGAGCAAAGTCGTTCCGCCGCAAAAAACCATTATCAAAGACATTTCCTTGTCGTTTTTCCCCGGCGCAAAAATCGGTTTGCTGGGCTTGAACGGCGCGGGTAAATCCACCGTTTTACGCATTATGGCGGGCGTGGACAAGGAATTTGAAGGCGAAGCCGTGCCAATGAGCGGTTTGAAAATCGGTTATCTGCCGCAAGAACCTGAATTAGACCCTGAAAAAACCGTCCGCGAAGAAGTGGAAAGCGGTTTGGGCGAAGTGGCAGCCGCACAAAAACGTTTGGAAGAAGTCTATGCAGCCTATGCTGACCCTGACGCGGATTTTGACGCTTTGGCGGAAGAGCAAGGACGTTTGGAAGCGATTATCGCGGCAGGTTCTAGCACAGGCGGTGGCGCGGAACACGAATTGGAAATCGCGGCGGACGCGTTGCGTTTGCCTGAATGGGACGCGAAAATCGGTAACTTGTCGGGTGGCGAAAAACGCCGCGTGGCGTTGTGCAAGTTGCTGTTGAGCAAACCTGATATGTTGCTGTTGGACGAGCCGACTAACCACTTGGACGCGGAATCGGTTGATTGGCTGGAACAATTTTTGGTGCGTTTCCCCGGTACAGTGGTGGCGGTTACGCACGACCGCTATTTCTTGGACAACGCGGCGGAGTGGATTTTGGAGCTTGACCGCGGACATGGTATCCCTTGGAAAGGCAATTATTCGTCTTGGTTGGAGCAAAAAGAGCAACGCCTTGAAAATGAAGCGAAATCGGAAGCGGCGCGTATCAAGGCAATGAAACAGGAATTGGAATGGGTACGCCAAAACGCGAAAGGTCGTCAGGCGAAATCCAAAGCGCGTTTGGCACGTTTTGAAGAAATGTCTAATTACGAATACCAAAAACGCAATGAAACACAGGAAATTTTTATCCCTGTTGCCGAGCGTTTGGGTAATGAAGTGATTGAATTTGAAAATGTTTCTAAATCGTTTGGCGACCGTGTGTTGATTGATGATTTGAGTTTCAAAATTCCAGCAGGCGCGATTGTCGGCGTGATTGGTGCGAACGGTGCGGGTAAATCCACATTGTTCAAATTGATTTCGGGCAAAGAACAACCCGATTCAGGCAGCGTGAAAATTGGTCAAACGGTAAAAATGTCATTGATTGACCAAAGCCGTGAAGGTTTGCAAAATGATAAAACGGTGTTTGATAACATCGCGGAAGGTCGTGATATTTTGCAAGTGGGGCAATTTGAAATCCCTGCGCGTGCGTATTTGGGGCGTTTCAATTTCAAGGGTAGCGACCAAAGTAAAATTGCTGGGCAGTTGTCGGGCGGCGAACGTGGACGTTTACATTTGGCGAAAACGCTGTTGGCTGGCGGCAATGTGTTGTTGCTTGACGAGCCGTCTAACGATTTGGACGTGGAAACTTTGCGTGCGTTGGAAGATGCGTTGTTAGAATTTGCAGGCAGCGTAATGGTGATTTCGCATGACCGTTGGTTCTTGGACAGAATTGCGACACATATTTTGGCTTGCGAGGGCGATTCAAAATGGGTGTTTTTTGACGGCAACTATCAGGAATACGAAGCGGATAAAAAACGCCGTTTGGGTGAAGAAGCGGCGAAACCAAAACGCATTAAGTATAAACCTGTAACACGTTGATTTTAAACTATTCAGGTAGCCTGAAAATAATCTTTCAGGCTGCCTGAAATACCGAGAAAATTATGATTTACCAAATTATCGCGCTTATCATTTGGGGAAGCGCGTTTATTTCTGCCAAATACGCGCAAATGATGTTAGACCCGATTTTGCTGGTGCAATTTCGTCTAACCATTGCCGCGATTATTGTCGCGCCAATGGCATTGCGGCACGTTCATCGCATTAAACGCCCATCTTGGAAGCCGTTGATTGCCATGGCGTTTCTCAATTATGTCGCCGTGTTATTCTTGCAATTCAAAGGTTTGCAATACACATCAGCTTCCAGTGCTGTAACGATTTTGGGGCTTGAGCCACTGATTGTCGTGTTTTTGGGGCATTTTTTCTTTAAAGATAAAGCGAAAAGTTACCACTGGTTTTGTGGGCTTTTAGCGTTTATCGGCGTGATTACCCTGATTGCAGGCGGACACGGTGCGGAAATTGGCGGTGAAATCAGTTTACTGGGTTGTTTTTTGGTGTTTTTGGGCAGCATTACTTTTGCTTGCATTTTGCGCCCCACTCAAGCCCTGTTGAAAAATATTTCAGCATCAAGTTATTCATTATTATCGCTTTTGTTCGCACCATTTCTTGCGCTGCCGTTCACAGCCATTTTCACGCAAACGTGGGAAATTCATTGGAATACGCAAGGTGTATTGGGCTTGCTGTATCTCGGCATTTGCTGCAACTGGCTAGCTTATTGGCTGTGGAACAAAGGCATGGATAGCGTGCCAGCCAATTTGTCGGGTTTGCTGGCTGCGCTTGAGCCGATTTTTGGCGTGGCGATGGCAGTGTTGCTGCTGCACGAACAGATTACATGGATTTCGTGGATTGGCATTGGTATTGTGACTTTTTCTACCGTTTTGGCAACGATTTTGCCGCGTTTTGAAAAGAAAGCAGCGGTTAATTGAAATGTGCTATTTTTCAGGCTGCGTTTAAGATTAAATGCAGCCTGAAAACCTATACAATCCTTGTCTAACCCTTTACAATCCTACCACTTTCGTATTTTCAACCATTCAACACCGTGAACCAACAAGCTTTTGATTTTGACGAACCAGCCTACCCCCGTTTTGACAAACTATTGGGTACAGCCAATGCAGAACTCATCTACATTCTGCAACAGGAACACGACCAATTTTTGTATATTTGGGGCGAACAAGGCTCAGGGAAAAGCCATATTTTGCAAGCATGGGTTGGACAAGCCGTGCAAGCAGGTTATCAAGCCGTTTATATAGACGTGGGCAGCACGCCATTAACCGACAATGTTGCCAACGCCGATTTCATCGCGATTGACCAAATTGAAAAACTCAGCACAGAAGAACAAGCCACTTTATTCTATATTTTCAACAGCTTCCGCAATAGCCACAAAGGGCATTTGCTGTTATCTGCCGAAGTGCCACCAGCCAAATTGCAACTGCGCGAAGATCTGCGCACACGCATGGGTTTTTGTTTAGCGTATGAAGTGAAATCGCTGAGCAAAGAAGAAAAAATAGACGCACTCACCAATATGGCAAAAACGCGCCAGTTGAATATCGACCCGATTATCTACCAATATTTGCTGGAACATTGGCGACAAGATTTGAACAGTTTAATCAAAATGTTCAATGATTTAGCCAATTATTCGATTACGCAAGGCAAACCAATTACTCTGCCTTTGCTGCGCCGATTATTGAAACAGCAAGAAACCAAATAATTTTCAGGCTGCGATTAAACCCTAATCGCAGCCTGAAAATTTAGTTTATAATTCAACCTATTCATTATCTTTAATAAAACTAAACATGACTGAACATAAAGCCCGCAAGCGTTTTGGGCAAAACTTTCTGCAAGATACGCGCATTATCAGCGATATTGTGAACGCCGTTCGCCCCAATCCTGACGATGTTGTGATTGAAATTGGTCCCGGTTTGGCAGCGATTACCGAGCCGCTCACCCGCAAACTCAATCAATTACACGTTTGCGAAATCGACCGCGATATTATCACTTTCCTGAAAAAACAACCGTTTGCCAACAAACTCGTGATTCATGATGGCGACGTGTTGCAATTTGATTTTCGCAGCATTGCAGGGCACAAAAAAGTGGTGGGTAATCTGCCATATAACATTTCGACGCCGTTGCTGTTTCGCTTGGCGGAGATTGCCGATGAAGTGATTGATATGCACTTTATGCTGCAAAAAGAAGTGGTTGAGCGCATGGTTGCTACGCCAAAAACTAACGACTACGGACGTTTGAGCGTGATGTTGCAATATTTCTTTGACATGGAAATGTTGATTGAAGTGCCGCCGGAATCGTTTGACCCTGCGCCGAAAGTGGATTCCGCCGTGGTGCGCATGATTCCTGTAGAAAATCGAATTGGCAAAGCAGATAATTTCAAACATTTCAGCGATTTGGTACGCGATGCGTTTCATCAACGCCGCAAAACCATTCGCAATAATTTGAAAGAAATCGCCACAGACGACGATTTACAAGCAGTCGGTATTCAACCGCAACAACGCGCGGAAGAAATCGAGCCTGAATTGTATGTGAAATTGTCTAATTATTTGGTTGCAAAAGCAGCCTGAAAAAATAACAAAGAAAGAAATTAAAATGAGTGAACAGCAAAATAATAATGAAGAATACGTAGTGAGCTTTAAAAACGTTCACAAATATTTCAAAGACTTGCACGTGATTAACGGCGTGAATTTGAACATCAAACAAGGCGAAGTGGTGGTGGTTTGTGGGCCTTCAGGTTCGGGTAAATCTACATTGATTCGTACTGTGAACCAACTGGAAACGATTGAATCAGGCGAAATCTGGGTAAACGGCGTAAACGTTGCCGACCCAAAAACGGATTTGAACAAAGTCCGTACGGAAGTGGGTTTTGTGTTCCAGCACTTTAATTTGTATCCGCATTTAACCGTTTTGGAAAACATCACGCTATCGCCAATTAAAGTGAAAGGTGTGAAAAAAGAAGAAGCTGAAGCTAAAGCAATGGAATTGCTGGAAAAAGTGGGTTTGGCGCACAAAAAAGATGCGCTGCCAACGCAATTATCAGGTGGTCAGCAGCAGCGTGTGGCGATTGCACGTGGCTTGGCAATGGAGCCGCGTGTGATGTTGTTTGATGAACCGACTTCTGCGCTTGACCCTGAAATGGTGGGCGAAGTGCTGAAAGTGATGAAAGATTTGGCGCAGTCTGGCATGACGATGATGTGCGTGACCCACGAAATGGGTTTTGCGCGTGAAGTGGCGGATTATGTGATTTTTGTGGACCACGGGCAAATTGTGGAACAGGCAGACCCTGAAACGTTCTTCAATAATCCGCAAACAGAACGTGCGCAACAGTTCTTGAATCAGATTGCTAGTTAAAATTTCAGGCTGCGTTTTAGTGGTATCAAAATAAATATTGCTCTTCATCTTTTTTGAAAAGGGAAACATGCATGAAAAAATATTTTGCTGAATTTTTCGGCACATTCTGGTTAGTATTCGGCGGTTGCGGCAGGCATTCCTGATTTGGGCATCGGCTACGCTGGTGTATCTTTGGCGTTTGGTTTAACCGTTTTGACGATGGCTTACGCAGTCGGTTATATTTCTGGCGGACACTTTAACCCAGCCGTTTCAATCGGTTTGATGGTTGGCGGCCGCTTCAATAGCAAAGATTTGGTGCCATACATTGTGGCACAAGTGGTAGGCGGTATCGCTGCAGCAGCATTGTTGTACACAATCGCTTCTGGTGTACCAGGTTTTGATGCTGCGGCAAGCGGTTTTGCAAGCAATGGTTACGGCGAACACTCTCCGCACGGCTATACAATGTTGTCAGCTTTGTTGATTGAAGTGGTATTGACTGCCATTTTCTTGTTTGTGATTATGGGTTCAACTGATAGCCGCGCACCTGCTGGCTTTGCTCCTATCGCAATTGGTTTGTGCTTAACGCTGATTCACTTGGTGAGCATTCCTGTTACCAACACTTCTGTAAACCCTGCGCGTTCAACTGCGGTAGCGATTTTCCAAGGTTCTTGGGCGATTCAACAATTGTGGTTGTTCTGGGTTGCGCCAATCGTTGGCGGCGTAATCGGTGCATTGTGCTACAAATTTGTTTCAGCAGAAGAAAAAACTGCTGCTTAATAAAAATATCCAGTTATGACGTGAAAATGCAGCCTGAAAATCATTTCAGGCTGCGTTTTTTATAGTTGATTAAAATAAAAATGAGACAAGGCAACAACGTCCGCCGTGTGCATATAGCACATAATTTTCGGACTACCCGCTTGTTTATTTGGATGAAACAGGATTTGATACCTATTTCTTTCGTCCGTATGCTCGTAGTCCGAAAGGGGAAATTGTTAAAACCAAGATAAGCGGTAGAAAATACCAACGCTTATCATGAGTTGCAGCGCAAATTGGGCAAAATTTAATTGTGCTAATGATTTATCAAAATACAATGACCAGCGATTTTTTTGAAGCATGGTTTGAAACTATGCTATTGCCCAATTTACCCGAAAAGTCATTGATTATTTTAGATAATGCTAGATTTCACAGAATGGGTATTCCGCAAGAAATGGTGCATCATTTGGGGCATAAAATGCTACCGCTTGCACCTTATTCGCCTGAATGAAATCCAATAGAAAAAACATGGGCAAATATTAAGAAATATATGCGTTCAATTTTGCCTAGTTATGATAATTTCACAGATGCGTTACTATCCTATCTTTCTATATATTCTACGCGGCGCAAGGGCAGGGCGTGTATATTGGGTTTTAGCGCGAACCACCAGTAGGCGAGTTGCTTGGGTTTCTTCACATCATTTGTTTTACAAAATGCAAACGCGCTGTTATGAATGCAGTCGAACGATTGCTTATGCCATGCTTGCGGCAATGAACGTTTGAAGCGCGACACTTCGCTATTGCTGGATACGCGCAATAAACAACCGCTTGAGCGGCGGCATAGTGTTTGCCAAGTTTGTTTGCCGACGCGTGTTTCTGCATGCCATTGTTTGCCTGCTAAACGGTAACGCATTTGCATTTTGGTTGGCTTAAATTTTGCGTCCAAAAGGGTAAAAATGCCTGAATTATTGCTGTTGAATGCGTGTGCGTTGGGTGCGAGAAAGAGGACTAGGATAATCAGTAAAATAAAACGATAAAGTTGCATGTGTTAATTTCAAAATTTCAGGCTGCATTTATAGTTAATGCACTTATCTTTTGCTACTGCGTTGCCAACGCCCTTATGCGCTAAATGCACACGGTGGTCGTTGTCGCTTTGTATCAAAAAATAATTGCATCAACTATATTAATTATTGCAGCCTGAAAAAGTTATCAAACCGTTTGCGAATATTTCGCTTTGGTTTCTTTGTTTCTCAAATAATAGTCAAAAATCATGGCGATGTTGCGAATCAGGAATCGACCTTTCGGTGTTACTTTCAGGCTGCCTGAAACGGCGTTCCATTCAACCAATCCTAGTTTTGCCATATTGTTTAATTCGGGCAATTCTGCGACGAAATAGTCCACAAAATCCACGCCATAATCTGCCAATTCTAAGGCAAAGCGACACATTAAATCTTGGATAATTTGGCGGCGCAATACGTCGTCTGCATTCAATTGGAAACCGCGCATAACGGGTAATTGGTTTGCGTCCAAATCTGCGTAGTAGTCTTCAAGCAAACGCTGATTTTGGCTGTATGTGTCGCCCACTTTGCCGATGCTGGAAACGCCAATTGCGATTAAATCGCAATCGGCATAAGTGGAGTAACCTTGGAAATTGCGCTGCAAACGTCCTTCGCGCAAGGCAATCGCCAACTCATCTTCAGGTTTCGCAAAATGATCCATGCCAATGAATACATAACCGCGCTCGTCTAACAAATGGACGGCGTATTGCAGAATATCTAATTTTTCTTCGCTAGACGGTACGGCATTGGTATCAATGCGGCGTTGTGGTTTGAAAATGTGTGGCAAATGTGCGTAATGATACAGGGCTAAACGGTCTGGGTTTAGCGATAAAACAGTGTCTAAAGTCGGCTTAATGCTTTCTACGGATTGATGTGGCAAGCCGTAAATCAAGTCCACGCTAATGGATTTGAAACCTGCTTCTTGTGCGGAATCAATCACGTTTTTGGTTTCTTCTACTGTTTGAATGCGGTTTACGGCAGCCTGAACTTTGGGATCGAAATCTTGAATGCCGACGCTCATGCGGTTGAAACCGAGTTTTGCTAGTTTGAATACGCTTTCGCGACTAACTTTGCGTGGGTCGATTTCAATGGAATATTCGCCGTCTGGCAGTAATTCAAAATGTTCGCGAATCATATTGAACACGCGTTCAAGCTGTTCGTCGCTTAAGAATGTGGGTGTGCCGCCACCAAAGTGCAATTGGGCTAATTTATGTTTGCTGTGCAAGTGGGGCTTGAGCAATGCCATTTCTTTTTCTAAATAGTTGAGATAGTCGTCGGCTTTTGAGGTGTCTTTTGTGATGACTTTGTTGCAGCCGCAGTAATAACAGATGACGTTGCAAAAGGGAATGTGAATGTATAGGGAAACGGGTTTGTCGTTGCCGTTTAGAACTGTATCGAGTGTTTGTGTGTATTCAGGCTGCCTGAAGCCGTCGTGAAATCGGTCTGCGGTGGGATAGGAGGTGTAGCGTGGTCCTTGGTTGGGCAGGCTGGAAATGAGTTCGCGGTCAAATTCAAATAGGGTGTGTTTGCTGGGGGTGATGGTAATGGTTTTCATGTTAAAAGTGAATATATTTTGTTTTATGTCAAACTTTGATAAAATGATGGGATTAGTCAATGTTGAAATTGGGTTTGTTTTCAATCTCATAATTATATAGCTAAAAGTAATAAAAAGGTGAGTAGTATGGGGATTCAGATAATGGATAACAATAAAACAAGTTATTTGGTTTTTTTTAAATTTTTTAGTGGAATCAATTGTTTAGGATTGTCAAAATATGGCAAAAACATCACTTGCGTGTAAAGCTCAATGTTCAAATTGCTCGTTGCATGAAATCTGTATGCCTGCGGGTTTGCAGGAGGCGGATTTTCAGAACTTTGGCTTGGTCATTAAGCAAAGTAGAAGGGTCAAAAAAGGGGAGTATTTATTCCATTCTGGGGAGCCTTTTTCTTCTCTTTATGCGATTCGCACGGGTTTTTTCAAAACTACAGTGAATTTGCAAGATGGTCGCGACCAAGTTACTGGCTTTTTTATGTCGGGAGAATTAGTGGGAATGGACGGCATCAGTATCAATAAATATATTTGTGATGCTGTTGCTTTGGAAGATAGTGAAGTGTGTGAATTGCCGTTTGATAAGTTGGAAGAACTGCAAAAATATGCGCCTCACATAACGTTACATTTTTTCCGATTGATGAGCCGTGAAATTGTGCGCGACCAGTCTGTTATGTTGTTGTTGGGTAATATGCGCGCGGAAGAGCGTTTGGCGGTGTTCTTGATGAACCTGTCCGACCGTTTGAGTATGCGTGGCTTTGCGGCTTATGATTTTATTTTGCGTATGTCGCGCGAGGAAATTGGTAGCTATTTGGGATTGAAACTGGAAACAGTCAGCCGTACGTTGTCTCGTTTTAATCAGGAAGGGCTGATTTCTGTGGAACATAGACACATTAAAATTTTGCAGCCTGAAGCGTTGCAAAAAATTGTGTCGAGTTCTGATGGTAGGAAGTTTCTTTAAGTCTTTTCAGGCAGCCTGAAAATAAAAAAAACGCATGAGATTATCATGCGGTTTTTGTTTTACTTGCTGTAAGTGTCGTTACCTGAACGTTTTTGAATGAACTCAATTTTGTAACCGTCTGGGTCTTCCACAAAAGCGATAACGGTGGTGCCGTGTTTCATAGGACCTGCTTCGCGCGTTACTTTGCAACCTTTGGCGCGAACGGCATCGCAAGCGGCGTAAGCATCGTCTACTTCAACGGCGATGTGTCCGTAACCTGTGCCTAAGTCGTATGCTGGTGTATCCCAGTTGTGCGTGAGTTCCAACACGGTGGTGTCGCTTTCTTCGCCATAACCTACAAATGCTAAGGTGAAGCGTCCTTCTGGATAATCTTTGCGGCGCAAGAGTTTCATGTCCAAAACTTCGGTGTAAAACGCGAGTGATTTGTCTAAATCGCCTACGCGTAACATGGTGTGGAGTAATCGCATAATGTGTTCCTTGTTTTTTGTGAAAAATGGAACGGAAATTTTAGCACGCTTTGTTTTTTAGGCAGCCTGAAAGAAGTTGAGTAAATAAGTTAAATTACATACAATCCAGTTTTCATGTGATTATAAAGAATACAGATTTATGCGATATGCTAAGATTTTGGGGACTGGCAGTTACTTGCCTGCCAGCCGTGTAACAAACGATGATTTAGCCAAAAAAATTGATACATCAGACGAATGGATTACCACGCGCACAGGGATTAAAGCGCGTCATATTGCGGCAGAAAATGAGAAAACCAGCGATTTAGCCACGCAAGCAGCACAACAAGCGTTGGCTGCGGCTGGTATTCAGGCTGCGGATATTGATTTGATTATTGTGGCGACGACTACGCCTGATATGCAATTCCCTTCAACAGCAACGATTGTGCAAAATAAACTGGGCATTTCAGGCTGCCCTGCATTTGATGTTCAGGCTGTGTGCGCTGGTTTTATGTATGCGATTGCCACAGCGAACGCGTACATCAAAAGCGGTATGGCAAACAAAGCGTTGGTGATTGGTGCGGATATTTTCAGCCGTATTGTGGACTGGGAAGACCGTGGCACTTGTGTTTTATTTGGCGACGGTGCTGGCGCAGTGGTGTTGGGCACATCAGATGAGAGCGGCATTATTCACAGCAAGCTGCATGCTGATGGCGCGTATTTGCATTTATTGAACGTGCCTGCGCAGATGAACGAGGGCAAAATTGAAGGTTTGCCGTTTGTGAAAATGGACGGACAGGGCGTGTTTAAATTTGCGGTGAAACAATTGTCTGCGGTGGCTGATGAAGTATTGAGTGAATCGGGTTACACGAAAGAGCAAATTGACTGGCTTGTGCCGCATCAAGCCAATCGCCGCATTATTGAATCGACAGCGAAGCACTTGGGCTTGAGTATGGATAAAGTGATTTTGACGGTGCAAGAACATGCGAATACTTCTGCGGCTTCTATTCCGTTGGCTTTGGACGAAGGTGTGCGCGATGGTCGCATTCAACGCGGTCAGCATGTGATGCTGGAAGGCATTGGTGGCGGCTTTGCTTGGGGTGCGGTGTTGTTGAAATACTGATTGAAATAAATTTTCAGGCTGCATTTTGATTTCAAAATGCAGCCTGAAAACTATAGTTGATGGAATTATTTTTTGATACAAGGCGACAACGCCCGCCGTGTACGAAAGTACATAAGGGTGTTGGCAACGCAGTAGTAAAAGATAAGTGCATCAACTATTCCGCACACGCCGAATAAACTTTATGATTATGTGCCGCAGGTTCTACCAAAATATGCGCCACTGCATGAGCCAAACCATTGCGCGACATATAATTTTGCGGCATTTCCAAACGATTTTCCGTCAAACAATATTGCTCGCTCTCATCGTTATTCAAACCACACGGACGGACAATCGTCCAATTCAACGCGCTTTCACGCAACCTATTTTCCGCTTCTGTTTTCGCCAACAATGCTTCGCCGAGAAATTGGCGAACTGGCTCGCTGGTGTGTTCCCATTGCTCGCCGCAACCCATGCTGGTAATCAGCACCAAATGGGCATTTGGCGCGTGTGTGCAGGCTGCCTGAATAATATGAATATTGCCCACCGCATCACTGCGAATGCCTTGCTCGTTTTTGCCACCGACAAAGCTCACAATGATCTGCGGCTGATGTTTCGCCACCAACGCGGCAACAGCTTCCGCGTCCAAAGCGTCCGCAACGTCAGTCGCCACATTTCGCGCCGCAAAAAAATCATCTTCTGCAGGAACGCGCAACGCTGCCAACGTGGTTTTAGGGTTGAGCAGCGCAATCAATTCGCGCCCACTCGCGCCGTTTGCGCCAAAAATCACATTCATCATCAAGCCCCTGCTTTCATCAATTCGCGCATTTTTTCAATTTGATGCGCTTTCAATTCACCGTTTTCATCGCGTGAAACAAAAATCTTGAACATCGCGCCGCCGTTGCGATTGATAAAATTCAAAGAAACTGTGCTTTTTCCCATAAATGGGCGTTCCAGCAAATAAATTGCCGCACAATTTTCATAATAAATATGACCGTGAACGCCGCCTTCTTTTGCGTGTTCAAAATTATAAAAACCGCCGCCCACTTTGCCGTTTGGGATTTTGCCTGTTACTTCCACAATCGCGTCAGGCGTGTGCGCGATAAACGTAACGGCTTCGTCCCAAGCGGCAATCGCTTGCAAAAATTCCACAATGCGACCGCCTTCGGTTTTTTTAACCATATCCACAGGCAAGCATTCAATCACTTCTTCAAATGTGCATTGATGTTGCATTGCCAACATTTCCAAAATTTGCCCAGCGTTGTCTGCCAAAGAATTGCGTAAAACGGTTTTTTGTTCAGGAGTTAATTTATTCATAGCTGTGTCCTTATCAGCAGGTGGAGTGAGTGCAAACATCAGTTTGCGCGTTAAAGTCGGCGACCAATAGCGACCGCTCGTGTTTAAATGGGCAATGCCCGATTTATCGTCGATTTCCAGCAACGAAAGCGATTGCCATTGCTGCAATAATTTCTGCGCTTCATCGCTGCCTGAAAATAATTTCGTATCCAAAAAGCCCAGCTCAATATCGTGTTGAACCACGCCTAAAATCTCTTTTTGTGGACTGTGTTTACTCAAAAACGACAAACTTTTTTCGTGCAGGCTGCCTAAAAGATAGGCTTGCAAATCGTTTTGCACCTGATAACTCAATCCGCCAAAATTACCGCCAGCCCCCGAGCCAAATGCCAAACACGGCATATTCGATTTAACTAGTGTGTTGTAACGATTGCGTTCGCCGCGATTGGGATAGGCAAAATGGTTATTGCTGACCTGATTCCAGCCCGAGCGTTCCAATTCCGCCACCGCGTAAGCGTATTGCTGCGACTGCTGGTCAAATCCCAACGGTTTCGGAAACGCGCCTTTTTCAATCATGCGGTTAATCGGCAAAAAGGGATAACAATTAAACGCATAAGTATCCAAACCCGACAACGGCAACTGACTGGCAATCGCAATATCATTCTGCCAAATTTCATCGGTTTGCGCTGGTAGCCCAAAAATCAAATCCGCCACAGTAACCACATCATAACCGCACAATTTTTCTAAATACGCACGCGCTTCATCGCCCGAATGTTTGCGTCCCAAACGGCGGCGAATGGCGGTATCAAACGTTTGTACGCCAATCGAAATACGATTCACGCCAGCACTAATGGCAGCCTGAATTTTCTCGTCATCAAAATGGCTCATGCGCCCTTCAAGCGTAAATTCACAATCATCAGCCAACGGCAAATAGCGGTAACACGCTTCCACTAAACGCGCTAAATCACGGCTGTACAACGCGGTCGGCGTGCCACCACCAAAATAGACTGCCTGAATTTTGCCCGAACCTGTGCGGATTTCGGCTTCACGTTTCAATTCTGCAATCACGCGGTCGGTGTAGCCTGCGCTGATGTCGTCTTTCCAAGCGTTGCGATAAAAGCCGCAAAATACGCAATGATTCGCGCAAAAGGGAATGTGGACGTATGCCAAGCCGTCTTCGTCTAATGAATGGGGTAATTTGCTTTCCCAAATGGTGTGCCATTTGTCGTTTGGGATAGAGAGTCCACCCCAAATCGGCATCAGTGCGCTGCGGTCGGGGAAGGCGTTAGGCGCGGCTTGGGTGGGTTTAAATTGGAGGGTTTGAGTGGTCATTGTGCGTTCCGTTTTTTGAAGTTTTTAAGCAAAAATTCGGTTAGCATTATAAGAGTAAATTTTAATAAATGAAAATAATTGATAATTACTATTGACAATAATCAATAATAAGAGTTTTTATTAATAAATATGTGAAAAATAATGCAGCCTGAAAATGATTTTTCAGGCTGCATTTCATATTTTATTTCACAAACACTGTTTCTAATTTGCATTCGCCCACTTGTTCCCACAGTGCGTTCGTCATTTCTTGATGACCGCCGTGTTCTGTGCAAACCAAAACGGCACGTTTCACATCTTTGGTGTGATGACCGCTCAGGCGCAACAAGTTAATGGCAACTTGCAAAGGTGGCAGGGTAGGGTTGTACGCTGCGTTTTCTGCGTAACGACCTGTGATGATTTCATTGCTCAAATCCAACGCTACGCCAGCATAAGCCTTACTATACGGTGCATAACAGCTTTTTGCAGCCTGAAAAGCGGCTTGCGCGACTTTATCCAAACCAGCAGGTTCAGTAATTGGGTTGTCCAAATGGTCTAACAAGCGTTCTTCCATGTCCAAATCTTTGGGCGAGAAGCTGTCTGGCAAGTAGCTGCTGAGCAAGTTATCACGGCTGTGTGGCAAGTGGATTTTCAGCTCTTCTGCACCACGTAATTCGTTTAAGAATTGGCGACAGTGTCCGCAAGGCGTGTAATTCACAACAATATCGGTAATGCGTTTCGCGCCGCGTTGCCATGCGTGGGAAATTGCGCTTTGTTCGGCGTGAACGGTTTGCCCCATGCTGGCGGTCGCGCATTCTTGGTTTGCGCCGAAATAGAAGTTGCTGTCTTCATCAATCGCAATCGCGCCCACGTGAAATTGTGAGACTGGGACTACAGCTAATTTCGCTGCTTCAGGCAGCAAAGATAAGGCTAAAGCAATTTTGTCTTGGTTAAAGTCTGCGATTTTCTGATTTACGTCAGAAGAGTTCAAAAAACTAGTCATAATTGAAAATTCCTGTAGTGAAATCTAGTTAAATTTAGTATGATACGAACCAGTGCAGCAAACACAATTTTAAACGTAATTTTAACCAAATTTACATCACAATACTAACTAAATTGGAGACTTTCAATCATGGGTATTTTAAATAGCCTTATCGGCATGGTAACCCTCATCGCTATTGCTGTTGCGCTTTCCAAACATCGTAAAGCCATCAATAAACGCACGGTTGGCGTTGCGTTTTTGATTCAGTTTATGATTGGTGCGATTGTGCTTTATGTCCCAGTGGGGCGCGATATTTTGAACGCGCTTTCAGATGGTGTTTCTAAAGTGCTGAGCTATGGTAATCAAGGTGTTTCTTTTGTGTTTGGCGGCTTGGTTGATGCCAAAATGTTTGAATTATTTGGTGGTAACGGTTTCATTTTTGCATTCCGTGTCTTGCCAATGATTATCTTCTTCTCTTCTCTGATTTCTGTTTTCTATTATCTCGGCATTATGGGTTTCGTGGTGAAATTCTTGGGCGGCGGTTTGCAAAAAGCCCTTGGTACTTCACGCACAGAAAGCCTTTCTGCAGCAGCTAACGTGTTTGTGGGTCAAACTGAAGCGCCGTTGGTTGTGAAACCTTTCATCGCAAAAATGACACAATCTGAATTGTTTGCCATTATGACTGGCGGTTTGGCGTCTATTGCAGGTTCTGTATTGGGTGGTTATGCCGCTATGGGTGTGCCATTGCCTTACTTGATTGCTGCGTCATTCATGGCAGCACCAGGTGGCTTGTTATTCGCTAAATTGATGCACCCTGAAACTGAAACCCCTGAATTGGTTACTGATGACCACTTGAGTTTCGTAGCGGAAGGCGAGGCGCCTCCAACTAACGCGATTGACGCGGCTGCGGCTGGTGCATCAACTGGTTTGCAAATTGCCTTGAACGTGGGTGCAATGTTGATTGCATTCGTGGCAATCATCGCCTTGTTGAACGGTATGGTTGGCGGCGTGGGCAGCATGATTGGCTATCCAGAATTGTCATTGCAAAAAATCTTGGGCTGGGTGTTCTCACCATTGGCGTTGTTGATTGGTGCGCCTTGGGCTGACGCGCAAGCTGCTGGTTCATTCATCGGTCAAAAATTGGTGGTAAACGAATTTGTGGCTTACTCTGAATTCACTAACTACATCAAAGATGCTTCATTGCCAGCTTTGAACGAAAAAACCAAAGCGATTATTTCATTCGCATTGTGCGGTTTTGCTAACTTGAGCTCTATCGCGATTTTGGTAGGAGGTTTGTCTATCATGGCTCCTAACCGTCGCGGCGACATTGCTAAATTAGGTATTCGTGCCTTGATTGCTGGCACATTATCTAACTTGATGAGCGCAACAATCGCAGGTCTGTTTATTGGTTTAACTCTGTAATCTACATTTTCAGGCTGCTTTTTTAAGCAGCCTGAAACACGAAAAGGCTCAAATGCAGCCTGAAAAGTTTATTTATAAGCAAGGAGCAAATTATGCTAATCCAAGAAGTTATTCGTAAAAAACGCGACAACCAAGTCATCAGTAAAGAAGAAATCGACTTCTACGCAAAAGGCGTGTCTGACAACAGCATCAGCGAAGGTCAAATCGCCGCGATGTGTATGGCAATTTACTTCAATAAATTGAACTTGGAAGAACGCACCAATTTAACATTGGCGATGCGCGACAGCGGCGACACGTTGAACTGGGATAAATACAACTTGAACGCGCCAACTTTGGACAAACACTCAACAGGTGGCGTGGGCGATGTGGTTTCATTGATGTTAGCCCCAATGTTGGCGGCTTGTGGCGGTTTTGTGCCAATGATTGCAGGTCGTGGCTTGGGTCATACAGGCGGCACGTTGGACAAATTGGAAAGTATCCAAGGCTTTGATATTTTCCCTAGCCCACAAAAAATGCAAGAGTTGGTCAAACAAGTTGGCTGCGTGATTGTGGGTCAAACTGGTAACTTAGCCCCTGCTGACCGCAAAATCTATGCGACACGCGACGTAACTGCGACAGTGGAAAGCATTGATTTGATTACTGCGTCTATCTTGTCTAAAAAATTGGCTGAAGGCTTGACCAGCTTGGTTATGGACGTGAAAGTGGGTAGCGGCGCATTCATGCCAACTTACGAATTGTCTAAACAATTGGCGCAAAGTATCGCAGCCGTTGCGACACACGCTGGCTGCCAAACTACTGCTTTGCTGACTGATATGAACGAAGTGTTGGCTTCAAGTGCAGGTAACGCGGTGGAAGTGCGCGAGGCGGTTCGCTACTTGCGTGGCGAAGGTGTTCGCAATCCACGCTTGCACGAAATCACAATGGCATTGAGCGCAGAAGCGTTGGTAAACGGCAAGTTGGCGGCGACTCGTGAAGAAGCGCGTGCGAAATTGCAAGTGGTTTTGGATAACGGTAAAGCCTACGAATTGTTTGAAAAAATGGTTGTAGCTCAAGGCGGTTCAACTGAATTTGATAAATTGCCAACGGCTAACGTGATTAAACCTGTTTTGGCTGGCACGGAAGGCTATATCCAAGCGATGAACACTCGCGATATTGGTATTGCCGTGATTAACTTGGGCGGTGGTCGCCGCGTGGCTAGCGATAAAATTGACTACAGCGTGGGCTTTGACGAAGTGTTGCCGATTGGCACGAAAGTTACCGCAGACACGCCATTGGCAATGATTCACGCGAAAAGCGAAGACGATTGGCAAGCGGCGGCACAAGCATACCGCGCAGCGTTGCAGTTTGGCGAAACGCAGCCTGAAAGCCGTCCGATGGTTTACGAAACATTGACTGCTTAGTGATTGTAGGGTGTGCCACGCGCACCAATATTTTCAGGCTGCGTGATATAAAATGTAGCCTGAAAACTATTGTCTATCAATAAAAATAAGGATTTACCATGACTTACCTATCTCAAGCCGAAAACTGGCTGAAACAAGACCCAGACCCAGAGACACGCGAAGAACTCAGCGCAATCATCGCCGCAGCAAAATCAGGCGACAAAGCCGCCGAAGCGGAATTAGAAAGCCGTTTCAATGGGCGTTTACAATTTGGTACAGCAGGCTTGCGCGGTCGCCAACAAGCTGGCTCAATGGGCATGAACCGCGTTTTGGTTTCACAAGCTGCAAAAGGTTTGGCAGACTATATCTTGCAATTTGACCCAGAAAACCCAAGCATTATCATTGGTTATGATGGTCGCAAAAATTCAGACGTGTACGCAAAAGACACCGCTGAAATCATGGCAGCCGCTGGCATTAAAACACGTCTGCTGCCACGTTGCTTGCCAACCCCAGTTTTGGCATACGGCATTCGCCACTTTGATACCACAGCAGGCGTAATGGTTACAGCCAGCCACAATCCGCCAGCCGACAATGGTTACAAAGTGTATTTGGGCAAAAGCAACGGTGGCGGTCAAATCGTATCGCCAGCCGACCACGACATCTCTGCGTTGATTGAAAAAGCCACACAAACCCCAATCAACGAATACGCTCGCAGCACCGATTATGAAGTGCTGGACGAAACTGTGATTGAAGCGTACATTGCCAAAACCGCAGCGTTGGCACAAGAGCCAGCTTGCGAATTGAACTACGTTTACACCGCTATGCACGGTGTGGGCAAAGAAGTGTTGCTGAAAACATTGAACGCAGCCAACTTGCCATTGCCACACATCGTGGCAGAACAAGCTGACCCAGACCCAACTTTCCGCACCGTAGCGTTCCCGAATCCTGAAGAAAAAGGCGCATTGGATTTGGCAATCGCATTAGCGAAAAAAGAAAACGCCGAATTTATCATCGCCAACGACCCCGATGCTGACCGTTTGGCAGTGGCAATCGCAGACGAAAACGGCAACTGGAAATCATTGCATGGCAACGTAGTGGGCTGCTATTTGGGCTGGTATTTGGCGCAAAAACACCAAGGCAAAAAAGGCACATTGGCTTGCTCACTCGTGTCATCGCCAGCGTTGGAACACATCGCCAAAAAATACGGCTTTGCCAACGAAGAAACTTTGACAGGCTTCAAATACATTTCAAAAACACCAAACTTGGTATTCGGTTTTGAAGAAGCATTGGGCTACTTGGTAGACCCAGACAAAGTGCGCGATAAAGACGGTATTTCAGCTGCCGTTGTGTTCTTGGATTTGGTTCGCAGCCTGAAAGCACAAGGCAAAACCTTGTTAGACCACGCCAAAGACTTTGAAAAAACATTTGGCGCATACGTTAGCTCACAAATTTCTATCCGCGTGAGCGACTTGGCAGACATCGGCAAATTGATGACCGCCTTGCGTGAAAACCGCCCAACACAAATCGGCGGACACAAAGTAGCGCAATTCATCGACCACTTGCAAACCGACCGCAACGACAATATTTTGGTGTTCTATTTGACAAACGGCAGCCGCTTGATTGTTCGTCCATCTGGCACAGAACCAAAAGTGAAATTCTATTTGGATTCTAAAGGCACAGACGCAGCAGATGCGCAAAACGTATTGGCATCGTTTGAAGAATCTGTGCGCGAATTGTTGCGCCAAGAAACTTACGGCGCACAAAACTGTTAAAACATTTTTTAAAAACCATTCAGGCAGCCTGAAAAATGGCAGCCTGAAAACTATTTTCATAAGGAAAAAGACTATGGCAACTCCACATATTTCCGCTGTTGATGGCGCATTTGCAGAAACCGTTTTAATGCCTGGTGACCCACTTCGCGCAAAATACATCGCAGAAACATTCTTGGAAAACGCAGAACAAGTAACCGCTGTTCGCAACGTGTACGGTTACACAGGTACTTACAAAGGCAAACGCATTTCTATCATGGCGCACGGCATGGGCATTCCATCTTGCTCAATCTACGCTAAGGAATTGATTACAGAATACGGCGTGAAAAACTTAATCCGCATCGGCTCTTGTGGCGCAGTTTTGGACGATGTTCACGTGCGTGATGTTGTGATTGGCATGGGCGCAAGCACAGACAGCAGCGTAAACCGTATGCGTTTCAATAACTACGACTTCGCAGCGTTGGCGGATTTCGGCATCGTGCAAGCCTTGGACGCAGCCGCAAAAGCACACGGCGTAAACGCAAAAGTGGGTAACATCTTCTCTTCAGACTTGTTCTACCACCCACACAGCAACGCCGAAATGTTCCGTAAATACAATATTTTGGGCGTGGAAATGGAAGCTGCTGGTATCTACGGCGTAGCAGCAGAATTTGGCGCAAAAGCAGCCACTATCTGCACCGTGTCAGACCACATTGTTCGTGAAGAATACACAACAGCAGAAGAACGCCAATTGACATTCAACGACATGATTAAAATTGCGTTGGACGCAGCGATTACTTTGTAATCTAGTCCTATAAAAATGCAGCCTGAAAAGTTTTCAGGCTGCATTTTTTTATAAACACAAGCAATCGCAGCCTGAAACTTTTATAATTTGCCCCTTTCAAAGCAGCCTGAAAATGATGAAACGCTACGCACTCACCTTATCCTACGACGGCAGCCAATTTTTCGGCTGGCAAAAACAAGCAGACGGCATTCTCACCGTGCAAACCGCACTGGAACACGCCCTGTCACAAATCGCACAAGAAAACATCAATACCATCGCCGCAGGTCGTACCGACACGGGTGTACACGCCACCGCGCAAGTGGTGCATTTTGACAGCACCGCCAATCGCCCACTCAGCGCATGGGTTCGCGGTGTAAACGCGCATTTGCCAGACGGCGTTGCCGTGTTGCATGCGCAAGAAGTCGCGCCCAATTTCCACGCGCGTTTTGACGCATTTGGTCGCCGATACCGCTATTTGCTGCAATCCGCGCCCGTTCGCTCGCCCTTGTTGGCAAACCGCGCTGGCTGGACGCATTACGCGCTAGATTTAGCAACGATGCAGCAAGCCGCACAAATTTTGGTTGGCGAACACGATTTTTCCAGTTTCAGGGCGGCGGAATGCCAAGCGAAATCGCCGATTAAAACGATGTATCGTGTGGAACTTTCAGGCTGCAATGGGTTGATTAAATTGGATTTACACGCGAATGCGTTTTTGCATCACATGGTTCGCAATATTGTGGGCGCGTTGGTGTATGTGGGCAGTGGGCGGTTGAGTGTGGCGGAATTTGGCGAATTGCTCGTGGCAAAAAGTCGCCTCACCGCACCGCCTACATTTATGCCAGATGGTTTGTATTTAACGGGTGTGGACTATCCTGAAGAGTGGGGGATTTTGCAGCCTGAAATTCCTGAGTGGTTGTAAAGTTTCAGGCTGCAAAGAATTTACATAAAAATCGCAGCCTGAAAGCCATAGTTAATGCACTTATCTTTTAATACTGCGTTGCCAACGCCCTTATGTACTAGATGTACACGGCGGACGTTGTCGCTTTGTCTTAAAAAATAATTGCATCAACTATATTTCAGGCTTACTGTATAACAACAAAATCAGTTAAAATCTCGCCCACTTTTTAATTGCAAGAAAACAAAATTACCATGAAAAAAATCATCTTTACGCTTGCTATATTGCCTTTTGGTGCAACTGTCGCGCAAGCCGAAACGCCTCCAGAAGACCCAGCTTTGCTTTGTGCTACGGTAAAAGACAACGCGGCACGCTTGGCGTGTTTTGATAAAGTGTACGCAGCGCAGTTTCCACCAAAAAAAGCGTTGCCTACTCAAACCGTAGAGTCAAAAGCCATTGATTTGGAAAAAACATACGAAGCCAGCAAAGAAGCGCAAGCTCCGCAAATCGTGTTTGCCAATAATGTGCCAACTAACGTAACGGTCGCCCAAACTGATGCATACACCCCATTGTCGCAAATGTATGATTTAGACCAAAACGATGACAGTGGCATTTTGAGCATTCGCGAACACGAGCCGATGTATTTAATGCCTGCTTGGTATCGCACCAGCCCGAATTATTATCCGTACACATCCACACGAGGCACAGCCGTAAACGATGTGCAAACCGACCAAAAACGTTTAGAAACCAAAATGCAAATCTCCGTAAAAACAAAAGTTTGGGAAGATTTGTTCAAAACGCGCGCCGATTTGTGGGTTGGTTATACGCAAAATTCCAACTGGCAGTTGTATAACCAAGGCAAAAAATCTGCGCCATTCCGTAATACAGACTACATGCCTGAAATTTTCATCACGCAGCCTGTAAAAGCCGATTTGCCGTTTGGTTTCAAATTGCGCATGATTGGCGGCGGTTACGTTCACCAATCTAACGGACAACCGCGCCCATTGTCGCGTTCATGGAACAGATTTTATGCCATGGCGGGTTTAGAAAAAGGCAAGCTGACCGTGATTCCACGCGTGTGGACACGCATCGACCCAAGCGGTGATAAGGACGATAATCCAGACATCATGCATTACATGGGCTACGGCGATGTGCGTCTGATTTATCAGTTGCCAAAACAACGCACCGTATCTTCAACCATTCGCTATAATCCAGCGCATAACCGTGGCGCAGTCCGCGTCAATTACACCTTCCCAATCAAAGGCAAATTGAAAGGCTTTGTGGAAGGTTTCCATGGCTACGGCGAAAACCTGTTGGAATATAACCACAAGCAAACAGGCTTAGGCGTTGGCATCATGTTCAATAGCTTGGACGCGTTTTAATTTCACGCAGCCTGAAAACCACAAAATAGCGCAAACCGCGTATAATGCGCGTTTTGCGCTTTGCATTCACGGATAGACAAAATAAATGGCAGAAAAACCCAGTGGCACAATCGCCCGCCACCTCAAAAAATACATGATGACAGGTATGCTTGTATGGCTACCAATAACCGTAACCGTTTGGGTCGTTACCTACATCATCAACGCAACAGACAAACTCAGTAATTTACTGCCTGTTGAATGGCGCGCCGAAACCTATTTGGGCTTTCAAATTCCAGGGCAAGGTTTTTTGGTTGCTGTAGTTGTTTTGTTTGTTACGGGCGTGTTTGCGGCAAACGTGCTGGGGCGCAAAATTTTAGAAGGTTGGGATAGCTTGCTGGGACGGATTCCTGTGATTAAGTCTGTGTATTCCAGCGTGAAAAAAGTATCTGAAAGTTTGCTTTCTGATAATGCCCGTTCTTTTAAAACGCCCGTGTTAATCCCCTTTCCGCAACCTAATATTTGGACGATTGCTTTTGTCTCAGGCGAAGTGCCACACGCTGTTAATAACGCGCTGCCTGAAAAAACAGGCTATGTTTCCGTGTATGTGCCGACCACGCCAAATCCGACTGGCGGTTATTACATCATGGTGCGTGAAACCGATATTCGTGAACTAGATATGTCGGTTGATGATGCGTTGAAATATGTGATTTCGCTTGGTATGGTGATGCCAGACGATTTACCGATAAAACATAAAGATTGAATTTTTCAGGCTGCCTATTTTCAGGCTGCCTGAAACCCCATTTAAACCATTTTTAAATTTCCACAAATTTAACCAAGGAAAAAACTATGCGTACCAACTACTGCGGTCTAATCAGCGAACAATATTTAGACCAAACCGTAACCGTAAAAGGCTGGGTTCATCGCCGCCGCGATCATGGCGGTGTGATTTTCATTGACTTGCGCGACCGCGAAGGTATCGTACAAGTTGTGATTGACCCAGACACGCCCGAAGCATTCAAATTGGCGGATTCAGCGCGTAATGAATTTGTGTTGAGCATTACAGGACGTGTCCGCAACCGCCCAGAGGGCACAAGCAACGACAAAATGATTTCAGGCAAAATTGAAATTTTGGCGAAAGAAATTGAAATCCTGAACGCTGCTGCCACGCCGCCATTTATGATTGACGATGAAAACATCAGCGAAACCGTGCGTTTGACCAACCGCGTGATTGATTTGCGCCGCCCTGTAATGCAAAAAAATCTGCGTTTGCGCTATCAAGTGGCAATGGGCGTGCGCCGTTATTTGGACGCGCAAGGCTTTATTGACATTGAAACGCCAATGCTGACACGCTCAACGCCTGAAGGTGCGCGTGATTATCTCGTACCTAGCCGCGTTCACGCTGGCGAATTTTTCGCGTTGCCACAATCGCCGCAATTATTCAAACAGTTGTTAATGGTTGCAGGTTTTGACCGCTATTATCAAATTACCAAATGTTTCCGCGATGAAGATTTACGCGCCGACCGCCAGCCTGAATTTACGCAAATCGACTTGGAAACTTCGTTCTTGAACGAAGATGAAATCATGGATATTACCGAAGGCATGGCAAAACAAGTGTTTAAAGACGCTTTGGGTGTGGATTTGGGCGATTTCCCACGCATGCAATATTGGGACGCGATGTTCAACTACGGTTCAGACAAACCTGATATGCGTATCTCGTTGAAATTTACCGAATTAACCGATTTGATGAAAACGGAAGAATTTAAAGTATTCCGTGGCGCGGCAGACATGAAAGGCGGTCGCGTGGTGGCGTTGCGTGTGCCAAATGGTGCGAAATTCAGTCGCAAAGAAATTGACGAATACACGCAATTTGTCGGCATTTACGGCGCGAAAGGCCTAGCATACATCAAAGTAAACGATGTAACCAATTTGTCAAACGGCGAAAATAGCGGTTTGCAAAGCCCAATCGTGAAATTCTTGTCGGAAAACGCTTTGAAAGAAATCATCACACGCACAGGTGCGGAAAATGGCGACATCATTTTCTTCGGCGCGGACAAGGCGAAAGTGGTAAACGAAGCGATTGGCGCGTTGCGTATCAAAATCGGTAAGGAACACGGCTTGGAAAACGGCTATTTCGTGGACGAATGGAAACCGTTGTGGGTTGTGGATTTCCCAATGTTTGAATATGACGAAGAAGCTGACCGTTATGTGGCGGTACACCACCCATTTACCGCGCCAAAAGAAGGTCATGTGGATTTGATGACCAGCGACCCTGAAAAATGCTTGGCTCGCGCTTATGATATGGTGTTGAACGGCTGGGAAATCGGCGGGGGTTCTATCCGTATCCACCGTGCGGATATGCAAGAAAAAGTGTTCGCGGCGTTGAAAATCAGCTCTGAAGAGCAACAAGAGAAATTCGGTTTCTTGTTGGATAACTTGAAATTTGGTGCGCCACCACACGGCGGTTTGGCGTTTGGTTTAGACCGTTTGGTAACATTGATGACGGGTGCGGAATCGATTCGCGATGTGATTGCATTCCCGAAAACACAACGCGCGCAATGTTTGCTGACGAATGCGCCAAATACGGTTGATGAGAAACAGTTGCGTGAATTGTCTTTGCGTTTGCGCGTGAAACAAACTGAAACCAAAGAAGCGTAATTGCTGAAATAAAATGCAGCCTGAAAAGTTTTCAGGCTGCATTTTTTAGTTCTACTAAATCATTTAATCAGTAAAATACCACTAATCACGCAGCCTGAAAACCGCTATCATGCGCGGCTCACATCAATAGGAAAACAACATGAAACTGACTTATCTTTCAACCCACTGTGCGATTAGTGCTACGGCGCAAGCAATGGTGTAGCGAAATTAGCGCAAGAAAACGAAATCATCTTCATGCCCACAGGTTTGTTCAGCGAAACAGGGCAAATGATGAGCGCATCTTTCGCAGAACACGCATGGAACAACGACCAACGTATCTCCAAATTGACGGGCTTGGTGTTTAGCGAAACTTATCGCGAGCAAATTTTAAATCGCGCTACGCCGTTTGATTCGTTTAATGCGGTGGTGGCATTGGCGGCGGTGCGTGGATTGGCAGCAAAAAGCACGGGCGTGGATAGAGCAGGGCGCGGATTTGGCAAACCGTTTGGGTGTGCGTGGTGTGCCGCAGATGGTGGCGGATTCGGAAGAAGATTGGCAGGTTTTGGACAGCCGTGTGCTGTTTCAGGTTGCCTGAAAAAAGATAAAAGAGAAAGCAGCCTGAAATGGTTTTCAGGCTGCTTTTTATTGTGTTGTTATTATGCAGCCTGAAAGCAACAGATATTCTGAATGTTTAAAATCGTTATTTTTATTAAGAAAAATGTGAATTTAATGATAGAAAATAGTAATTTTCAAACATAAATTGACCTTTATTTGCAAAAAATAGCGCAAAGCATGTTTTTTTGTAACGAAGGGGAGTAAAATTAACTAATTATCGATTAAAAATTATTAATATAAAAGTATTAGTTGTTTTTTGTTTTTATTGACCATTAGGAGTAGTACATTTATGTTTTCCCCTACGTTTGACCCACTAGGTAGCATTTGGTTGTCTGCATTGGTTGCAGCCATTCCGATTGTGTTGTTTTTGCTTGGTTTAACCGTGTTGAAGCTGAAAGGCATTCATGCGGCTTTGATGACTTTGATTGCGACGACAATCTTGTCTATTTTCCCTTTTAGCCTGCCATTTGGCGCGGTGTTTGGCGCGATTGCGCAAGGTTTTTGGGCTGGTTTCTGGCCGATTGGCTACATCATCATCATGGCGATGTGGCTGTATCGCTTAACTGTGGCGACTGGCAAAATTGATGTGATTAAAGGCTCGCTGACGATGATGTCTGCTGACCAACGCATTCAATTATTGTTGATTGGTTTCTGCTTTGGCGGTTTCTTGGAAGGTGCGGCAGGTTTTGGTGTGCCGATTGCTATTTGTAGCGTGATGTTGGCGGCTTTGGGCTTCAATCCATTGCAAGCAGCGATGTTGTGCTTGATTTCCAATGCCGCAACAGGCGCATGGGGCGCGATTGGTATTCCAGTAGCGATTGTGGACACGTTTAAATTAGACAGCGTTACCGCTTTGGGCGTGTCTCGCGCAACAAACACTACTTTGCCGATTGTAGCATTTACTGTGCCATTCTTAATCGTTTGGATTTTGGACGGTGTGAAAGGGATTAAAGAAACCTTGCCAGCGATTTTGGTTACATCAATCGTGTTTACTCTGTCTCAAATGGTGGTGAGCTATTTCTTAGGCCCAGAATTGGTGGACATTGTACCTCCATTGGTAACCTTAGTTGCTGTAGCCGTGTTGTGTACCAAATGGAAACCTAAAAACATTTTCCGTTTGGTGGCAGAAGATGAAAGCAGCAAAGTTAACTATACAACCAAACAAATTATTGATGCTTGGATGCCATTTATCTTATTGAGCGTTGCCGTGATTGTTTGGAGTATGCCATTCTTTAAAGTATTGTTTGCAAAAGACGGTGCGTTGGCGTTTACCACATTTGGTTTTGATGTGTATGCTGACGGTGCGAAAAAAATTGGCGTATCTTTGGATTTAATTAAAGCAACGGGTACGGCAATTTTAGTGGCTGTGTTGATTACTATCTTTACCAACACTCAATCTATCACGCCAGCAAAAGCATTTGGCATTTTGAAAGAAACTTGCAAATCTTTCTGGATTGCCGTGGTAACCATTTCTTGCATTTTGGCGATTGCTAAATTGATGACTTACACTGGCATGACTAAAGTGCTGGGCGAAGCGATTGCTGAAACAGGCAGCGTGTTCCCATTGTTGTCGCCAGTATTAGGTTGGATTGGCGTGTTTATGACAGGCTCTGTGGTAAACAACAACACCTTGTTTGCAGGTGTACAAAGCACCGTAGCCAACAAATTAAGCATTGACCCTAACTTGCTGGTGTCTGCCAACACCGCAGGTGGTACGATGGCTAAATTGGTATCGCCACAATCTATCGCGATTGCAACTGGTGCATTAGGTCAAGCAGGTCAAGAATCTGCCGTGTTGAAAATGGTGTTGAAATATAGTATTTCATTGCTCGTTTTTGTATGCGTTTGGACGTTTATTTTGACTATGTTCTAATTGCAGCCTGAAAAGCATAATAACGCAGCCTGGAAAGTTGGTTTTCAGGCTGCTTACACATTGATAAAATTGAATAATTCAATGAAATGAGAGAAAAATCATGCGATTAGTACAAAAGAAAAAATTACAAACACAAGCCATTGTAATGGGCTGGAAAGCCAATCACAAAAAGCATAACGGTAGCAGGTGAATTTAATCATTACGAATTTAGCAAAGACGGCGCATATATCACGCCCAAAGTGAATGGCGAAAGTTATATTTTGCGACACGTTCATCTTGTGCCATTTATCAATTTACAAGACAAAATGCGTTGGGACAGAGCGTGGCAAATGGGGTGAAAACGCACCAGCGACCGCGCTTTGATTTATGTGGCAGATGGCGACATTCATTTATTGATTGCGATTTTGGACGAACCAACCGCGCACCAAATCGCCAAAATGGAAACGCCAACCGACCGCGCCATTATGGAACAGTTCGCGCAAATTGCAGATAAATTTGTTTATCATCGCGAGATTATTGCGTAAATGAATGCAGCCTGAAAACAATCTTTTCAGGCTGCATGCTTAATACCGCTTCATCTCAGGCTCAACTTCTTGAGCCCAAGCATCAATCCCCCCGCGCAAATTATAAAGTTCCTCAAACCCAGCATGCTCCAAAAATCGCGCCACATTCAGGCTGCGAATCCCATGATGACAATACACCACAATCGGCACTTCATCAGGCAACTCACTTTGGTGCAACGGCACCAAATTCATCGGAATATGCACGCAGCCTGAAAGCTGACAAATCGCCAATTCCTCATCTTCGCGCACGTCCAACAAAATCGTATCAGGATGTTGCGCCAAAAATTCTTTCAATTCAATTGGTTTCAATTCAGTAATCATGATTCATTCCTAGACCGTGGGTGAAATGAATCCACCACATTTTTCAAACGCTCATTCGCCACATGCGTATAAATCTGCGTGGTCGAAATATCCGCGTGTCCCAACAAAAGCTGCACCACGCGTAAATCCGCCCCATGGTTTACCAAATGCGTGGCAAAAGCATGGCGCAAACTGTGCGGCGAAACATGGCTGCCCATGCCCACCTGTTCCGCATAACGGCTCACCGCCATCCACGCCAACTGACGGCTCATGCCTACCTTTTTCTGCGACACAAACAATTCATCACACCGCGCCCCTTTCAGCAAAATCCCACGCGCCTGCGACACATACAATTCCACCCAATAAACCGCCTCCTCACCCATCGGCACAATGCGCTGTTTATTGCCCTTACCAATCGTGTTCACCATACCGCTCTGCAAATTCACCTCGTCCAAACGCAAATTCACTGCTTCGCTCACACGCAACCCAGTCGCATAAATCAACTCCAACAACGCCTTATCACGCAAACCGTAAACCGTTTCCGTGTCAGGCGCAGCCAACAACGCGTCCACATGCACCTCCGTGATAATCGGAGGTAACAAGCGCGGCTGCTTACCTGCTTTCAAATCACGACACGGATTGTCTTCACGCACGCCCGTTTCTTCCAGCCAAGTGTACAACCGCTTGCACGCCGACAACGCACGCGCCTGAGAACGTAGCTTTTCCGTTTCCACATAAACCGCCGCCGCAATATCCGTGCTTTGCGCGTTCATAAAATCCAATTTCGCCGTCGCCAAACGCTGCGCCACCTTGTTCAAATCACGGCGATACGCCTCCAAAGTGTTTTGCGACAAACGCTCTTGTAACCACAAATGGTCTAATAACTTTTCAATCCAATCCATATTTTCAGGCTGCTAATATTTTCAGGTTGTTATTTGGTAGGGACAAGGTTTATTCTTGTTTTTTCTCAATTTCACGCATCATTTAATCTGATTGGAAAATCGGAAAATTGTCGGATTCAAGAATCCGACCTACAACGATATTAAAAGCGTCTTACCAAATAACGATTTTTAATGTAATCAAAATTTTCAGGCTGCGATATTGCAGCCTGAAACCCCATTTTGAGCTAACCGCTTCATGCCAAACTTTTCAAAATTATCTTCACAAACATCGCCCCCAACGCCACCACGCACACGCCACCGCCAATATGCAGCCCCAACATCGCCACCAAACCACCCCATTTTTCCTGTTCAATCTGCGTGACCAATTCCGCCGAAAAAGTAGAAAAAGTCGTTAAACTGCCCAAAAAGCCCGTAACAATCAGCAATTTCCAAAATTCAGGCAGCCTGAAAGCCAACGCCACCCCAATCAAAAAACAGCCAACCAAATTCGCCACCAAAGTCCCCAACGGCAGCGCATTCAGGCTGCCATTTAGCCAAGCCCCTAACCGCCAACGCAGCAACGCACCACCCACGGCACCCAAAGCAATCGCTAAAACATTCATCATCACGCAGCCTGAAAACTCTTCTCAAAATCTTCCAACATATCCATTTCAAACTGAGAAAACCCAGCCCGTTCACGCGCCTCCAAGTTCACATAACCGCGAAAAATAAACATATCATGCTGGCGCAACAACTGACGGAACAACGCAATCGGCTCAAGCCCACGCTGTTCACACAAAAACTGATACCAATGATTGCCAAATTTCACATGCCCCACTTCATCGCGATAAATCACGTCCAACACCGCGCACGTTTCCAAATCCCCACGCTGGCGAACTTTCTCACGAATCGCAGGCGTAACGTCCAAACCACGCGCCTCCAACACACGCGGCACTAACGCCATGCGCAGCAACGGGTCAAATGCCGTTTTCAAAGCCATGTCCCACAAATGCCCATGCGCCGTGAAATCGCCATAATCATAACCATGCGCCAACAAACGCTCACGCATCAAGCCAAAATGTTCACATTCCTCTTTCGCCACTTGCAACCAATCTGCCACAAATTGTTCAGGCAGCGTGCGGAAACGATACGCCGTGTCCAATGCCAAGTTAATTGCGTTAAACTCAATATGCGCAATCGCGTGCAACATCGCCGCATAACCCTCAGGCGTGGACGGTTTGCGCTGTTCCACCTTAAATGGCGACACTAATTCAGGCTTAGCAGGGCGACCCGCCACCGCAATATCCTCGCAAGAAACCGACTTATTCATTTTCAGGCTGCCTGAATGATATTTTTCAAACAATTCAAAAGTTAAACGACATTTTTCACTCGGATTGGTTTCACACAAAGCCGCTTGCGCCAGCGTATAAAAATTTTCCATAATCATAAAATCGGGTTAAAGTTTTAGAAGAAAATGTTTTAAAATAAAATACTTGAAGAATTGTATCATCTTTACATTAAGAAGACAGGCATTTCAGGCAGCCTGAAAGTGTTAAGATAGCTGCTTGTTACAGTGTAACGAACACGATAAATGAAAGGATAACCCCATGAAAAAATTAGTATTCGCAGGATTGATGACCGCCTTAATGACCGCAGCCAACGCAGGCGGCATTGATGCACTTCGCAAATTCAACAACGACGCAGACGGCATTTCAGGCAGCTTCACACAAACTGTCCACGCCAAAAAGAAAACGCAAACCAGCTCAGGCAGCTTTCAAATTTTGCGCCCTGGTTTGTTCAAATGGGAATACACCAAACCTTATCAACAAAAAATTGTTGGCGACGGCAAACATATTTGGTTGTATGATGTTGATTTAAAACAAGTAACCCAGTCCAACCAAAACCAAGCGATTGGCGACAGTCCAGCTTCAATCCTGTCCAACAAAACCGCATTGGACGCAAGTTATTCGCTGAAAGAAGACGGTAGCAAAGACGGTATTGATTATGTGTTGGCAAGCCCGAAAAAAGCCAACGCAGGTTATCAATTTATCCGCATCGGCTTCAAAGACGACACGTTGGCAGCCATGGAATTGAAAGACAGCTTCGGCAATCAAACCAGCATTCGCTTTGGCGGTGTGAACATGAAACCAAATTTGTCGCGCGGCGCGTTTACGTTTACGCCGCCAAAAGGGGTTGATGTGTTGAAAAACTAAACTAATAAATGCAGCCTGAAAATGATTTTTCAGGCTGCATTTTTGTTTGTTACAATCAATCATTCATAAACAAATAGAAAGCCCATCATGCACGAAATCAAATGCCCCCATTGTCACACCGCGTTCACGATTAACGAAGCCAGTTATGCCGACATCTTAAACCAAGTCCGCACGCAAGAATTTCAAGCCGAAATTCACGAGCGATTAGTGCAACACCAAGCGCAAGCCAAAAGCGAATTGGCATTGCAACAAGCGCAAGCACAAACGCAATTTGAACAAACCTTAGCGCAAAAAAATGCTGAAATCGCCCAATTAAACAGCCAATTAGCATCGCATGAAAAAGACAGACAATTAGCCGTTGCTGAAGTTTCAGGCAGCCTGAAAGCGGATTTGGCAACGCGTGAACGCGAAATTGAGCAACTGCGCGCACAAAATGCTGCGTTGGTTGAGCGTATGAATTTGGAGCGTGATTTGGCAATTAGTCAAGCATTGGCGGCAAAAGAACGCGAGGTGCTGGATTTAGAGACTCAACTGAAATTGAGTGAATCAAAAAATGAATCAGAACAACGTGCGCTGCAAGATAAATTTCAAATGGTTTTGAAAATTAAAGATGAAGAGATTGCAGCTTATAGAGATTTCAAGGCGAAGCAGTCCACAAAAATGGTCGGCGAGAGCTTGGAATTGCATTGTGAAAACGAGTTCAACCGTGTGCGTGCGATGGCGTTTCCGCAGGCGCAGTTCGGCAAGGACAACGATGCGTCTTCAGGCAGCAAGGGCGATTATATTTTCCGCGAAACAGACGGGCAGGGCAGCGAAATCGTTTCCATTATGTTTGAAATGAAAAATGAAAACGATGGCACAGCAACCAAAAAGAAAAACGTGGATTTCCTGAAAGAATTGGACAAAGACCGCCGCGAAAAAGGCTGTGAATATGCGGTGCTGGTGTCGCTGTTGGAAGCGGATAGTGATTTGTATAACGGCGGCATCGTGGACGTGTCGCATCATTATCCGAAGATGTATGTGGTGCGTCCGCAGTTTTTTATTCCGATGATTTCGCTGTTGCGTAATGCGGGCTTGAATGCGTTGCAATACAAGCAGGAAGTGGCGACGATGCGCGCGCAGAATATTGATATTACAAACTTTGAAAGTGAGCTGGACGATTTCCGTGAGAAGTTTGGTCGCAATTATCGTTTGGCGAGTGAGAAGTTTCAGGCTGCGATTAAGCATATTGATGAAACGATTAAGCATTTGGAAAAGACGAAAGCGGATTTGCTCGGTGCGGAAAATAATTTGCGTTTGGCGAATGATAAGGCGGAAGATTTGACGGTGAAGAAATTGACGCGCAAAAATCCGACTATGAAAGCGAAATTTGATGCGTTGAATAATGGGGAATAATAAAAAGCAGCCTGCACATAATTAAAGTGCAGGTTGCTTTTTTATATGTTGTAGCCGTGTAAAAATCGCGTTTCGCTGCCGTCCCATTTAATTAAATGGTCGCCATAGCCTGCTAATCCTTCCGCACCCGATTCGCCCAAGATGATATTAGACGATTGGTGTTTGCCAACACGCAAGGCAACTTTGGAATTGAGATTGTCGCGCAATCGTCCGCTTAATGTTGCAGAATCAGGGCGTTGTGTTGCCACGATTAGATGAATTCCTGCTGCGCGTGCTTTTTGCGCTAATCGTACCAAAGGCTCTTCGGCAGATTTATCGGCATCAAATAAATCGCCTGCTTCTTCTACTAAAACCACGCAATAAGGCGGTCTGGCATGGTCGGCTAAATCGCTGACTTTGTTTTTGTGATGTGCCTCCAATAAACTATATCGCTCTTCCATTTCATCAACCAAATCATGCAAGGTTTGCACCATTTCATCAATTTCTGTGATGACGTTGCCACCTACTAAATGTGGATAACGCTTAAACTCTTGATAGTCCACGCGCTTGGGGTCAAGAATATACAATTTCACGTCTTTTTCCGAATTTAATTGACACAAACTGTGCAACATGGCGCGGATAAACACGGATTTGCCTGATTTGGTTTCGCCAGCGACAACGCAATGCGGCGCATCGGTTAAATCGGCAAATTGTGCGTTGCCTGCTTCATCAATGCCAATGCACACGGGCAATTTTTCGTTTTTGCGCTGAAATTGCGTTAAGGCAGCCTGAAATTCAGCTTTGCCAAAATCACGCCATTCTTTGCGCGGACGTAAGATTTTCAAATCAAACGTATAAAGCGTACCGCAACTGGTATTGCGTTCTATGCGTAAAGCATGGTCGGCAATATTGAGTTCGCTGCGTAAGGTTTTTTGTTTACTTTCGTTGCTGTCCAAATCGCTGGCTTGTTTGAGTTGCACACGAAAGCAGCCATAGCGCAAGCCATTGGCGATGAGTTCTACTTTTTCGGCAGCTAATTTTGCGCGTTCCAAGGCTTTTTTGACGATTTCGGCATCTAATACAATGCTGTTTTCGTGGTCTGAATGGTCATTATTTTGCAGGCTGCTTGGTGCGGTTTTTTTGCGTGAATTGGAATGTTTTTGCGCTAATTTTGCCAATTCTTCCAAAAATTGTTTTTGTGCGTCCAATTCAGAATGCTCGTTGTTTTTGCGATAGGTATACCACCGCTTTTCCAGCTCAACTGCGCCTGTGTGCCACAAATCTTGGATAAATTGATACAAATCATCTCGCGTGCAAGGTTTGCCTTGTTTCAATTCAAATAGGGCATCGCTTAAATAAGCCAGCCACAATCGGGCTTCTTTTTGAAAACAGGTTTCAAAATTGGGGATTTCGCTGCCTTTGGCATCGGGTGCGGTTTCTAAATGTGGTATTAAATCTTTTGCAAAACAATATGCAATGCAAAACATCGCCCAGTCGTAGTTATTATCAAAAGCGGGCAATGCGCCTTGATTGGCTAATTCTTTGCGAACTTCTTGGCTTTTCAGGCTGCCTTTGATTCTGGGTTTCATCAATTCGTGAAACCATTCTGTATCCCAGCCTGTTGCGGTATTGACTTGATAGGACATTTTTTTCCCTTAATTAAAATATTGATTGGCAAGTACATGGGACTGTGCGCCACCTGTTGGCAACGATTTGGCGCGTACTAAATAGGTGCTGCAAATGTGTTTAGCCAGCTCTTGACGGATTTCGGCGGTGATTTCGGTATCTTGCGATAATAAAATCACTTGTTGCGGCAAACGTGTCCAATGGTTGAACAAGCCTTGGCGGTGTCCTGCGTCTAAACGTGCAAGCGGCGTATCAATCACCATTGGTGCGTGATAACGGGTAACTTGTGCCAATGCCGATACCAGCGACATAATCAAAATTTGCATTTGTCCTGCGGCTAGGGCAGCCTGAATTTTTTCGCCATTACCACCATACAAACCCAGTTGTCCGCCTGCTTGTACTTCAATGCGTTGAATACGCTGGTCGTGTGCAATATTTTTGTGCAATTTGGTGGCGATGTTGCCCAAATCATTGGCTTTGGTTTGCAGCAATTTATTGGCGAGACTTTCAATCATTTGCTCCATGCGTTTGGCGCGTTCGGATTTTTGGTGCTGTGGCGAATTATTGGCAGATTCTTGGCGCAGTCGTTCTACTTCAAGTTGCCAGCGGTGGGTATTTTTTTCTTCTTGCTCACATTTGGTGAGCGCACCGCCTAATTTGCCATTTAAATCGTCCAATGCGTGATGAACTTGCTCTAATTCTTCCACTAATTCATCGTTGCCTGTGCCTTTGAGTATGGCGATTTTGCTTGCCATGTCTTGTGCAATGCGTTCTTGTTCGCTGATGTTATCCAAAATTTCGCCAATATTAGACAGGGGCGATGCGCTTAATTGACGGATTTGATTGCGAATATCTACCGATGCACTGGGCGATAAATAATTGTGTTCAATTTGTTCGGCGCAATTTTCAGGCAGCGGATAAAACAAGCTATTCCAGCATTCTCGCACTGCGTCTTTCATCAGTTCATCAGATAAAATGGTTTGTGCAGAACGCCCTAACACTTCTTTTACTTTGTCGCTGTTTTGAAATTTATTCCAAAAATCATCAACTTTATCGCCAATTTGGTCTTTATTGCTTTCGTAGCCCAAACGGTTGGCTTCTTTTTCCAGTTGTAAATCCAATTTATCCAATCGCGCTTGCGGTAAAAACGCCAATGGCATGGCTAATACCGCTTCTTTCATCGTATCGCGGAATTTTTGCTGCATGATTTCGGCTTCTTTTTGCGCTTTGGCAAGGTCTTCGGTATGCACAATACTGCTGCTTCCGCCCAATGTTTGCGTTAATGTATCTCGGCGTTGGGTGTATTCATTGATTTGATTGAGTAGGGTTTCTTGTTTTTCGCGTTCTTCTTGCAAAATGGCTTCTGCTTGAATCAATTTGCTTTCCGCTTCTTTTAAAGCAGCCTGCACTTTGGCAGAAGCACTGGCGGAAATATTTTGAGTGCGAAATTGACTTAAACTTTCTTTAAGTTGATTGAGCAATGTAATGCCCAGCAAACCCATCAACGCATCTTTTAGCCAAATACCTGCGCCACTTTGTGCGGCGGTTTGCACAATTTTTTCGCCATCAAAAAAGAAAAATGGTGCGTAATCCGATGGGGGAGCAAAGCGGCTAAAAAAGTTGCGTTGTTGTGAAGGAGGAATCAGTTTTTTGCCACTTTGGTCGTTACGCATATACCAAAGCGCATATTCACGCGAATTTTCGGCAGAATATGAGAAATTGCGGTTGGCATCAAAATACCATTTACGCGCGATTTTTAGTGTATGCACCACATCACGACTGCGTAGGCTAATTTCCAATTCCACCGACATGGTGTGATTGCCACGACGCGCTTGGGCTTGATGAAATAAGGCTTGATTGATAAAACGTGGATAGCTGTGTTCTTGCGAATTTAAACCTGCGCGATTCAAATGCACAATCGCATCGGCATCATATAAACCCAAATAAATTGCTTCGAGCAGCGTGGTTTTGCCGTGTCCGTTTTCTGCGCCAATCAACACCAAGTTTTTGCCGTTTTGCGGTTCCGGGAACGTAAATTCTGCATCGGCATACGATTTGAAATTGTGTAATTTAATTTTGCTAATCCACATGGTTTTACTCTTTCCAATAATCTGTATTGCCCAGCACATCATCAAAAGTGGCACGGCGATTGTCGGCGCGTCCACGTTCTTGTTGCGCCATTTCCCACGCCAGCAGTTCGGCTAACGCATCTTCGGGTACTTGAAATTCAACAGCGGTTTGACGCAACAATGAACGCGCTGTTTCATCTTGCCACAACATCAAATGTTCTAATTTTTCTTGTACTTCTGCTTTCATTTTTTGCTCCGAGAGTGGGCGTTAATCACGTCTTTTGCCCAAGTTTGTTTAATCCATTCAATTTCTTTATCAGAAATCAGCTCCGCGCCAAAAGCAGCCTGCACTTCCAATAATTTATCCAACATCATTTTTCGCGCTTCAACGGTAAACGGGCCGGGAATGTGTTGCCCATTTTTGTATTCCACGCGTCCGTTGCGCCGTTCCATTTGGCGATATTCGGGCTTATTGCGAATCTCCACTAACCAATCCCGAAACTCAATCAATGGCAAAAATTCCGTTTTTCCTACATCAACAAAGCCTTGCAGGCTGCGGTCTTTATTCACCACCGTGCAAGTCCAGCAGCCAAAACGACTGGAATTCGTGCCGCAGCCTGGGGCTTCTTCCTGCGATAACACAATCGGACATTCGCCGCCTGCTGCTTCACGATACAAACGAATCAAATCATCATGCGTACCGCCCCAAGGCGGATTGTTCGCTGCCAAAAATTCCCACACATCATCGGTTGTTAAATCCACAATCGGGCGATAAACAAACGCATTGGGCAAATCATTGTGTGGCGTGAGATTGGAATTTTCTAAATTTTGATGGCGTTCAATGCTGGCTTTGCGCGTGGACGATTCGTCTTTTCGCACGCCCAACACGATGATTGCTGCGCCGTTTTCATCCACTTTTTGCTTGATGTAGCCGCTAGTCGGTTGAATTTTCAGGCGGTCGGTACACCAACGCATGGAACGGTTTGGCGTGGGATAACCTTTACCAATCAACAATGTCCAAAAGGTTTCTTGCAATTTTGGAACAGTTACTTCCCCAGTTACAGGCAGCCTGAAAATTTCTGCTGCGTTCAAAATCGTATTCAGCGCGTTGCGCATGTGTTGCACGACCAGCGGACTTTCCACCAGCGTGTCATTAGAAACAAAATACACGTTTCGCTGACGCAAAGACGGTGGCAACGACAGAAGCATTTCAAAAACCAAATGCGCCACAAGCGTGCTGTCTTTGCCACCCGAAAACGTAACAATCCAAGGGTAATGCTGCGCCGTGCTTAAATATTCATCAGCAATGTTTTGTCGGATTTCATCAAAAGGCGAAAGGGGTTGAATCGGGATAACAGTCATTTTTGTGGTTCATTTCATCGTTTTAATCTTATTTGCTCCTAAAACAGGTGCAAAGCGGATTGTACCTAAAATTGGTGCAATGAAAAACCCACGTTTATCCATACACTCCACAGAACACATGAAGTTGCGACAACTCCTTATTCGGCGGCGACTAGATTTAGGATTGTCGCAACGCGCATTGGCGGAAAAATTAGACGTGGTGCATTCGTTTATCGGCAAAGTGGAAACAGGCGACAGAAGATTAGATGTATTTGAATTTGTGGAATATTGTCATGCGCTGGATTTGAACGCCGCCGACATTTTGCAGCAGCTACAAGCAGAATTGGACGCAGAATGAATCATCAATCATTGTTTTATTACGCGAATGGTTTTAGACAACTACACACCAATTTCACGCACAAAAACAACCAATCGCCACATAAATTTATTCTGATGCTCGCGGTTGTGGCGTTGTATGAAAAAAGCAGCCTGCACACAGAAAAAGTCGTTTTAAACGATGAATTGAAACAAGAATTTGAACGACAATGGGCGTTGTGGGTACAAAATTCGCATCATAAAATGAACTTCGGCATGCCCTTGTATCACATGAAATCTGAACCGTTTTGGCGATTTCATCTCAAACCAGATAGCGAATCCGAGTTTGAAAACAAACACCGCATGAAAACCTTTTCCAGTTTGTGCGAAGTCGTGGAATATGTGGAATTGGACGCAGATTTGGTTGCGCTGTTCAAGCAGCCTGCAACGTGTCAGATATTAAAAGACGTGCTGTTGGCGCGATTATTTGAAATTCTGTAAAAAAGCAGCCTGCAACTTAAATGTGCAGGCTGCTTTGTCCTATCTGCTAAAATACCGCCTTTTTTCATTTTAACCATTCAATTATGCACCACACAGACGAAAACCCAAACCAAACCTATTTCAGCGACAACCCAGAATTTCCCAGCAAAATCATTGTCTTCACCTTATTTATCGGCGCATTTTTCGGCTATCTAAACGACACCTTACTCAACGTCGCGCTCACCAAAATCATGGCAGATTTTCATGTTGATAAAACCACAGTCCAATGGCTCACCACAGGCTTTTTGCTGATTATGGGCGCGTTCATCCCAATCACCGCCAACCTCATTCAATGGATTGAAACCCGAAAAATGGTCTTGATTACGCAGACTATTTTTCTGGTTGGCTCGTTAATTTGTATGTTCGCGCCGAATTTCCCCGTGTTGATGTTTGGGCGCATTTTTCAGGCGATTGCCGCCGCGTTTTTCGTCCCCATTTTGTTTAACGGCATCTTAACCATTTTCCCACCCAATCAACGCGGCAAAGTCATGGGCGTGATTACCATGATGTTCACCGCTGCCCCAGCCATGGGTCCCACCATTTCAGGCGTGATTATTGACCACCTAAGCTGGCGTTACCTGTTCTGGCTGACCATTCCTTTTATGGTGTTGGCGATGCTATTAGTGAGCAAATTCTTAACCGTAAACCTGAGCGACATCACCAAACCCAAAGTAGATATTCCGTCAGCGATTGCGTCAATACTAGGTTTTGGCGGTTTGGTGTACGCCAGCAGCAATTTTGAATCTTTACCATTGGCCGTATTCGTCGCCGTGATGATTATTTCCTTGATGATTATCGCCTTTTTCGTGAAACGCCAACTCACGCTAGATGTGCCATTGCTCAATCTGCGCGTGTTCGAGTTCAAACAATTCCGTTATGTCGCCATTATTTTGGTGTGCGGCTCGTTTCTGTTTTTGGGCATGGAATTACTCCTCCCCATGTACACGCAACAAGTTTTATTGATGACAGGCACAGCCACAGGCTTAATGCTCATGCCAGCCAGTATCGCCCAAGCGATTGCTGCCCCACTTTTTGGCGCATTGCTAGACAAAAAAGGCAGACGATTCATGTTAATCCCAGCCACGATTGCGCTGCTCGGTTCATTGGGCGCAGCGTTTTTTGTTGGCATGACCAGCATTGGCGAAAAAATGAGCCAAGCGACCAATCCGCAGCAAGACATGTTAAACGGTATTCATCTAGCGATGGCTTGCGCGTTTGTGGTTGCCGTGATTGCCGTGTTGTCCGCATTCCAAATCAGAACAAACGATTGGTGCAAGCATTAAACCATTTCAGGCAGCCTGAAAATGTTTTCAGGCTGCTCTATTAATAGAAAGAAAAACCATGCCAGAACTACCCGAAGTCGAAACCACACTGCGCGGCATCGCCCCGCACATCAATGGCAAAAAAGTCGCGCAAACCATCGTTCGCCAGCCCAAATTGCGCTGGCAAATCCCAGCCGATTTAGCCGAAACGCTGCGCAACCAAACCGTGCGCGAATGCCGTCGCCGCGCAAAATATCTGCTGATTCAATTTGACACAGGCGTGTTGATTATCCACTTAGGCATGTCAGGCAGCTTGCGCATTTTCCGCGACACGCAGCCTGAAGTAGGCAAACACGACCACGCAGATTTCATCTTTGAAGATGGCACGTTGCTGCGCTACCACGACCCACGCCGATTCGGCGCGATTTTGTGGCTGGCAGGCGTGGCGGAACACCATGAATTACTGCGAAACTTAGGCGTTGAGCCGTTGAGTGATGAATTTACCGCAGAATATCTGTTCTGCAAATTGCAGGGCAAAAATCGCGCAATCAAATTGATGATAATGGACAACGCCGTTGTGGTTGGCGTGGGCAATATTTACGCTAATGAAAGTCTGTTTCAGGCTGCTATTTTGCCCAATCGCCCAGCTAAATTAGTTTCTAAAGAAGAGTGTGCGGATTTGGTTGCCGCGATTAAACAGATTTTGCAGCGTTCCATTGAAACAGGCGGCAGCACCTTGCGTGATTTTGTGGACAGCGATGGCAAAAGCGGCTATTTCCAGCAAGAATACAAAGTGTATGGGCGAGATGGTGAAAGCTGCCTGAAATGTGGCGGCTTGATTGAAAAGTCCGTTTTAGGGCAGAGAGGGACGTTTTACTGCGCGAATTGTCAGCAATAGAAAAAGCAGCCTGAAAAGTTTTCAGGCTGCAAAAAAGCCGTGTCGCTTTATAAGCAACACAGCTTTATTTTTACTTCACAGTTTCTACTTGCACCATTTCCACAGCAACAACTTCAGTCTGCACACGCGGCACATCGGCACGGCGCAACTTCGGTTCAGCCACAGGCTCAACACGCGCTGCAGCAGCAATCATCGCGCCTACGCTGGTTTCCACCAACTGCAAACCGCTTGCGGCAGCCACTTGCGCCAACTCATTGTTATTTGCGTTTGGTCGCAAAACAAAATGAGGTTTGGCAGGTTTTTCAGGCTGCGATTGAACTTCAGTTTCAGCAGCAACCACATTTTCAGGCTGCGATTGTGGTTCAACTTTAGCTTGTTCCGCTTCAGCAGTTTCAGACTGCGTTTCAGTTGGTTCAGCAGCTTCACTTTCAGGCTGCGATTGAACTTCAGTTTCAGCAGCAATCACATTTTCAGGCTGCGATTGTGGTTCAACTTCAGCTTGTTCCGCTTCAGTAATTTCAGGCTGCATTTCAGCTTGCTCAACTGCTTCAGTTTCCGCAGCAACCAAGTTTTCAGGCTGCGTTTGCAGTTCATCTTCATGCTCAACCGCGCGTAAAACAGGTTCAGTTTCCACCAACACTTTCACGCTTTCACGTTCAGCCGCTTGCGCCACCAACTGGCTTTCAGCCGCCAATTCAGGGTCTTGCTGCAACACATGAACCACGCCATCTTCCACGCGTTCCGCCACTTCATCAACGTCTAAATAACGCTCGATTTTTTCAGCAGACGGCACGTGGCGGCGTTCAGAATCGCGGCGATTTTTGCCATTGCCACGCGCTTTTTCGTTGCCAATATACACCACCAACGGTTTTTGCTTTTTGTTGCGACTGCGGCTAGATTTGCCTTCAGTTGCCGCAACTTGTTCCGTTTCAGGCTGCGTTTGTGGCTCTTGAACTGCCGCCGCTTCAGCCGCTTGTTGTGCTTGCTGTTGCGCCAATTTTTCCGCTTTCGCTTTTGCACGTTGCTCACGCTGTTCCGTCTTGTTGCTACGCGCAGGTTTTTCAGGCTGCGTTACCGCTTTGGCTTCTTCTTGCGCTGACTGTTTACGCGAATTTTTGCGCTCGTTCACGTTTTCCGCATTGTCGTCTTGGCGATTTTTGTGCTGACGGCGATTTGGATTGTTACGTTTGTTGTTCGCGCGCGTTTTGTCTTTGCCATTCGCATTTTTCTTGCTTGGCTTAGGCTTCGCAGGCTCTTGCGAACCGCCAAACAAATTGCTCAACCAACTTTTGAAATTGTCCCACCAAGATTTGCTTTCTTTGGCAACCGTTGGCGGCGGCGAAGTGTGATGAACGCCTTTCACAGCAGGCTCTTGGCGCGTTGCCTTTTCGCCTTTGCTGTTGCTAAACGGCACAGTTTCCGTTTTTTCAGGCTGCGTTACGCGTTTGTAACTTGGCTCAGCATCTTCTTCCACATCGTCTTCACGAACACGCGTGATTTCATAATGCGGATTTTCTAAATGCGTGTTTGGAATCAGCACCACAGACACGTCCAAACGCTCTTCCAAACCAAACAATTCCGCGCGTTTTTCGTTCAACAAGAAAGTTGCCACATCCACAGGCACTTGCGCGTGGATTTCGCTGGTGTTTTCCTTCATCGCCGCGTCTTGAATCAAGCGCAAAACGTGCAGCGCAGTCGATTCAATGCTGCGAATCACGCCCGTGCCAGCGCAGCGCGGACACGCGATATGGCTGCTTTCTGCTAATGCAGGCTGCAAGCGTTGGCGGCTTAATTCCAGCAAACCAAAGCGCGATAATTTACCCATTTGCACACGCGCACGGTCTTTTTTCAAGGCATCGCGCAAGGTATTTTCTACTTCGCGTTGGTGTTTCGCGTCTTCCATGTCGATGAAGTCAATCACAACCAAGCCACCCAAATCGCGCAAACGCATTTGTCGTGCGACTTCTTCTGCCGCTTCCATGTTTGTGCGGAATGCGGTTTCTTCGATGTCTGAACCGCGAGTGGAACGCGCTGAGTTTACGTCAATTGAAACAAGGGCTTCGGTGTGGTCAATCACAATCGCACCGCCGCTTGGCAGGTTCACAGAACGCGCAAACGCCGTTTCAATTTGTTGCTCGATTTGCAAGCGTGAGAATAGAGGAGTGTGGTCTTCGTAAAGTTTCAAGCGCGACAAGTTGTTGGGCATCACATAGCTCATAAACTCGGACACTTGTTCGTAAACTTCGGGATTATCAACCAAAATTTCGCCGATGTCGGGGCGGAAGTAATCGCGAATGGCGCGGATAACCAGCGAGCTTTCCATGAACAGTAAGTATGGGTCTTTGTGCGCCGCGGCTGCGTCTTCAATGGCGCGCCATAATTGCAGCAAGTAATTGAAGTCCCATTGCAATTCTTCTGCGCTGCGCCCAATGCCTGCAGTACGTGCGATTAAGCTCATGCCGTTTGGTACGTCTAATTGCGACATGGCTTCTTTTAATTCAGCGCGGTCTTCGCCTTCAATTCGGCGCGATACGCCGCCACCGCGTGGGTTGTTTGGCATCAACACCAAGTAGCGTCCTGCCAAGCTCACATAAGTGGTTAAAGCTGCACCTTTGTTGCCGCGCTCGTCTTTTTCCACTTGAACGATAACGTGCGTGCCTTCTTTAATCACGTCTTGAATGCGAACTTTGCCGCCTTCGTAGTCGTGGAAATAGGCGCGTGAGATTTCTTTGAATGGCAAAAAGCCGTGGCGGTCTGTGCCGTAGTCCACAAAGCAGGCTTCCAAAGATGGCTCAATGCGTGTTACCACGCCTGTGTAAATGTTGCCTTTGCGTTGTTCTTTGCCTAGGGTTTCGATGTCCAAATCCAACAGGGTTTGTCCATCAACGATTGCCACGCGCAATTCTTCTGCTTGCGTGGCGTTGAAGAGCATTCGTTTCATGTTATACCTTTATTTTCAAAAGTTTAACACGTTTTCGGTTTGAGATTTGTGGATTGGTTTTGCAACAAAAGGGTTGTCGCGCCTTGGATTTGTGGCGCGGTTTGAGCTTTTTTGGTTGAACCTAATCTACTGGAAACTGCTCGCGTGATGGCGCGTTTTTTTGCGCTGCGATGTGTGCAGTTTTTTTGTTGAGACGATAATAAAGAACGGTAGGTTTTCAGGCTGCGTTTAGTGTGTAACAGAAAATAGTAGGCTGGGTTGAAACCCTGCAAATTGTGATATTTTTTGCTGGGTTTACAACCCGGCCTACTGATTGTTTTGAACTAAAACGCTGCCTGAAAATGAATGATTGGGTTTGTTGCCCAACTGATAAATGGTTATTCAAATTTGTTTTTCAGGCAGCCTGAAAGTAATTTTATTTATATTTAACAATGTTTAAGCCATCGTCTAATGGTTATCTTTTCAAACTAATTTTGCTGCTGTAGGCTCTGTGACAACAAAAAGGAAAACGTGCAAAGTGCTTTTTTTGTAAAATGGCGATATACGGCTTTTTCATTAAATCGGTATGCAGGCTGCCTGAAAACAATTTTCTACATTAAATCAAAGCCGTACTGCTTGCAATTACCGTGTTTCAGGCTGCGTTTGTGGCAGCAGAAACAAGTTTCGGATTATAGAGAAAATGCCCCAAATTAGCAAAGAAATAGTCAATCACATTACCATTGAAGAACATGAAGCAGGGCAACGCCTTGATAACTATCTGATTAAAATCTTAAAAGGTGTGCCAAAAAGCCATATTCATCGCATTATTCGCGCTGGTGAAGTGCGCGTAAACAAAGGGTGCGTGAAGCCTGATTATCGTATTGAAAACAAGGATTTGGTTCGTATTCCGCCGATTAGAATTGCGGAGAAAACGGTTTCAGGCAGCCTGAAACCTGTGCCTGCGCGTGCGTTTGACATTGTGTTTGAAGACGATGCGATGATTGTGATTAACAAGCCGAGCGGTGTGGCGGTGCATGGCGGTTCGGGTGTGAGTTTTGGCGTGATTGAGCAGCTTCGCCAATCGCGCCCTGACGCGAAATATTTGGAATTGGTGCATCGGCTTGACCGCGACACGAGCGGTTTGTTGATGATTGCGAAAAAGCGTTCTGCGTTGGTTAAATTGCATGAAATGCTGCGAAACGACCACCCGAAAAAGGTTTATTTGGCGTTGGGTGTGGGGACTTGGCAGCCTGAAAATCGTCATGTGAAACTGCCGTTGATTAAATATACAGGCGCGGCTGGGGAGAAAATGGTGCGCGTGGGTTCTGCGGAAGATGGGCAATCGGCACACACGATTTTTCGCGTGTTGAATACGTTTTCAGGTAGCCTGACGCATTCGGTGGGCATTTCGGCGTTGAGTTTGGTGGAGGCGACTTTGAAGACGGGGCGGACGCATCAAATTCGCGTACACATGCAATCGCAAAATTGCCCGATTGCTGGCGATGAGCGTTATGGGGATTATCAGGCGAATAAGCGGTTGCAGAAGTTGGGGTTGAAGCGGATGTTTTTGCACGCTTTTGTTTTGGAGTTGAATCATCCTTTGACGGGGGAGAAGTTGCATTTGCAGGCGGATTTGCCGATTGAATTGCGGAATTTAGTGGAGAATTTGAAGAGTACGGGTGGTTGAGTTTTCAGGCTGCTTTTAACGCAGCCTGAAATATGGGAGGTTTTATGGAATCGGTGGGTGTAGCTATTTTTAATGGTACGGTGCTTTATTATGCAATTATGGGCTTGTTTGAATCGGGTATAGACGGCTTATTTGTGGGCATATTTAAAGGTGTGGGCTGGGGGGGGTGTTTATGGTGTTTCAGCTGTTGTGTTTTTAGGAACATTTATGTTGCTCTATACTATTTATCAAGGTGTACGGGGTTTATTCAAATAATGCAGCCTGAAAATGTTTTTCAGGCTGCATTTGTTTGCTGAAATGTAGCCTGAAAGTTTTTATTTGGGAGTGATGATGAAACAGATGTCGGAAAAGTCGGCGGCGATTTATTTGGGTTCTTTGAAGAAGAAATGAGTTTTCAGTTAAAATAACGAGTCTTATAAAATTTAACGATTGGAATATGAAAAATGGAAACTTTGCCTTATCAAGCGGAAATTGCGGCGCGTATGAATGTGAGTGCGGAAACGGTTGTCCCTGAATATGCTGAATTTTTTGAAACGGAAAATGGTTATTGGTTGGCGTGGTACGATGATACGGCAAGTGTGTTGCCGCCTGATTTTCCTGAAAACGAGCCGTGCGATGTGGTGGAGGGCGCGGACAGTTTGGCGGAATTGGTGAGCTTGATTGAAAGTGGGGATTATGAGGCTTTGTTGGCGGAAAGTTTTGATGATGAGCATGAACATAGCTGCGGTTGCGGCTGTTCGCATTGATTTCAGGCTGCCTGAATGATGAAGATGAATGTATGGGATTTGTGCGTGGACGCGACTCAGGCGATGCGTTTACGTTATCGTCCGTTTGCGGAATTGTATTTTTATGGGCTGCCTGTTTTTGTGGTGGTAATGTTGGCGGTGGGCGTGGCGAATGCGATGGCTTATGCGCCGATTTTGGGGCATTCTTGGGGCGCGTTTGCGTTTGGTTTGGTGGCGGCGGTTACGCGTTGGCTGATTTTGACGCGTGCAGTTACTGATGTGCTGCACTATAAATATGGCAGCCCAAAAATTCCGTTTTTGGGTTATACCTTGGCAACTGAGGCTTTGGTTATCCCAACTATTTTTATGCTGCCGTTTCAGGAGCTTGCGCCTTTGGTAGGGATTTGGACGGCGTGGGCGGCTTGGGCGCAACTGGCTGGTTTTGCGGTAGTTAGCCGCCAAACGATTTGGCGTGTGTTGCTGGCTTATGTGGTTTATTGGCTGGTGTCTGGGCTGCTGATTAGTATTTTTTTGGCGGCGTTTATTTCGGACGGTTTGCTGAATGAGGCGGAAATTGTGAATAATTTGAATGAGTTTTTGCAAGTTGTGCCGAAGTAGATAAAAGTTTTCAGGCTGCATTTTGATTTCAAAATGCAGCCTGAAAACTTTTGTAAGACTCGTAAGATGGGATTTATCCCATGATTGTTGAATGATTTTGCAGCCTGAAAATTTATGAATCAAGCTGACGATGGCGCACCAACACCTGAAATTCATCACTCAATAATTTCCCCAGCGTTTCCGCAATGTAAACCGAGCGATGTTGTCCGCCCGTGCAGCCAATCCCCACGGTTACATAACTGCGGCTTTCGTCTTCCATGCGCGGCAACCAACGGCGCAAGAACGTTTCAATATCGCCAATCATCTCGCCAATCAAAGGCTGCTGGGACAAATAATCTTGAATGGGTTTGTCTTTGCCATTGAATGGGCGCAGCGTTGGGTCGTAATACGGATTGGGCAGACTGCGTACATCAAACACAAAATCAGCGTTCATCATCGCGCCATGCTTGAACCCGAACGATTCTATGCTGACGAGCAGACGTTCACGGCTCACATTCAGCCATTGTCCAACCATGCGGCGCAGTTGTTGCGCGTTGAGTTTGGACGTATCGATACAATAAGCTAAATCGCGCAGGGGCAGCAGCCATTCGCGTTCATAATGCAGACTTTCAGGCAGCGTGATATTTTCGTTGGCAAGTGGGTGGCTGCGGCGCGTTTCAGAAAAACGGCGTAACAGCACATCTTCAGCCGCCTCTAAAAACAGGATTTCTACTTCGTGTCCCTGTTCGCGCAATTCTTTGATTAACGCTTGTGCGTTGTCCACATTCAAATTGGAACGAACATCTACGCTAATCCCGAGTTTGCTGGTTTTCAGGCTGCCTGAAATATGCAAGCGGACTAATTCGGGCAACAGCGCGAGCGGCAAATTGTCCACACAATAAAAGCCGCTGTCTTCCAATAAATTTAGTGCAACGGTTTTGCCTGAACCCGACAAACCGCTAATCAAGATTATTTTCATGTTCTATTTCTTCGTCTTTCATCATCATCGCCTGATGGCGTTCAATAAATTCCTTGGTGCTGTCTTTGCCGCGCAGTTGCAAAATATAGTTGCGGACGGCAGCTTCCACGAGTACCGCTAAGTTTCGCCCTGCGGCAACGGGCAACATCACCGAACGGATTTTCACGTTCAAAATCGCTTCCGTTTCCGTGCGAATGCTCAAGCGGTCTAGCTGTTTCATGTAATCATCATCAGCTGGGACTAAGTTGATGATTAACTTGAGTTGTTTTTTGGGACGAATGCTGGTTTCGCCAAACATTTGCCTGATGTTCAATACGCCCAAGCCGCGCACTTCCAAAAAGTCGCGCAACATTGGGGGGCAACGTCCTTCCAATACTTCGGGCGCGGTGCGGTGCAGTTCCACAGCATCATCGGCGACTAAGCTGTGTCCGCGCGAAATCAGTTCCAACGCCAATTCGCTTTTGCCCAAGCCTGACGCGCCTGTGAGTAAAACGCCAATTTCATACACGTCCAAAAACACACCGTGCTTGACGGTGGATACCGCTAACACGCGCTGCAAATAAATTCGCAAAACGTCCATCAGATACGGGCTTTCCAGCTTGGACGTGAGCAGGGGGACGTTGTGCGTGTGGCAGTAATCACGCAAGTTTGGCGGCACGGGCAAATCGTTGGCGACAATCACGAGCGTCATCGGGAAGTTGAAGAGTTCGTCTAAGCTGGTGGGATTTTCGGCTTGTTCCAGTTTTTGTAGATAGGCAACTTCGGCAACGCCTAACACTTGCACTTGGTTGTGGTGGATAAAGTTTAGGTGTCCGACTAGGGCGAGGGCAGGGCGGTCGGTGTCAATCGCAATACGGTTGTCGCTGCCTGCCGTGCCTGCTGTCCACGACATTTGGAGTTTTTGCTGGTTGTCTTGGTAGAGTCGGCGCACGGATACGCTGGGCATAGGGTTTCCTTTTTTTTGTGTGTGAAATTTTTTGGTAGGAACAGGGTTTATCCCTGTCCATTTCCCCTTTCGGAAATTTGGACAAGGATAACACTTGTCCCTATCGAACAAAGATTTCAGACGATTTTCAGGCTGCAAACGTGTTTTCAGGCTGCCTGGAAGATAAAGGCAGCCTGAAAAATTATTGGGTTAAAAGCGCGTATGCTTTCATCGCACTATCGCAATGCAGCAAGGATTCACGCGTGTCTTTATCGGCAAACTTCGCGGCAAGGTGCGACAAAATTTCCAAATGTTCGCTAGTCGCTTCTTCGGGAACGAGCAGCACAAACACCAATGAAACAGGAATATTGTCGGGTGCATCAAAATTCACAGGCGTTTTCAGGCGGATAAACGCGCCCGTGGCAGCCTGAATGCTGGCGTGGCGACCGTGCGGCATGGCGACACCGTGTCCCAAACCTGTTGAACCCAGTCGTTCACGAGCAAACAGGCAGTCAAAAATATCGGTTTGCGATAATTCGCTTTCGGTGGCAATCAGTTGCGCCACTTGCTCAAAGAGTCGTTTTTTGCTGGTGGTTTCCATGTCTAACACAACATGGGCTAAAGGAAGAATTTCGCCAATGGCTTTCATATCTTTTGCTCAAAAATAGTTAGGCGCGAATTTTAACGCTTGCTAACATGGGCTACAATGTTTTAAATCAAATTTACATTTTTTCAGGCTGCGTTTTGGGGTGTTACGCAGCCTGAAAATGGAGCACACCCTACAACAATTTCTTAATCTTTCAGGCTGCGAGCCACATGTTCCCACGCTTCCAAAATCAATTCAGGGCGATTAGGTTTCAGTTGCTCTGCATCAGACAAAATATGTCGCCAAACACGTGCGCCGTTCAAGCCGTGCATAATGCCGAGATAATGGCGAACCATGTGTCGCAAAATGCTGCCGCGTCCTGCTGCAAGCTGAATTTGCGCGTATTCATACAGACGTTGCACTAGGGCTTCGTATGTGATTTCAGGCTGCGTGTCGCCATAAAATAGGCTGTCCCAATGCTGCATTATCATGGGGTTGTGATAGGCTTCGCGCCCAACCATCACGCCATCAACATGGCGCAAGTGTTCGGCGATTTCTTCATTGGTTTTCACACCGCCGTTAATCAGAATTTCTAAATCGGGGAACTCGTTTTTTAGGCGATAAACGTAATCGTATCGCAAAGGTGGAATATCACGGTTTTCTTTGGGCGACAAGCCGTCTAGCCATGCGTTGCGTGCGTGGACGATGAAAGTGCGGCAGGGGGTTTTGTCGCGTAGTGTGCCAACAAATTCGGCAAGCGGCTCGTATTCGGTTTGTTTGTCTAAACCGATTCGGTGTTTGATGGTTACGGCGTAATCAGGCGCAGCGTCTTGCATGGCGTTCAGGCAGTTTGAAACGAGTTCGACTTCGTTCATCAAACACGCGCCAAACGCGCCTTTTTGGACGCGTGGGCTGGGGCAGCCGCAGTTTAGGTTGATTTCATCGTAGCCGTATTCTGCGGCTTTTGCGCTGGCGTTGGCGAGCAATTTGGGTTCGCTGCCGCCCAGTTGCAAGGCGACTGGGTTTTCGCATTCGTTGCGGTGCAAAAAGCGGTCTGGGTCGCCATACACAATCGCGCCTGCGTTTACCATTTCGGTGTAGAGCCATGTATGGCGTGTGATTTGGCGTGCCATGTAGCGGTAGTGGCGGTCTGTCCAGTCCAGCATGGGCGCGACTGAGAGTGTGCGTTTGGGAAGTGTTTTCATGTTTTTTGGGTTTGCAATATAAAACGCCGTTTCAGGCTGCCTGAAACGGCGGTTTGGTTAAAAATCGACTAATTTTTCTGCGGCAAATACGGAACGGCGACAAATGGAGATATTAGCCGTTGCGCGGTCTGCAACCAGATAGATAAAGGTGTTTTCTTTTTCGGAGCAGGGACAGATGAGGTGGATTTGTTTGTACATGTTCACTTGAATATCGTGGATAACATCGTCAATCTGAACCATTTTAAGAATTTTTGATTTTGCTCGAATAATGTCTACGCAACCAGCTGAGGCAATTTCCAAGTCAAAGCTAGAGCCTGGGGATGTGCTGTATGCCATCATCATGCCGCTGCTGGCATCGACAATCGCTACACCTAGCACGCCTTTTAGTTTGGCAAGCGCAGTTGTAATTTCATTTAAGGTCATATCACATGCTTTCTTTATAAACTGAATTCTATCTTTGACAAATATTGCGTATTTTCGCCTAAATTCAGTCTGCTGAGAATAGGGAAGAGGAGATTTTTTTAGTGGTCTTGTTTTAAATCAATCCCATTTTACCCAGCCCATGACGGCAGTTAGCCAGATGAGTGCGCCGAAAATGATGCGGTAGTAAGCGAAGGGGACGTAGTTTTTGGTAGACACAAATTTCAGCAAGGCTTTCACGGCAACCAAACCTGAAATGAATGCCATCACAAAGCCTACTGCAATGATGCCGATGCTGTCTGCAGTGAAATTTTCCCAGTTTTTATAGATGTCGTAACCAGAAGCAGCGACCATCATGGGAACGGCTAGGAAAAATGAAAATTCTGTTGCCGCTTTGCGGTCGATGCCCCACAGCATACCGCCCATGATGGTACTGCCTGAACGTGAAGTGCCAGGAATCAACGCCAACACTTGCGCTAAACCAACCATCAGCGCGTCAATTGGACGCATATTATCAACGTTTTTCACTTTTGGCTCACGATTGATGGTGCGTTTTTCAATCCACAGCATCAAGAAACCGCCAATCACCAGCGTTGTTGCGACTACTAATGGGCTGAACAATGCGCCTTTGATGATTTTGTGAAACAGCAATCCCATCACGGCGGCAGGGATAAAGGCGATGGCTAAATTCAGCACAAATTTATTGGCGTTGCTGTCGCGACCAATGTGCGTGATGACGTGTGCGAAACGTTGGCGATATTCGTAAATCACCGCTAAAATCGCACCCAACTGAATCACAATATCAAAAGCCTCGCTTTGATTATGAAAGCCAATCAAACTTTCAGATACGATTAAATGCCCTGTGCTGGAAATCGGCAAAAATTCAGTGATGCCTTCCACAATGCCCAGAAACAGGGCTTTCATCAAAATCACAATATCCATTTTATTTCTCTAAAAAAACAGTTTCAGGCAGCCTGAAAAAGATTTTCAGGCTGCCTGATAGATTAGGCTACATTATTGGTTAGCCGCTTGCACCAAACGTGCGCCCCAGCTTTTTACGGGTTTTGCTGCAGCAGCGGCAGGTTGGCTAGCATCTGCAGACGCAGCAGAAACAGCTTTTGCAGAAGGTGCAGGCATACCGCGCTCTTGGCGTACTTTAGCAATCAAATCATCAATCGTTTTCATGCCAGCAGCGTAGTCAGATTTAAAAATTACTTTGTATTTGCCACCCACAACAACGGTTGGGGTACCACTAATGCCGTATTCTTCCGTCCAAACAGCCATTTGTTTCGCGGCAGGTTCATTGCTGAATGAATTGTATGCAGCTAAAACTTTTTTGCCATCAAATGCGGTTTGCGTTTGTAACCATTGGTTTAATGCTTCAGGCTCATACAACGGCAAACGTTTGGTTATCAACGCATCAAAAATCACGCCATCAGCTTGTTCTGCTTGATTGGTTTGTTTGATAGCGGCTGCCAAACGCGCCAAAGTCATGTCGCGCTGAGGCTCCCAAACGATGTGTTCTAAACGCCAAACGGTATCAGAAGGGAATGTTTTAGCGTGTTTTGAAATCTCAGGGTACAGCTCCGCACAGTGTGGGCACCAGTAAGCATAAAACTCGGTTACTTCAATTTTGTCTTTTTGCACAGGTGCAACTTCAACAGGCATCAAGATGTAATCTTCGCCTTCAGTCAAAGCCATAGCAGGCGCAGCCAAACCAAAAGACAACGCTGCTGCTAAAAATAATTTTTTGTATTTCATAATCTTTCCTAAAAGTTTATTGTTGTTGATGAGTATAGGTTTTCACACCATTTTCGTGCAATTTTTGAAGTGTTTTATCCGCATTTTTGCCTTTCAACATATCCGTTTGAACGCGGTAAATGGTTCGTTTGCCATTTTGAACAGAAACAATTTTGGTTTTAACACCCATTTCAGCCAGTTTAGCACTTTGCGCTTCAGCCATTTCACGTTTGTGATAAGCCCCAGCTTGAATGCTTACTTGTGCATTTTTATTGGTTGTTTCAGCTTTTTTGTTTTTAGGCTGCTTTTTAGCCACTGATTCCGCTTTTGTGCCATCAATCACAGGCGCAGGCTCATGCGTTTTTTTCTTTTTCTCTGGTTGAACACGCGCTTCAGCAACTTCTTTTTTCACTTGCTCTTCACGACGAGATTGCTCAAGAGCCAGTTTTTCTTCCGCAGCCGCTTTTCTTGCAGCCGCCTCTTCCAAGCGTTTTTTACTACGTGCTTCACGGCGCGTTTCCGCAGGATTTTCCGCAGCAACTATTTCCAATTCGGTATTTTCAGGCTGCAAACGATTACGGCGAGATTTACGCGGTTGCACCGTTTCAGGCTGTTCAGTTGCTGCACCCAAAACGGGGTCAATCATCGTATCGGCTGGTTTAGGTTCTTTTTTAGTCTCTTTAACCAATTTCAAAGGTTTTTTGACAGGCGTTTTCACAACTTCGCTTGCAGCCAGATTTTCTTGCGTTTCCGTTTCATCTTGCTTCAGCGCATGTTGTTGGCTATTTGATGCCCCCATCGGCGTTAAAGTTTCCGTAGCAGGCTTTTCCATCATTTTCGCGGCGGGGTGAGGCTTTTTAAAATTGTGGTCACCATTGTCCAGCGTGAGCACCAACACCACCAACATAATCAGCAAAGCGACAGAACCCAACATAAAACTGAGCAGACCATTACCCTGTTGTTTCTGAGAATACATCAGTTTGCCCTTTGAAAAATATTAAAAAACAGTTTTCAGGCAGCCTGAAAACTAAATCGCGCATTTTATCAAATATTGCTAAACGCGTGTTTACTTTCACAAAATTACAACGCCCGTCTAAACCCAATCGCCCGCAAAACATGCACCCGCGTTACCACATCATCGCCAGCTAAATCCGCCAACGTCCGCGCCACGCGCAAAATACGATGAAAACTCCGCGCCGACAAACTCAGTTTTTCCAGCATTTCGCCCAACGCATTTTTCGCTTCCGCGCTGATGTTTGCCACCGTATCCAATTCCGTTGGATTGAGTGCCGCATTGGTTTTGCTTTGTCGCTGAAACTGCTTTGCGCGCGCAGCCTGAACGCGTTGCAACACTGTTGCGCTGTCTTCGCCCATTTGCGCGCTGACCAAATCTGCTGCAGGCAACGCAGGCACTTCAATTGTCAAATCAATGCGATCGAGCAGAGGACCAGAAATTCTATCGCGGTATCGTTGCACCGCATCGGGCGTGCAACGGCACGGTTTGGCAGGGTGCCCCAAATAGCCGCACGGACACGGGTTCATTGCTGCAACTAATTGAAATTTCGCAGGATAAGTCGCCTGACGACTGGCGCGTGAAATGTGAATTTCGCCACTTTCTAATGGTTCGCGCAGCATTTCCAACACCTTACGGTCAAATTCAGGCAGCTCGTCTAAAAACAAAACGCCGTTGTGCGCTAATGAAATTTCGCCGGGTTTCGGGTCTGAGCCACCGCCAACCAACGCGGCTGAACTGGCGGAATGGTGCGGACTGCGGAATGGTCGGCGTGAATCGTGTTTCAGGCTGCCTGAAAAGTTGGGCAGCAAGGAACGCAACGCCCAAGTTTCCAGCAATTCTTCATCGGAAAGCGGTGGCAAGATAGACGGCAAGCGTTGTGCCAACATGGATTTGCCTGTTCCCGGAGGGCCGAGCATTAACAAGCTGTGTCCGCCTGCTGCGGCAAGTTCCAACGCCAATCGCGCGGTGTGTTGCCCTTTCACATCACGCAAATCAGGCAGCGTGATATTTTCAGGTTGCCTGAAATCTTCGGTAATTTTTTGGTATGACAGGGGTTTTGTGCCGTTTAAATGCGCGGCAACTTCGTTCAGGCTGCGTGCGCCATACACGCGAATGCCGTCAATCACGGCGGCGGAAGCGGCGTTGTCTTGCGGCAACAAAAATGCGCGGTTGGCTTGTTTGCCTTGCCACGCCATTGCCAACGCACCGCGAACGGGTCGCAATGCGCCTGAAAGGGCTAGTTCGCCTGCAAATTCATAGTCTGCCAACACATCGGGCGCGATTTGTGCGGACGCTGCCAAAATGCCCACGGCAATCGGCAAGTCAAAACGGGCGGATTCTTTGGGTAAATCGGCTGGCGCGAGATTGACGGTGATTTTTTGCGCTGGAAAATCGAAACCGCTTTGGATAATGGCAGCGCGAACGCGGTCGCGGCTTTCTTTCACTTCGGTGTCTGGCAATCCGACAATGTTAAATTGCGGCAAACCGTTGGCAAGGTGGACTTCCACTTCGACCAACGGTGCGTTCATGCCATTTAAGGCGCGGCTGTTTACGGCAGCAAAACTCATTCAGGCTGCCTTATTTTTTGCTTTTAGACGGGGTTTTGCTGTCGGCTAAATCGCTGAGTTTGGTTTCTAGCTCGGCGATTTTGGCTTCTAATTCAACCAGTTTCATGCGTGTTTTGATTAAGATTTGTTGTTGAACGTCAAATTCTTCGCGTGTAACCAAGTCCATTTTGTTGAACGCGCTGCTCATCATGGCTTTGGCGTTTTTTTCTATGTCTTTCACTGGGCTGTTGGCTAGGGTTTCGCTGATTTTGTTAGCAGTTTCTTCAAAGAGTTGTTTGGCAATCATGGAGGGTCTTTCTTTGGGTTTAGTAAAGGTTTCAGGCTGCGTTTGAATATAAATGTAGCCTGAAAAGGAATTTTATAATAAGCCGTTGCATCTATAACGTAGAGCAATTTTGTATTGAATTTGTGCTACACGATGGTCAATATTGTTACCTTTTTCTGGCTCTCCTTGCTCCAGAGCACGAAGTAATATTTTCATTGATAATTCATGCAACTCAGTAGGATTAACGCGTGGTGGTATACGTTTAATATTTTTCATTTTTATTCCAATCATTTGTTCTGAACATATTTTTCAAAATATTTCATGGATTTGCTATTGGTGGATAAATCAAATTCCATATTAACAGGAATGCCATTCTCTTTCCACCATTTTGCTCCCTCTTCATTTGAAACAATATCCAAAATATCTTCGCAATTTCTTAAAAAATCAGGTAAATGCAAGCCTTGAGGAATAGGGGCATTAAAGCCTAATCTAGCCCATGAATAACAGCCATTTAAATCTTGATTGGCGCCTCCATCTGCATACAAATAAAAGTAACTAAAGCCTAGGGGCTATTGACAATTCAAAAAAAGAGGCAAAGGATATAAGATATTGTTTCCATACAACCATCCTAAACCTTTGCCATGTCCCGAAACACGCTTACAAATGAAACATGGTCAAGACTGTTGCCTATTTTGAAACAGCTTGGCATTTATCGCAAGAAAAATTTACGCAAAACAGTAGAAGGTATCCTGTTTCGCTTACGTACAGGCTGCCAATGGGCTGATATACCTAGTTATTTTGGTAAAGCAAACAGCCTTTACCAAAGTTTCAATCGCTGGTCTAAACGCGGTATTTTTACCAAATTATTTAAACATTTGGCAGATACACCCGATATGGAATGGGTCTTTATGGACGGTAGTCATATCCGTGTTCATCAACACGGCATGGGTAAAAAATCCATTGTGCATCAAGCTGTCGGTAAGAGTATCGGAGGTCATACGTCTAAAATTCATTTAGCGGTTGATGCTTGTGGTAATCCAATTGAATTTATGATTACAGCTGGTAATGTAAATGATATTGTTGTTGGGCCTGATTTATTGGCACAATTGGACTTAAGTGATAATGAAACCGTGTGTGCTGATAGAGGTTTTGACAGTGATACTTTTCGTCGGTTAATTCATTCTAAACAAAGTAAAGCCAATATTCCATATAAGAAAAATAGAGAACATCTTAATGTGGACACAGATTGGTATTTATATAAAATCAGGCACTTGGTAGAAAACGCTTTTGCACGATTAAAGCATTTTCGTGCGCTGGCAACACGGTACGATAAATTAAAACGTAATTATGAAAGTACCGTGTCATTAGCTTGTGCTTTGATTTGGTTGAAATTATAGCTAAAATGTCATTAGCCCTAGCTCTGTGGCTTTTTTGATTTGATTTTGTAGCATTTGTGTTACAAATTTCTGATTGTGATATTCTGACTTTAAAACTAATAATCTAGTGTAAAAATATAATGAAATATTATCATCTTCGTCATAACGAATTTGTTGCCAGATAGGGTCTTCAAAAAAATCGTGTTCGGTATATAAATCATAATCTTTTACGATTAATTTCGCTCCATCAGGCGCACCTGCTAAACGAATAAAATCATCATTTGTGAAATCCTGATATTCGCCATCAAGTTCAATTTCTACTTTGCCCGTAAATGAATAATCCATATTTTTTCCATGCAAAACGCAGCCTGAAAACATTTTCAGGCTGCGTTTTGGATTTGATTACAACCCAGCCGCTTTTTTCAATTCAGCCGCTTTGTCGGTACGTTCCCAAGTAAACTCAGGTTCTTCACGACCAAAGTGTCCGTAAGCAGCAGATTTGCTGTAAATCGGGCGTAGCAAATCCAGCATTTGAATAATGCCTTTTGGACGCAAATCAAAGTGTTCGCGCACCAATTTAATCAATGCTGCTTCGTTCAATTTACCTGTGCCGAAGGTGTCCACAGAAATAGAAGTTGGCTCAGCGATACCAATCGCGTAAGACACTTGAATTTGGCATTGTGTCGCCAAACCAGCCGCCACGATGTTTTTCGCCACATAGCGGCAAGCATAAGCCGCAGAGCGGTCCACTTTGCTTGGGTCTTTACCAGAGAACGCGCCGCCGCCGTGTGGGGCTGCACCGCCGTAAGTGTCCACAATGATTTTGCGACCTGTCAAACCGCAGTCGCCTTGCGGGCCGCCGATGATGAACGAGCCTGTTGGGTTGATGAAGTATTTGGTTTCGGGCGTAATCAAGTCTTTTGGCAACACGGGGAAAATGATGTGTTCTTTCACCGCCGCGCACAAATCTTCGTGGCTGATGGATTCGTCGTGTTGCGTGGATAAAACCACGGTGTCAATGCGGGTTACGCGACCTGTTTCGTGGTCGTATGCAACGGTTAATTGAGCTTTGGCATCAGGGCGCAACCATGGCAATAAGCCGCTTTTGCGTACTTCGCTTTGGCGTTGCATTAAGCGGTGGCTGTAGTAAATAGCAAATGGCATTAATGCTGGGGTTTCATCGCATGCGTAGCCGAACATTAAGCCTTGGTCGCCTGCGCCTTGGTTCAGGTCTAAGCCTTCGCCTTCGTTCACGCCTTGGGCGATGTCTGGCGATTGTTCGCCGTAGTTCAGCACTAATTTGAAAGTGTCAGCAGCGAAGCCTAATTTTGGGTCGTTATAACCGATTTTGCGCACGGTTTCGCGGGCAACTTGTTCGTAGTCCACTTTTGCGGTGGTGGTGATTTCGCCTGCCAATACGCACAAATCAGTTGCAACCAAAGTTTCTGCGGCAACGCGGGCTTTGGGGTCTTGCGCGAAAATTGCGTCTAAGATTGCGTCTGAAATTTGGTCAGCAACTTTGTCTGGGTGACCTTCTGACACGGATTCTGATGTGAATAGATATTCGCTCATGTTTTTTCCTTTAATTAATATAAAGATAAGTTTCACGCAGCCTGAAAATTGTTTTCAGGCTGCGTTGGAATTTGTTTTGTTTGCGATAGACAAAAAAATTCCCGCATTAAGCGGGTTTGGATTGCTCTTGTGAGCCACATCGGTTTATTTTAAACCGTCCACCTTACTGCTCTTTTTGAACAGCAGGTTGGCATGGAATTCCCAACTCTTAATGCAATGGCGCATAGTAGCAAATTATGGTTTTTTGGGCAAGGCAGCCTGAAAGGTGCGGGGAGATTTTTCAGGCGTCTTATTTTTTAAAGTTGAAATATAGTTATCGCACCAAGCAGAAGGGTGTCTTAATTTATGTCTTTCGGCATTCTTTATATTTTCATTAGTACTGTTTTTTAATTGTGTTTCAATAAGATTATTTAGCCCAAATGTACACGCGTTAATAATAATGTCTGTATTTTTTTCTAGGCGGTTATTAAAACATTCTTTTCCTCTATTATATTACGCCATAATTCTCTGAAACACTTTTTTTGTTTTAGAACGATTTGTTTCTCCCTTTAAACATTGGTATTGAATAAGATTAATAAGAAAAATAGAATAATTTTTAGACTTAATATTTTCTAATGTTTTTACCTGTTTTCCCTTTTGCTGGAGCGAGTTTATTTCTATCATCTTCATATTCATCTTTATGCGAGGATTCAAGTATAACAATGATTTTGTATGAGTCTTCAATATGTTTTTTAGATATTTCTCTTTTGAAACCATCTTTTAGCTCTTTTAATTTTCCAACATATTGGTCAGGACAAGCACCTTTATTAAAAATGTCTTCACCTAAAATCTTTTTAACATAGTCTTCAAAAGTGATTTCGTTGTTTGCCATTTTTCATTCCTTCTGTAATTTGAATCAAAATAAATATTTTATATTCTAAGCTGCATTCGCATAATAATTAAAACAAAAACTTATCCGCCAGTAATTCAAATTGCACCACATTATCTTTTTCAGGCAGCCTGAAAAATCCCAGCTTTTCATGCAATTTCAAACTAGCGATATTGTGCGGTAAAACTTGCCCGGTAATTTTTGCTGCGCCCAATTCCGCAAACGCCCACGCCAAAGCCAGCCGCCCCATGCGTGAACCTTGTCCACGCGAACACGTTGGCGCGAGATAGAAACCCCATTCCCAAATATTTTCTGATTGGTGCGTAAAACTCACATAACCTTGCGCGACACCATTCACTTGATAAATCAACATGATAAAGTCAGGATTGCCCAACTGTTTCGCAAACCAAGCCGCGTGATTTTCCCAAATCAATTCATCGGTGTTAAACATAAATTTCCGAATATCAACATGATTGCGCCATTCAAAAATTTGGCGGCAATCGTCCAATGTGGCGCGGCGAATGTTGGCGAAATCCGCGTTTTTCGTTAAATCTTCAATGTGTTGCGCGACACGTTTCGCACCAAGCTCATCACACAAACGCGCGGCCTTTTCCGACATTTGCGCCAAATTTTCAGGCTGCCTGAAATGCGCCACGCATTCGGCAAATTTCGGCGTATCAATTTCCTGCGCATGTAGCGAAATCGCCGCGCCAACTTGTTGTAATTGCTCCGCAATCGTGCGTTGATTGTCGGCAATAACCAGCAGCAAAGTCGGCAAACCCAAACAGCAACGCTCCCAAGATGTGCTGCCAGCCGCGCCAATCGCCCAATCGGCTTGCGCCATCAGTTCCGCCATATTGTTTGCGTTTACAAGCACTTGGCACTCAAACGGTGCGGTTTCGGCGAATTGGCGAATGCTGTTGATGTGGGGCGCGGTTTTGCCCATAACTATGGTAATTTTCAGGCTGCCTGAATTTTGTTTTTTCAATGATTTCAATATAGATAGCGTGTAATTGTCTTTGTCTACGCCGCCTAAATTGATTAACACATTTTGCGTTTGCAGGCTGCCTGAAACGGTTTTTCTTCGCGCTAAACTGGTTTCGCGGAATGTCGCAAATTCATCACGCAACAGCGCGTATCGTGTGTCAGCCAACACGCGGCAGGTTTCAGGCAGCAAGTGGGCGTAATCTTGCGCGGTGTGGGCGTGGTTTTGGTCAAGCAGCAAATCGGCAGTGTGTGGGCGGTCGTGCAAATCGTCTATCACCATGATTTTGCTGCCAAAAATATTTTTAGCGGCGTTCTGCCAAATCGCGGAAAGCGCGTAATGGTCGGCGATAATCCAGTCGGGCGACAAGGCGCGAATGTGCGTTTCGCAATCGGCAATATCTTGCGCTTGCGTTGTGCCGAGCCATGCGGAATGGGGAAATTGGGGTTCGTTTTCGGTTTGCAGGCTGCCTGAAAATTTAGGCAGTAACACGCATTCAAAGCCTTGTTCGCGCACAAAATCTGCCAAATGACCAACGTGTTCGCGTGTGATAAATTGCACGAAATGCCCATTTTCGCGCAAGGTTTTGGCGAGCGTTAAGCAGCGCATGATGTGTCCGCTACCGATTTGTAAACTGGCGTCTGCGCGAATGATGAATTTCATGGGTTTCCTTTCAGGCTGCTTTAAAATAATGTGAACATATATAGCGTTCCGTTGATTAGCTCGCAACAAAGGTGCTTGATACTAAAAACTGATGATACTAATTTGTACTTGATTTTGTTTTCATCTTCAATCTGATGAATACCTAAACACCATAAGTATCGCTCTTTAGTTAATTCACTTTGTCTAATTTTTTCAAACTTTTGAGTATCTCTTAGCATTTCTCGAATGCAATCGCTAGCAAATGGGTGTTGCTTAATTTCTAATGGAATATAACTTTGTGCACTTTTTTGTCTAATTAAAAAATCTATAGAACATTCTGATTCCGATTTTTCTTTTAGTAAATCAAAATAATAGCGTTGTTCGCGATGAGATTCTGAAACGGCAGAATAGTTTTGCAAGAAGATTTGTAATTCAACTTGTAGCCAAACTTCCCAGCCTGAAATGTGTAACCGTTTAATTTCGTTTAGTCGCTGGATAATGTGTGGTTGTCGGAAAAATTCTTTAATGATACTGCTTAAAAAATAGAAATCTTTTTTTAGAATATACATTTGAATATCTTTCTTAGTTTTCAGACTGCAAATTGTACATAAAAAATGCGAGCTGATTGAGCTCGCATTGTGTTGGGTGAGAAATTATTTGGCTTCTTTGCGTTCTTTGAGGATTTTGATAATGTAATACACATTAATCCCTGTAACCAATGCGTTGAGCAGGGCTACGGGAATGGTATTAGTCATCAAGCCGTAAATCACAAACATCACGTCGCCCACAGCGTTGGTAATGCGTAGTTTTAATACGTCTTTCATCAAGAATGATACGGCTACAATTAACATGGCTACGTAGCCAAAAATTTCTAATGCATTCATGAGATTTCTCCGTTCGGTTGGTTTAATTTGTGGCGCATTATAGCGAAAGTGTGGTTTTTTGATTTGTTCTAAAACAAATATGTGTTTTTTTATTTCAGGCTGCTTATAGTTAATGCACTTATTTTGTAATACTGCGTTGCCAACGCCCTTATTTACTATGTGTATACGGCGGGCGTTGTTGCCTTGTCTTAAAAAATAATTGCATCAACTATATAATGCGCGTTTTTTTAGGATAAATGATGATTAGTGTTTTTGATATGTTCAAAATCGGGATTGGCCCGTCTAGTTCGCACACGGTTGCACCGATGAAGGCGGGCAAACAGTTTGTGGACGATTTGTTGGCGCAAAACCAGTTGGCGCAAATCGACCATATTCGCGTGGACGTGTATGGTTCGCTGTCGATGACGGGGATTGGACATGGTACGGATTCGGCGATTTTGATGGGCTTGGCGGGCTATTTGCCGCATGATGTGGATATTGATGTGATTCCTGATTTTGTGGCGAATGTGAAACAGTCTAGGCGATTGCTGGTGGCAAAAGGGGCGCATGAAGTGTGTTTTGTCTATGCAGAAGACATGGTTTTCCATGAAGACTTTTTGCCGTTACATGAGAATGGCATGACGATTTCGGCGTTTTCAGGCAGCCTGAAAGTCTATGCACAAACGTATTATTCGATTGGCGGCGGTTTTATTGTGAGCGAATCAAATTTTAATGCGCCGACTGTGCAGACTACGGGCGTGCCGTTTGATTATCGTTCGGCGGCTGATGTGTTGCGCATTTGTGAAACAGAAAAGTTGAGTATCGCGCAAATGGCTTGGGCGAATGAGTCGGCATTATTATCGCAGCCTGAAATTCGGGCGAAATTGCTGGGCATTTGGGACACGATGAATGCGTGTATTGAGCGTGGTTTGTCGTCTGAAGAAGCGGTTTTACCAGGTTCATTTCGGGTGTCTCGCCGTGCGCCGAAGTTGTATCGTTTGCTGCAAAGCCATGGCACGGATATGTCTGACGACCCTATGCTGCTGGTGGATTGGATTAACGTGTATGCGTTGGCGGTGAACGAGGAAAATGCGGCTGGTGGGCGCGTGGTGACTGCGCCAACGAATGGGGCGTGTGGCATTGTGCCTGCGGTGCTGAAATATTATGGGCGTTTTGTGGGCGAGTTGTCGGATGATGTGGTGTGCGATTATTTGCTGACGGCTGGTGTGATTGGGGCGTTGTATAAGATAAATGCGTCGATTTCGGGTGCGGAAGTGGGTTGCCAAGGGGAAGTGGGCGTGGCGTGTTCGATGGCGGCTGGGGCGTTGGCGGCGTTGCTGGGCGGTTCGCCTGAACGTGTGTGTATGGCGGCGGAAATTGGTATGGAACACAATTTGGGTTTGACGTGCGACCCTGTGGGTGGACAGGTGCAAATTCCGTGCATTGAGCGCAATGCGATTGGTGCAGTGAAGGCGATTAATGCGGCACGTATGGCGATGCGGCGCGAAGACAGCCCGTTTGTGGATTTGGATAAGGTGATTGAAACGATGTATGAAACGGGTAAGGATATGAATGCGAAGTATCGGGAAACTTCGCGTGGTGGGTTGGCGATTAAGGTGGTTTGCGCTTAGTTTTTTATAAAAAAGCAGCCTGAAAATGGGTTTTCAGGCTGCTTTTTGTTTATTTAATTTCCTTGCAAACTCCCACGCCACCATTTTCCGCAAACGGTTTATTCATCACATAACGCGGATAATCCGCATAATTTTTCAATAAACTGCGCGGTAAAGAATCGTTGGCAATGCTGATATTCATCGAATCCAGCAGCGTTGGCACAATCGCCGTGTGGTTCATTTTGCGGTGCTGATTTTGGTGCAACATCGCAATTTTCTCAGGAAACTGCTGCTGATAAACATCCGAATACCACGCCAACGCCGACACCTGAAAATCATACACCGTCATATTGCCGTGAATGGTTTTCGTGCATTCGCCATCTTGCAAATCCTCGCCGTGGTCAGACGCATACAACAAGAAAGTGGGTGTTTGTGTTTGCCGTTTCAGTGTTTCAATCACTTCATTCAGCACAAAATCCGTATATAAAATGCTGTTGTCATACGCATTGATAAACTGATTTTTATACTGTGCTTGTGAAATCAAATCAGGCATGTCCGCATTAGACAGCTCTTTTGTATCAGGCGTAAAACGGCGAAATTCATCGGGATAGCGGTGCGTATAATTCACATGGCTGCCCAATAAATGCAAAATAATCAGCTTCTTATTTTCAGGCTGCGTGAGAATTTTGTTCAAATGCGGCAACAAAACCCCGTCCACACTACCAGGGTTGGTGTAATCCGCATAATTCGCAAAAATTTGCTCGTCTGCTTCCTTGATGTAAACTGAAGTGCTGGTGTCGTGCGTACCGTATTTTTGCTGATTGGACAACCAATAGGTTTTATAACCTACTTCTTTAAATGCGCTAATCACAGATTTTTCTGCAAAATCAATGCTTTCTACCAAGTTTTCAGGCTTGCGTGTAATCATCATCGGCACAGAAAGCCGAGTGTTGTTGGCAATGGATAACATATTGTTTAAATTAACTAAATTGCTTTGTTTGCTCAGCAAAGGATTGGTTTCACGCGCATAACCGTTTAATTGCCAATTTGCTGCACGGCTGCTTTCGCCAATCACTAAAACCACCGTAGATTTGTCTAAACCAGCTTGCGCGTGTGCCTGAAAACTAAATTGCTGGGTTTTGCTTACCAAGTTCGCCAGCGTTTCTTGCTCACGATAAGTGTCGCGCAACGCAATCATCAAGCCCAACGGATAACTGGCTTTGATTTGCTCGCTCATCGCATTTTTCGCCACGGTTTCCTTTTTGATGTGTGACCACAATGATTCATCGGGATTGAATGCGCGATACGGGTCAAAAACCACGCTCGTCAAAAAAATCATCACAAAATAAATTGCACCAGTTGCCAATGCAAAAAAGCGGCTTTTGTGTTGCCAAACCCAACGGGATTGATACGTTTTCACGCATAAATAAGTACAAAACCCCAACCAAGTGGCGGCTAATCCCAAAATTAACCAAGAAATATTGCCAACAAAGGCTTTTGCTTCTTGATAATGTGTTTCCAGCACAATAGCCAAGATTTGTTCAGTTAAAAACGTTTCATAACGCACGATATAGACCCAATAAACAGGAATCAGCAGCAAAAAAGGCGCGAACAACACCCAGTGTTTTTGTTTTTTGAACAACGCCGCCAAAAACACCACGATTAAGCCATTGAACAAAACCGTGCTGGGATTGTGGTCTAAACAAAAAAGCAGCAGGGCAGGGGACAATAATAAAAGAGGAAATAAAACCGCAATCATAGTTATCTTGATAATTCATCAGTAATTTTCTGCAACAATTCAACACGTTCCTTGCGAATCTCACCCCGTTCCGCCGCTGCTTTCACCGCACAATTCGGCTCAGCGCGATGCGTACAATTATGAAAACGACACGCGCCAATCAAATGCCGCAAATCAGGAAAATACTTCAACAAATCCGCCGTGTTCAAATGATGCAAACCAAACTCCTGCAACCCAGGGCTATCAATTAATTTTGTTTCATCATCTAAATCATAAAGTTGCGCGTGTGTCGTTGTGTGTTTGCCCGAATCCAACGCCGCCGAAATCTCATTTGTCCGTGCCCGCTCTTCGCCCAACAGCGCGTTGGTCAAAGTCGATTTCCCCATGCCACTTTGCCCCAACAAAATATTCGTTTCGCCGTGTAACAAATTTTTCAGGCAGCCCACATCATTCAGTGCAGACAATTCAATCAATTTATAACCCAATGTTTCATAAAATGAAAATTTCTCACGCCACGCCGCCGTTTCGGGCAAATCCGCCTTATTCAACACAATCACTGCGCGAATACCCGCCGCTTCCGCCGCAATCAGCGCACGTTGCAACAATGCCTCACTCGGGCTAGGCACAGCCGCCACCACCACCAAAAGCTGCGACACATTCGCTGCAATCAATTTCGATTTCCACGCGTCCTGCCGATACAGCAAACTGTGGCGTTCCAACGCCTGTTCAATCACGGCTTGTTCATCGTTAATCACTTGAATTTTCACGAAATCGCCACACGCATAATCCGTGCGTTTACTGCGCGTGCTGGCTTCATAAGTTTTGTGTTGCTCGGTGCGAACGATGTAACGGCGACCGTAGCTGGTAATAATTTGAGCGGTTTGTTGCGACATAAATAATTCTTAATAAAGTAGGGTGCGTCCCGCACACCATTTTTTTTGAATGAAATCAATCTTTCAGGCAGCCTGAAAGATTGTCGTGCGATGCGATTGTTTAAACGCAGCCTGAAAATCACAATTCCAGCCCCAACTGCAAATCTTCAGGCTGCAAGTGACTGATTCCCAAGCCAATCAACCGATATTCACGATCGGACGGCATACGCGCCGCCAACTGTTGCGCTGCCAAAATCAACGCCGATTCATCAGACATCGCCGAAGAATACGTTTGCGAACGCGTTAAAGTATGAAAATCTGCCGTTTTCAATTTCAGCGTAACCGTTTGACCTTCCACTGATTTTTGACGAATCTGTTGCGCCAAATCACGCGCCAAATCAGGCACATGACGAACAAGCTGATTCAACGGTAAATCTTCAGGCAGCGTGATTTCTGTGGAAATTTGCACGCGCTCACGTTCCGCTTGCACAGGATGATTGTCAATCCCATGCGCCAAATCGTGTAAGCGATAACCCCATTTGCCAAACAAGCTAACCAGTTGTTGCGTTGGAACTTTTTGTAAATCGCCAGCCGTGTTCCAGCCTTGCGCGTGTAGTTTCGCCAATGTCTTTTTGCCCACGCCCGAAATTTTCCCGAGCGGCAAATCCTGCAAAAACGCCGCCACTTTTTGCGGTGGCAGCACAAATTGCCCATTCGGTTTGCGCCAATCAGACGCGATTTTAGCGAGAAATTTATTTGGCGCGATGCCAGCCGATGCAGTTAATGACGTTTGGCGCAAAATTTCCGCACGAATTTGTGTGGCGATATCCTGTGCAAATTCCATATTCTGCTTATTAACGGTTACATCTAAATAGGCTTCGTCCAACGAAAGCGGTTCGATTAAATCCGTATGCTGCCTGAAAATCGCGTGAATCTGCTGCGACACTTCGCGATACAGCGCAAATTGTGGCGGAATAAAAATCGCCTGTGGACACAATCGTTTAGCGGCAGAAACCGCCATTGCCGAGCGCAAACCAAATTTTCGCGCTTCGTAAGACGCGGCGCAAATCACAGAACGCGCCCCGTCCCACGCCACAACTACAGGCTTGCCACGCAAATGTGGCTGTTCGCGCAACTCCACCGAAGCGTAAAATGCGTCCATGTCTATGTGTATGATTTTACGGGTAATCATGTTTTCAGACTGCCTGAAATTATTGATACAACTGTCCGTTGTGTTTTAACCAACCGTCTGCGTGGCGTTTGCTTGGGTCGTGGTGTGTCCAATGAATCACGCCGCCTTGCTCTGTCCATTCGTATTCGCCGAAAAATTCCAGCGTGTCGCCTTTTTTCAGGCTGCGAATTTTGGGTGCAAGGTCGATGTTGTGTGCGAATAACAGCGTTTGTCCGCTGCTGAGTTTGATGATGAAACGCTGGTGTTTTGTGCCTTTTGTGTCATCAGGCAGCGTTTTGCTAACCGTGCCAACGCCTTGAATTTGAATATTACTTTGCTGGTTTTCAAAGGCTTGTTGCAGGACTTTTTCAAAATCGTTGCTGGTTGGCGTTTTTTTGTTGGCAACTTGCGCCTGAGTTTGCGCTTGTGCGGTGCGCGTGGCGGTTGGTTGTGTTAGTGTGGTTGGGCGCAACTTTTGCCAACCCATCGCCGCGATAACCAACAATAAAGGAATGATTTTTTTCATGTGTGTTGACAATTCGTCAAAAAAGATTTCAATTATAAACAGAATAGGGCGTTTCAGGCAGCCTGAAAAATGCTAATCCACAAAACGCCATAGCGAAAAAATTTCCCTGCTGCCAAAGCCAACACGCACCGCCACACCGATAAGCGCAAAAATCCTGCCGCAATCGGCAGCGCATCGCCCAGCACAGGCAACCACGCCAACACCAATCCCCACGCGCCCCATTTCTGCAAACGCGCCAACACATCGGGCGATAATTTCGCCGTGTATTTTTCAGGCAAACATCGCCCCATTGCATACGAAACCAAACTCCCCAACGTATTGCACACACCAGCCACCAAAAACGCTGCCCATGCCCAATCAGGGAACTTCATCACAAATGCCACAAAAGCCACTTCCGAAGTCCCCACCCAAATCGTCGCCGAAGTAAACGCCGATACTGCCAACGCCCACAAACTCCATTCAATCATTAAAATCTCCACAAAACGCAGCCTGAAAAAACGGTTTTCCTATTTTTCAGGCTGCAAACCAAGTTTTTCCAAAAATGCAGCCTGAAACCATTATAATTTCACGCAATTCAAAAACAAATTCACATTCTCGTAGGGTGTGCCGTGCGCACCAAAAACTTGAAAACGGTGCGCACAGCACACCTTACGGTTGAAAATCAATTAGAAACCAAAATGCAGCCTGAAACCCGAAAACTCCTAAAAATCACCGATATCACCGCCAAAAAACTAGAAAAGCTCAATCTCCACACCCCATGGGATTTAGCCCTTCACCTCCCCCTGCGCTACGAAGACGAAACCCAAATCACACCCATCGCCAGCGCACCCATTGCCACGCCCGTGCAAGTGCAAGGCACCGTCATCTATCAAGAAGTGCAATTCAAGCCACGCAAGCAACTCATCGCCCGAATCCAAGACGACACAGGCGCAGTGCTGAACCTACGCTTTATCCACTTCTACCCCACCCACCAAAAACAACTCGCCGAAGGACAAACCGTCCGCGCACTCGGCGAAATCAAACACGGCTATTATGGCGACGAAATGATACACCCCAAAATCAAGTCGCCTGAAAAAAATGAGCTAGCCCAATCACTTACCCCCGTTTACCCCACTACCAACGGACTCAACCAACCCACATTACGCAAAATCATCAACACCGTATTAGAAAACATCGACCTAACCGAAGTCCTCCCTCAAAGCGTGTTAGACAAACGCAATCTGCCCAAATTCGCCAAAAGCCTGCGCCTGCTGCACAACCCACAGCCGCATTTCCATATCAACGAAATCAGCAACGGCGCACACCCAGCATGGCAACGGCTCAAATTTGACGAACTGCTCGCCCAACAGCTTTCCATGCGGCTCGCTCGTCAAAAACGCCAGTCAAACAACGCCAAACCGTTAATTGGCGATGAAAGTCTGTCGCGCCAACTGATTGAAAAATTGCCCTTTTCACTCACCGCCGCCCAAGCGCGCGTGTTAGACGAAATCCGCACTGATATGGCAAAACCACACCCCATGCACCGCCTGCTTCAAGGCGACGTAGGCAGCGGCAAAACCATCGTCGCCGCCTTGTCCGTGCTGACCGCGCTGGAAAGCAGCGGCAATTTTCAGGCTGCCGTGATGGCACCCACCGAAATTCTTGCCGAGCAACATTATCTTAAATTTAAACAATGGTTTGAACCACTCGGTATCAGCGTGGCATGGCTTTCAGGCAGCCTGAAAAAGAAAGAAAAAGACCAAGTCAAAGCCGCGCTGGCGGACGGACGCATTCGCGTAGCCGTTGGCACACACGCCCTGTTTCAAAACGATGTGGTGTTTCACAATTTGGGTTTAGTGATTGTGGACGAACAGCACCGTTTTGGCGTGGCGCAGCGTTTGGCGTTGAAAAACAAAGGCGAAGACGTGCATCAGCTGATGATGTCCGCCACGCCCATTCCGCGCACCTTGGCGATGAGTTTTTTTGCTGATTTGGACGTATCTTCCATTGACGAGTTGCCGCCGAATCGCACACCGATTAAAACCAAATTAGTCAATCAGTTGCGCCGCGCAGAAGTGGAAGGTTTTGTGCTGAACACTTGCCAAAAAGGACAGCAAGCGTATTGGGTTTGCCCGTTGATTGAAGAGAGCGAAGTGCTGCAACTGCAAACGGCGACCGACACGTTAGTGGAATTGCAAGCCGCGTTGCCACAGCTCAAAATTGGCTTGGTTCACGGGCGCATGAAGCCTGCGGAAAAAGCGGCGGTAATGGCAGAATTTGTTTCAGGCAGCCTGAATGTGCTGGTTGCGACTACTGTGATTGAAGTGGGCGTGGATGTGCCAAACGCCAGTTTAATGGTGATTGAACACGCAGAACGCATGGGCTTGGCGCAGTTGCACCAATTGCGTGGGCGCGTGGGGCGTGGTGCGGCGGCGAGTACTTGCGTGTTGCTGTTTGCTGAACCGCTTGGGCAAATCGGTAAAGCACGGTTGAAAGTGATTTACGAGCATACGGACGGCTTTGAAATTGCGCGACAGGATTTGGAAATTCGTGGACCAGGCGAATTTTTGGGTGCGCGACAAAGCGGCGCGGCGATGTTGCGCTTTGCGAATTTGGAGCAGGATATGGCTTTGCTGGAATATGCGCGTGAAGTTGCGCCGTTGTTGATTGCGCATCAGCCTGAAAGTGTGGCGAGACATTTGGAACGGTGGTTGAGCAGTCGGGAAGGGTTTATGGCAGCTTGATGTTTTTCAGGCTGCGTTCTGCAAAATCATATCAATGTGTGGGATATTGTCTTCCAAATACACTTCAGAAGTTGGCACAAAACCTAAGCTGCCGTAAAAATTTTGCAAATGTGCTTGTGCTTGCACCATGATGTTTTCATGCGGATATTCGCGTTTTGCCAATGTCAATGCGCGTAACATCAGGGCTTTGGCTTTGCCGCCGTTGCGGTGTTTTTGTGCCACTAACACGCGCCCGATATGTGCGCCGTCTTGGGCGTGATACACGCGGCAATAGCTAATCAGTTCATCGTTTTCTGTGTTGAAAATATGCCATGCGGTTAAATCTGTGTCGTCCACTTCGGGATAAGGGCAGGTTTGTTCCACCACAAACACGGCGATGCGTTCGCGGTAGATTTGGTGAATTTGGGTTGGGGTGAGTTCGGTGAAGCGTTTTTCTGTCCAGTTCATAATTTATCTTTCAAATGTAGAAAATGCAGCCTGAAAACTAATTTTCAGGCTGCATTTGTGTTTTACAGCGAGTAATACATTTCAAATTCTAATGGGTGCGGTGCCATTTGCATGCGGCGCACATCTTCGGATTTGAATGCAATGTAGCTGTCAATCCAGTCTTGGCTGAACACGCCGCCGCGCAATAAAAATTCGTGGTCTGCTTGCAATGCGTTCAGGGCTTCGTCTAAAGACGCGCAAACGGTTGGCACTTGTGCATCTTCTTCTGGTGGCAAGTCATACAGGTTTTTGGTGGCTGGGTCGCCTGGGTGGATTTTGTTTTGAATGCCGTCCAAACCCGCCATCAGCAACGCGGCAAAAGCCAAATATGGGTTGGCGGTTGGGTCTGGGAAACGGGCTTCAATGCGCACGGCTTTGGGGCTATGAACGGCTGGAATGCGGATAGACGCTGAGCGGTTTTTCGCTGAGTAAGCCAGTTTAACAGGTGCTTCAAAATGTGGCACAAGGCGTTTGTATGAGTTGGTGGACGGGTTGGTAATCGCGTTTAGGGCTTTGGCGTGTTTGATGATGCCGCCGATGTAATACAACGCCATGTCGCTCAAACCTGCGTAGCCGTCGCCTGAAAATAGGTTTTTGCCGTCTTTCCAAATGGATTGGTGAACGTGCATGCCGCTGCCGTTGTCGCCCATTAAAGGCTTAGGCATGAATGTGGCGGTTTTGCCAAAGTTGTGTGCCACGTTCCAAATCACGTATTTCATGTCTTGCGTCCAGTCGGCGCGTTGCACTAAGGTGCTGAATTTGGTGCCCAATTCCATTTGCGAACCTGTGCCGACTTCGCCGTGGTGTACTTCAGTTGGAATGCCGATTTCTTCCAACACGTTCACCATGGCTGAACGCAAATCTTGTCCTGCGTCCACTGGCGCAACGGGTGCGTAACCGCCTTTCACGGTTGAGCGGTGTCCTGTGTTTTGACCGTCATAATGTTTGCCGCTAGACCATGCGCCTGTTTCAGATGTGATTTCAAAACGGGCGGTGTGCATGTGCGTTTCAAATGCCACGCCGTCAAATACGAAAAATTCTGGTTCGGGCCCGAAGAATGCGGTATCGCCAATGCCTGTGGATTTTAAATAGGCTTCGGCGCGGCGTGCGATGGAACGTGGGTCGCGGTCGTAGCCTTTGCCGTCTGCAGGGTCAATCACATCACATGTTAAAACAAGGGTTACATCGTCATAGAATGGGTCGATGAACGCAGTTTTTGGGTCAGGGCGCAACTGCATGTCTGAAGCCTGAATGCCTTTCCAGCCGCCCATTGATGAACCATCAAATGCTTGACCGTTTTCAAACCATTCTTCTGGGTCTTCCAACACGATTCGTGCGGGAATGGTGAAGTGGTGTTGTTTGCCTTTGGTGTCGGTGAAACGTAAATCAACGAAGCGAACTTCGTTGTCTTCAATCATTTTTACAACTTCTTTAATAGACATGTTTTAGCTCCTGTTGTGGGCTGTGGAAAAAACAATTTTGCCACAAGTGTTAGTTTTGAGTAAAGAATTGTTAATGTAAATTTTCAGGCTGCATTTTTAATTATTTACAAACAAAGCTGCTGGCTTTATCCACATTGCCGCGAACATAAGTCGCCACTTTTGGATACGCGCACAATGGCTGCGTTTTATTTGGGAACGCTTTGCCTTGTGCCAACATCGCTTCAGGTGCTTTACCCTTGTCGTGCCATTGTTCCAACGCAGTCAATGGGTCAAAATCGTCCAACGCTGCGCCGCCACCACAGTGGGTCATGCCTGGCACATTAAACAAGCGAACTGCATCACGCGCCCCTTTTGTGTCGTTCAACAATTGTTTGTACCAGTCGCGCAAATCCACGGCTGAAAACACTGGGTCTGACACGCCTTCAAACACAATCATTTTGCCACCACGCGCTTTGAATGTGGACAAATCTGTGCTGTCTGAATTGTTCAAACCGCCGATTTGCTCGGTTTTCGCCACGTCTGTGTCAAAATTGAAATCAAATGTGCTGAAGTTGGGCTGATACGGGGTCATGAAGTAGCTTGGCAAACTCGCTGCACCCAATGTGATGTTTCGCGCATTCGGTTTCGCGGTTTGCGAATTGCCCAATTTCCATGCGCGCCAGCCTTCGGTATTCAAGCCTGCGTCATAAAACCAACCACTATAAATTTGGTCGCCACGCGAATTTTTTGCGCCACCAAAAATTTGGTTCAGCAATTTCACTTTGTCCGCGCCGATTTGGTCTTGTACCATTTTAGAACCTGTATTCACAAACAACTATTTGATAAATTTTAATATTTGTGAAATATACCCTAGTTTAACAAAATTTTCAGCAGATAAATTCGTCTGCTCAAAATCTTTTGCTAAACGTCGAGACCAACCTAACCATGCAAACGTTCGTTCTACAATCCAACGTTTGGGCAGAATATGCCAAGAAATATCTTGAATTCTCTTTGAAATCTCAACAGTTAAACCCAATTGCTCTGATACTTCACGCTCAAATGTATTCCGATAACCTGCGTCCGCACAGAAACCTTTTAAACTCGGATAGGTCTCAAACGCTTTTTTTGCTACAAAAATACCTGCTTTTGTGTCATGAATATTGGCTGCATGAACCACAACAGACAATAGATTACCCAACGTATCAACAGCTATATGTCGCTTACGACCTTTGATTTTTTTACCTCCATCAAAACCTTTATCATGTGCGCTAGAAGCTGTTTTGACACTTTGTGAATCAAGAATGGCATAAGTTGGCATTGCTTGTTTTTGATGGATTAAACGTTTTTTTGAACCAATGCCAAAAGAATTCTATCCCATAAGCCTGATTGATTGGCTCTGCGATAGAAACTCCATACGGTTGAATAAGGTGGAAAATCATTGGGCAGCATACGCCATTGGCAACCTGTTTTGGTGATGTACAAAACGGCATTCACTAATTGACGTTTATCCCATTTGTAGTGGCGTAGCTGGTTAAAATGTGGCTCAATCGCTTGCCATTGGGCATCTGTTAAGTCTGTTGGGTAGGATTTTCTAGTCATAAAGATATTTTATCATTTTTGTGAATACAGGTTCTTAGGTTTGAAATCGCAGCTTTCCCATGCGTTGATGATGCCGTCTTTCACGCCGTCATTTTTGTCGCAACGATTCAACACGCCTGTTACCACAGCGTCTAAGTCTTTTTGTGTTAAAGCGTTGGCAAAAATCACTTCGCCTTTATCGTTTTTCGGTGCGGCTGCACGGAAGTGTTGATTGTCCCAAGATTGGGCAATGGCTGCGCGAGACAAGCGGAAACCTGGGTTGCCTGCCACTACGCCGTCAAATTCAGTAGGGTAACGCATTGCCGCGTGCATGGCTTCGCGACCACCGTTGGAACAGCCCATAAAATAGCTGTGTTTTGGCTCAGTGTTGTAGGCTTTGCGAATCAACAATTTTGCCAAGCCTGTTACTTTGCCTGTGGACGCGTACGCATAATTCAAACGCGCTTGTTGGTCTGCGCCGAAAGAAGGGTCGCCTGCGCCTTTGTGTCCGCCGTCCATGCTCACAACAGCGTAACCGCGTTTCAATGCAGGCAATGCGGTTGAACCTGCCACAGGTGTCGCACCCACTGCTGGCGCGACAAAACCGTCCATGCCACCACCGCCTTGGAACAGGAATTTGCCGTTCCAGTTGGCGGGTAAACGCATTTGATAGCCGATGGCATAAGGTTTGCCGTCTGCGCCTGTGCGTTTTTCCAATTCGCCGTTTACCACGCAATGCGCGTCAAATTCCACGCCTGCGGCTGATTTGGCTGCACCTGTGAACGAGGCTTGGTCGTCTGATGGCAATTTGCCTGCTTGAATCCATTTGGCGGAATTTACGCCTTCGGTTTTGCTCAAATCTGCGCATTGTGCAGCGTCAAAAATGGCAGCCTGAACGCTGTGTGCGGCAAATGCTGCGGATAACATCAAAATCGTTTTTTTCAGTAGCACGATAAAATCCTTTAATGTGTGTGATTGGGGAAATGATGATTTTAGCATTTCAAAACGGTTTGAAAATTGAGAGATACATTAAAATAACGAATTTTTCAGGCTGCTTTTTAGTTCATGATAAAAAGTGGAACGTCGGCGGCTCGCCGACAAAATCTTTGATAATCACAAATTTTTAATTTAAAAATGTGTCGGCGAGCCGCCGACGCTCCATTTTACAAAGGAATTCTATGCCCAAAATCACCCTCATCGCCGCGCTAGCAAAAAATCACGTTATCGGTTCAAATAATACAATGCCGTGGCACATTCCCGAAGATTTCGCCTTTTTCAAGCAATACACAACAGGCAAGCCCGTGATTATGGGTCGCAAAACGTGGGACAGCTTGCCGCGCAAACCCTTGCCCAATCGCCGTAACATCATCATCACACGTCAAACAGATTTTGCCGCAGAGGGCGCAGAAGTCTTCACCGACATTCAGGCTGCATTAAACGCGTGTGCGAATGAAACCGAAGTGATGATTATGGGCGGCGAACAAATCTACCGCCAAACCTTGCCATTCGCGACAGATTTGCGTTTAACCGAAGTGCAATTGCAGCCTGAAGGCGACGCGTTTTTCCCTGAATTTTTGCGCGAAGAATGGCGAGAAATCACGCGTGAAAGCCATGTTTCAGCCAAAGAAATGGCATTTGATTTTGTGCACTATCAGCGCATGAAATAATGTGTGAACGCAGCCTGAAAACCGTTTTCAGGCTGCATTTTTTGCAATTGATTTTCAGAATATTCAAAGGCAGCCTGAAAGAGTAAAATAGACGAATGTTTTAAATATCACTAAGGATTTACCATGCAAACACAACTTCCATTTTTCGCAGTCGTGAAAGTATCAGGCGAAGACCGCCACGATTTTTTGCACAAGCAATTTTCAAACGACATCAATAACCTAGCCAAAAATCACGCTTGTTACGCCACGTATAACACCCCAAAAGGGCGAGTGATTGTAAACCTGTTGGCATACAACACAGGCGATGAAATCTTGTTGGCAATGGCGGCAGATTTAGCGGAAAAAGTCGTGAAGCGTTTGCGTATGTTTGTGTTACGCGCCAAAGTGCAATTGGAAATTTTGGCAGACTGGGGCGTTTCAGGCAGCCTGAAAGACGGCGCACAGCCTGTCTTGCCGACTGAACCGCATTTGCAATTTGCGGCAAACGAAGCAGGCGAAATTGAATTACCGCATTCAGGCAGCCTGAAACTTGCGCCGAAAGCGGAATTGCCTGAATTTTCCGCAGAAGCTGAAGTTGCTTGGAACACACACGAAATTTTGAGCGGTTATCCGTGGGTTTGTGCGGCAACGTCAGAGGCTTGCGTGGCGCAAATGTTGAACCAACACACGATTGGTGGTGTGCATTTCCGCAAAGGTTGCTATCCAGGGCAAGAAATCATTGCGCGCGCGCAGTATCGTGGGCAAGTGAAACGCGGTTTGGCGGTGGCAAAAAATGAACATGCGCAGACGGCTGGCGCGGAAGTATTGGACGTGAGCGGTGCGGAGGCTGGTGTAGTGATGAATGTTTCAGGCAGCCTGAATTTGTTGGTGGTGAAACATGGTGCGGTTTCGGGCGAATTGCGCGATACTTCGGGCAATGTGTTTGCGTTGGCACATTTGTTTTTTGAGAACAATCAGTCAGAAGAGTAATCTATAAATATTTTTTAGGCTGCTTTTTAGTACATAACAGAAATTTTACAATGGAGCGTCGGCGGCTCGCCGATATTTTTCAAATAACAGTAAATTGATTTCTTGGAATAAGTTTTTGATTATCAAAGGTTTATTGTCGATCCGCCAACGCTCCATTTTTATTGCGTACTGAAAGGCAGCCTGAAAGCGCTGCCTGAAATTTTTTTTGAAAGAACCCGAATGTTACCCCTACCCAAAAAATTCCCCAAAACCGCCGATAAATTGCGTCGCTGTTTAAATTTATGGTCTCCGCTGTTTTTCACAGGTATTAAAATCACTTACCTATCAGACGATTACACCCATTGCCGTGCCATGCTGAAAAATTGGCGCAACACCAAAAATTCACACGGCACACAATTTGGCGGCAGCCTGTTCGCGCTCACCGACCCGATTTACGCGATGATGTGCAACTGCTTGTTTCACGAAAAATATTACGTTTGGGACAAATCGGCACACATTGAATTTATCAAAGCCAGCAAAGGCGCAGTGTTTTTGGATTGCCAGATTAGTCGCGCGGAAATTGATGAGATTATTGCAGCAACCGCAGACGGCGAAATGCACTTGCCTGAGTTTACCGTGCGTGTTTTTGATGAACAAAATGAAACCGTTGCGATTGCTAAGCGCACGTTGTATATTCGTTTGAAAAAGGAATTTCGTCCCGAAAATTAGTTTTCAGGCTGCGTTTTTGGGTGTACGACAATTCTTGCGTAGGGTGTGCCACGCGCACCATTTTTAGAAGATTGTGGTTCGCGGGGCGCACCCTACGATGGCTATGGAGCGTCGGCGGCTCGCCGACAAACTTTCAGGCAGCCTGAATGGAAAACGTGTCGGCGAGCTGCTGACGCTCCACTAAAGGAAATCTACCATGAATACATATCCCGTTTTTTTCGTGTCCGACCGCACGGGTTTAACCTCTGAAAACATGGGTAACGCCCTGCTGGAACAATTCATTGGCATATCTTTCAAACGCGCCACTTATCCTTTTTTGGACACGCCCGAAAAAGCTCACGCGCTGGTGCAAATCATCAACCAAGCCGCTGAACAAGGCGCACGACCGCTCGTGTTTTCCAGTGTGGTAAACAATGAAATCCGCGCGATTATTACCACAGCCAACGCGTTTCATCTCAGTTTTTTTGACGCATTTTTGGGAAAACTGGAAGAAGAATTGAACGCGCCCGCCAGTCACATTGTGCAAAGCCGCGTTCAAAACGTGGAAAAATACGATGCGCGAATGGAAGCGGTGAATTTTGCGCTGAACCATGATGACGGGATTTCCGACAAAGATTTTCAGGCTGCCGATGTGATTTTGATGGGCGTGTCTCGCAGTGGCAAAACGCCGACTTGCCTTTATCTTGCGCTGCAATACGGCATTCGTGCGGCGAACTATCCGCTCACGCCTGAAGATTTGGACACGGACGATTTGCCGCGCATGGTGAAAAATCATCAAAACAAATTGTTCGGCTTAACGATTGAGCCAGACCGTTTGCACCACATTCGCCAAGAACGCCGCCCAGATTCGGGTTATGCCAGCCTAAAAACCTGTCGGCAAGAAGTGGCGGACGCGCAGGCGATTTTCCGCCGTCATCGCATTCCGTTTGCCAACACCACGCATAAATCGGTGGAAGAATTGGCGGTGGAAATTTTGCAAGCATGCAGCCTGAAACGTCGTTTTTGATGCGTAGGCTGGGTCGCGACCCAGCAAATTCACGCAGCCTGAAAATTGCTGGGTTGAAACCCAGCCTACAGATTTCGCAGGAACAGAATGAACACAACTTATCTTTTTGCCACTTTCGCTTTAGGCGCAATCGCCAGTTTTTTCTTGCCAACGCAGGGAAACTTTTGGTTCTGGTTGATTGCGTTTACAGCGAATTTGGCGGCGATAATTTGGGCAAAACACACACGCAGCCTGAAAATATTTCAGGCTGCGTTTTTGTGTTTTTGCGTGTTGCTGGGCGCGAGTTACGCGATTGGGCGCACGCAATGGGCGTTGTCGCAGCAATGGCAGCCAACGCTTTCGCCCGTGCCAACGCCTTTGCGCGTGCAAATCACCGAGTTGCCCAAGCAAGACGAAACCAACGCTGACCACACCAGTTTCATCGGCACGGCGCAAACGGCAGACGGCAAAACCTACCGTCTGTATTTCAACGATTACGCAGGTGGCGAGTGGCACGTTGGCGAAACGTGGCAACTGAATGCGAGAGTCCGCGCCACGGTTGGCGCGCGAAATTTTGTGGGCTTTGACCGTGAAGCGTGGGCGTTGTCCAACCAAATTGATGGGATTGCGAATATCAGCAAAAACAACCGCTTATTGCAGCCTGAAAACGTACAAAACATCAATTCTGTCCGCGCGAAAATCATTGCTGGCTGGCAAGACGCGGCGGCGCGTTATCCGCAAGGGGCTGGCTTGATGACGGCTTTGGCGGTGGCTGACCCAAGCGGTTTGTCGCGCGAAACGTGGGCGGCATTGCGTCCGTTAGGCTTGAACCATTTGGTGAGCATTTCGGGCTTGCATATTGGCATGGTGGCGATGTTGGCGACTGGGTTAGCGTTGGTTGTATTGTATTTGTCGCGGCTGGAGATTGCGCGTCCGCGTGTGTGGGCGTTGGGTTTTGGGGTGTTGGTGGGGCTGTTTTATACGGCGTTGGCTGGTTTTCAAGTGCCTGCGCTGCGCAGTTTTCTGATGTTTTCGGTGTTTGCGGTGGCGTGGATTGGGCGCAAAAAGGCGAAACCGTGGCGGACTTGGTGGGCGGCGTTGGCGGTGGTCTTGCTGTTTCAGTCTGTGGCGGTGTTGGCGGCTGGATTTTGGTTGTCGTTTGGTTTGGTGGGGGTGCTGATTTGGGCGTGTGGTTTCAGGCTGCGTCCGTTTCCGCGCGGTTGGGCGTTTAAGCTGAAACAGGCGGTTTTCGCGCAAGGAGCGGTTACACTGGCGAGTGCGGTGATGACGGTGTTTTTGTTTGGTTCGCTGCCGATTTTTTCGCCTTTGGTGAACGCGGTGGCAATTCCGTTTTTTTCTTGGTTGCTTGTGCCATTGGCGTTGGTGGCTTCGGTTTTGCCGTTTGGCAGCCTGAAAATGTGGGCGGCTTGGTTGGGGGAATGGACGGTTTCTGTATTGCAATTTTTGGGTGGTGTGTTGCCTGAGTGGTATTTTGTTCATGCGCCTACTGGGTTGATGTGGGCGGCGATGGCTGGGGTTTTGCTGCTGGTTTTGCCGCGTGGTTCGGGGCTGAAACCGTTGGCGTGTTGTGGGTTGGCGGCGTTTTTCTTGTATCGGGTTGAGCCTGTATCCCATGGTTTTAAGATGACGGTGTTTGATGTGGGACAGGGTTTGTCTGTGCTGCTGCAAACGCCTTCTCAAAATGTGTTGTTTGACACGGGTAAGCCTGCGGTTGGGGCAACTTTGCTGCAAAATCTTCGGGCTAAAGGGGTTTGGCGATTGGATTCGCTGATTGTATCGCACCACGATAATGACCATGATGGGGGTTTTGCGGAAATCAATCGCAGCCTGAAAGTGGATGAGATTTGGGCTGGGCAGCCTGAATTTTATCCACAGGCGAAGTATTGCGCGGACGGCTTAGCTTGGACGGTGGACGATGTGCGGTTTGAGTTTCTCACGCCGCCCATGGGTTTTCAGGCTGCAGACAATGATTTGAGTTGCGTGTTGCGCGTGGTTTCGGGGGCGCAATCGCTGCTGATTATGGGCGACACGGGCAAGGCTGGGGAATGGAAGTTGCTGCAAAAATATGGGACTGGGCTGAAGAGCGATGTGCTGGTGTTGGGACATCATGGCAGCAAAAGCGCGACTAGCAGTGTGTTTTTGGACGCGGTTGCGCCACAGATTGCGATTGCCAGCAGTGGTTTTGCGAATGCGTTTCGTCATCCGCACCCGAGCGTTCAGGCGCAGTTGGCGGCGCGAAATGTGGGGCTGTATCGGACGGATTTGCAGGGCGGGGTGCAGGTGGATTTTGATGGTTCGCGTTTTCAAGCTGCGTTGGCAACGGAGCAGAAATTTTGGTGGCAGCGTAAGCCGTTTTTGCGTGTGCCTGAGTGATTTTAGGTTTGCTGTAGGTCGGTTCTCCGAGCTGACAAATCATGTTCACGCAGCCTGAAAATAAAATGTCGGCTTGGAAAGCCGACCTACAACCGAGTGATTTTGTTATAAAATAATCGCAGTTGTAGGGTGCGCCCCGCGCACCAAAATCTTCAGGCAGCCTGAAAATGGTGCGCCTATCCACAAAAGGAAATCATCATGTTTACCATCACCACAGAACCTAACCGCATTGTGCTGACCCACGAAAACCACGCGCAAGCCGAAATTTTCCCGTTTGGCGCATTGCTCAACCGTTTTGCCATTTTGCAAAGCAGCCAACAATGGCACAACGTCATCGCCGCGTATGCGTCGCCCGAAGCCGCACAGCGCGACATCACGCAACTGTTCCGCAGCGCAAAACTTAGCCCATTTGCTTGCCGACTGGCGCAAGGCAATTACTCATTTTCAGGCTGCGATTATCATGTGAACAAACACAAACTGGGCGATTCAGCCATTCACGGTTTGATTTATGACGCACCGTTTACGCTGCATCACAGCCACGTCGATGAACACAGCGCAGCCGTGGAATTGCGCTACAGCTATCGCCACGAACACGCAGGTTATCCGTTTGATTACGACATCAGCGTGCGCTACGAATTGCGCGAAAATGCCGCGCTCAGCGTCTGCACCGAAGTACGCAACACAGGCGAAACCGCGCTGCCGATTGTGGACGGTTGGCATCCGTATTTTGCCGTTGATGGTGATTTGGACGACTGGCAGTTGCACATCAACAGCCAAGCGCAGTTGGCGTTTAGCGCAGCATTGTTGCCCACAGGCGAAACCACGCCAGATGAACGCTTTTTACACGGCAGCACGCTCGCCAATATTTCGCTGGATAACTGCTTTATCCGCCGCGATAACACCGCGCCAGCCGTTACGCTACAAGGCAAACGCATTCGCCTAACCCTGTCGCCAGACGAATCTTATCCGTATGTGCAAGCCTATATCCCTGATGACCGCAAGAGCATTGCGCTGGAAAATTTGAGTGCAGCGCCTGATGCATTTAACAATAAAATTGGCTTGATTGAGTTGCAAGCTGGGGAAGCAAAAGCGTTTGAAACGGTTTATCAGTTGAGTGAGATTTAAAACAAAATGCAGCCTGAAAACACTTTTCAGGCTGCATTTTGTTTAGCAGATATATAATAAGCACCCCTCATTTTTCAGGCTGCATTTATGTCCAATCGAATCAATCATCAACCCGTTTTCCTGCTCACTTCGCAACCATGGCGCGAAAACAGTTTGCGCGTGGAAGTGTTTAGCCGCGATTACGGGCGCGTGTCGCTTTTGGCGCGAAGTGCGCGCACGCGTGGCTCGGAATTGCGTGGCGTGTTAGTGCCGTTTGTGCCTGTTTCTGTGTCTTGGTTTGGCAAGGAAGAATTGAAAACGCTGCACCGCGCGGAATGGCTCGGCGGCTGGGCGCAACCGCGTCAGCGCAATTTGTTCAGCGCGATGTATGTGAATGAGTTGATTTTGAAGCTGACTGCGCCTGAAGATCCGTCGCCCAAACTGTTTGATTTGCAATATAAAACGCTGCAAGCCTTGTGTATGCAGCCTGAAAACGCGGCGGATTTGCGCCATTTTGAATGGCAGTTGTTGAGTGAACTGGGTTTTGCGCCCGATTATCAGCGCGATGATTTGGGACGTGCGGTGCAGCCCGAAAACTTTTATTGCGTTCGCCCTGAAGCGGCGGTGCAGGTTTGGCAAGGTTCGGGTAATCTGCCGAAAGATGGCGTGATTGTGTCGGGCGAATTGTTGCTGCAACTGGGTTCAGGCAGCCTGAATGCGCAATCTGATTTGGCGACTGCGCTGAAATTAACGCGGTTGCTGCTGGATTTCAGGCTGCCTGATGGGATTAAAAGTCGGCGTGTGTTGCAGCAGCTTAATCAATTTAAAAATCAATTTGCAGCCTGAAAAATGGAGCGTCAGCGGCTCGCTGACGCTCCACATAATCGCAGCCTGAAAACGGTTTTTCAGGCTGCGATTAACATATTCTTAATAAATCGCCGCATTAAGCAATTACCGTGCAAAAATTAGGCTTTACTTTTTGAACTCTGCTAAAATGCGCCATTTCTATTTCAATTAGGCAGCCTGAAATCATGTTTTCTCACTATTCTCCCGACATTCTTGCACGCGCCAAACGCATTAAATTGCTCGTTTTAGACGTGGACGGCGTACTCACCAGCGCGCAGTTATTCATGAGCAGTAATGGCGAAATCATCAAAGCGTTCAACACGTTAGACGGACACGGTATCAAAATGCTGCAAAATTCAGGCGTGCAAACCGCGATTATTACTGCCAGAAACGATGAAGCCGTGGGTGCGCGTGCGAAACAGCTTGGTATCACGCATTATTTTTTCGGTGTTCACGATAAAAAAGTGGCGTTTGAACAGCTGTGCGAACAAGCAGGCGTTTCAGCAGAACAGTGTGCTATGGTAGGCGATGATGTGATTGATTTGCCTGTGTTGGTGCGTTGCGGTTTGCCGATTTCGGTTGCTAACGCGCACACATTTGTGAAAAAACACACCGCGCTAACCACCGAGAAGAACGGCGGTTTCGGCGCAGTACGTGAAGTAACGGATTTGATTATGCAAGCGCAAAACACTTTGTTGCCTGCGCTGAATGAGTATTTGAAATGAGCTGCTTTCGCAACTTAATTTTTCCGTTGGTTTTGGCGATGATTTTGTGCGGATTGAGCGCATGGTTGGGTCGCGTGAGCGAAGTGATTGTGGAAGAAGTGAAGCTAGACCCTGCCAAACCGCAGTATTCCATGACAAACACGCAAGGCAAGCGTTTTGATATTTCAGGCAGCCTGAAAGAGCAACTGGATTCGCCACACGCATGGCAGTTGCCTGACCAAAAAAACGTGTTTTTCCAATCGCCTACGTTGCAACTATTCAATCAAGGAGTGAAGCAATATCAAGTTGATGCCGAGCAAGCGCGTTATGAAATCGAAACGAAAAAAGTCTTCTTGCAACAAGATGTGGTGCTAACCAAAGAAGCGGACGAGCAACGCCCAGCGGCAAAAGTAACCACCGACCATTTAAACGTGGACACAGTAACCGAAATCGCCGAAACAGACGCGCCGATTCAATACCAATATGGACGTTCCACAGGCTCGTCCGTTGGCATGACTTACGATAACCAAAAGGGGCTGCTGAGCTTGCCGTCCCGAGTGAGAGCAATGATTTATGACACAAAATAACCTTATCAAAGCGATTTGCGCTGTGGCGTTGATTTCAGGCAGCCTGAACGCCATGGCATTGGAAAGCGACCGTCAACAGCCCATTCAAATTGAAGCCGACCAAGGTTCGCTAGACCAAAAAAATCAAGTAACCGTGTTCACAGGCAACGTGATTGCCAAACAAGGTACATTAAATATGCGTGCCAACAATGTTCGCGTGAGCCAAGACCAATCAGGTAACCAAACCATAGATGCGCAAGGCAACCCAGCCTATTTCCGCCAAATGCTAGACAACAACAAAGGCATCGCTGAAGGTTGGGGCAACCGCATGGAATATCAGTCGCAAACCAATGTGGTGAAACTGATTGGTAACGCCAAAATCCAACGCGGCGGCGATATGGCGCAAGGCGAAGCGATTAGCTATAACACCAAAACTGAGGTTTACACCGTATTGGGCGGCAACGCGACAGGCAACAAAAACGGCCGCCGCGTAACCGTGATTATTCAACCGAATACCGCCAACAAAAAATAATTCAGGCAGCCTGAAAACATGACTACATCACATTTACACGTTGAAGGTTTGCAAAAATCGTTCAAAAAACGCCAAGTTGTTAAAAATTTCTCGCTGGATATTGAAAGCGGCGAAGTGATTGGTTTGCTCGGGCCAAACGGCGCAGGCAAAACCACCAGTTTCTACATGATTGTCGGCTTGATTGCCGCAGATTCAGGCACGATTTTGCTAGACGGCAACGAATTGCGCCATCGCCCAATTCACGAGCGCGCCCAAGCAGGGATTGGTTATTTGCCGCAAGAAGCGTCCATTTTTCGCAAAATGACTGTGGAAGACAATATCCGCAGTATTTTGGAAATTCGCCTGTCCGATAAACATGAAATTGAAACGCAGCTAAACAAATTGCTTGATGATTTGAACATCGGACGCTTGCGCCACAGCCCAGCCCCAGCGTTATCAGGCGGCGAAAGACGGCGCGTAGAAATTGCGCGCGTGTTAGCCATGCAGCCCCGTTTCATCTTGCTAGACGAACCGTTTGCAGGCGTGGACCCGATTGCTGTGATTGACATTCAAAAAATCATCGAATTTCTAAAAGAGCGCGGCATTGGCGTGTTGATTACCGACCATAACGTGCGCGAAACCTTGAGAATTTGCGACCGTGCCTACATTATTAGCGATGGCACTGTATTAGCCACAGGCAAACCAGACGACTTGGTAAACGATGAACAAGTACGCGCCGTTTATCTGGGCGAAAATTTTGATTATTAAACTTTTTCAGGCTGCCTTTTGGTATGCGAAAAATGGTAGGTTGGCTTTCCAAGCCAGCAATCATTCACACAGCTAAACTTATTTTTCAGGCAGCCTGAAAACACAAAATTATGAGTGGAACAAACTTTCAACTAAAACTGCGGCAAACCCAGCAACTGAGCCAAAACATGCAACAATCCTTGCGTGTTTTGCAAATGTCTGGGATAGAGATAGAGCGCGAAGTAGAAGACTGGTTAGAAGAAAATCCCATTTTGGAACGCACCGAAACCCCTTCAGAAGACTTCAGCAGCTACGAAATGCCCCGTCAAACCGTGGACATCAAACGCGGTGTCAGCCTAGGTGATGACGACAGCAGCGCATGGGAAAATCTCGCCCAAGAAGAAACACTAAACGCCTACCTGCACAAGCAAGTAAGCGAGCACCCACTATCCCCCACAGAAGCCGCGCACGTCCACATCTTAATTGATTTTTTGGACGACAAAGGCTATCTCACAGACAGCATTACTGAAATCGTGGAAAACACCTCGTTGGAATGGATGCTGGACGAAGAAGATATGGAAATCGCGCTGGAAAACCTGCAAAACTTTGAACCCGCAGGCATTGCCACCGCCAATTTAACCCAATCTTTGCTGCACCAATTAGACCGTTTGCCCTTATCGCCAGCACGTCGTTGCGCCGCACAGATTGTCATGCACCATTTAGACAAACTCACGCAAAACACGCCCAAAAACGTGAACCGCTTGAGCAAATTGCTGCCCGATTTTGATAATGATACCTTGCGCGAAGCCTTGGAACTGATTACGAATTTGAACCCGTATCCGTCTTACGGTTTCGCCAGCGAAGAACCCACGCAATACGTCCACCCCGATGTGTTTGTGGTGCAAACCGAAGCAGGTTGGCGCGTACAAGTGAACGAAGAAGCGCAGCCGCAAATCAAAATCAACACAGAGTTGTCTGAAGCGTTGCAAGATGAAGAGGCGATTGACCCTGTTTGGCGTGAAAAAATCGCCGCCGCCAAGCAAAAAATGGATATGTTGCAACAGCGCAAAAACACGCTCACACGCGTCGCTGAATATATTGTGGAAAAACAACAAGATTTCTTCCAATTTGGCGAAATCGGCATCGTGCCAATGCTGTTGAAAGACTGCGCCAAATATTTAGAATTGGCGGAATCCACCATTTCTCGCGCCGTGAGCAATAAATATTTGGCTTGTCCGCAAGGATTATTTGCATTGCGCTACTTTTTCAGTCAAAATGCAATCAGTAGCAGTGAAGACGGCGAAGAAGGCATTAGTGCCAACGCGATTAAATCCATCATCAACGAATTGGTGGAACGCGAAGACAAACGCAAACCATACAGCGATTGCGCTTTACACCAGATGTTGCAGCAACAGGGCATTAACATCGCAAGACGCACCGTAGCAAAATACCGCGAACAAATTGGTATTCCTACCGTGCAACAACGCCGCGAGTCATAAATTCAGCCGCCTGAGTTTTCAGGCTGCGTTTTAACCCACCTTATATCAAGGAGTGCATCATGAACTTAAAAATTACTGGCTTACATTTTGATGTTACCGAAGCTATCCGTAATTACGTTACTGAAAAAGTGGAACGCTCTGTGCGTCATCACGATGGTGTGATTTCTGTAACGGTTACTTTGTCTGTGGAAAAAGTGCAAAACAAAGCCGCCGCGCAAGTGCATTTGGCTGGCAAAGATATTCACATTGAAGCAGTTGAAGCGGATATGTATGCAGCGATTGATGTGTTGGTGGATAAAGTAGACCGCGCTTTGGTGCAGCACAAAGAGAAAAATCAACATCATTGATTTGATGTTTTAAAAAACGCAGCCTGAAAGTTTTTTCAGGCTGCGTTTTGTTTTTACGTAGGTCGGATACTTGTATACGACAATTTTTTTGATGAATTGAAATGTCGGATTCAAGAATTCGACCTACAGCTTTTTATTGCACTTCATGCCGCACGATTTGGCGAATAATCAGGCGATTGGGGTTCAACGCTTGGCGCAATCGCTCAGATAACGGGTGTGGAGTGCCACAAATCTGCGCAGCAATTTCGGCGGCGCAAATGGGGGCGGTGGCTAAACCGCGTGAACCGTGAGCGGTGTTGGTGTAGGCATTGGGCAGGTAAGGGCAGGGCGCGGTTAGGCGATAGTTTTTGTCCAGCGCGAGTTTGGCGTACACGCTTCGCATGGCGACAACGTCGCTGAGTGCGCCGACAACTGGCAAGTGGTCGTGGCTATCGCAGCGGACGGCGGTGTGTCCTTTCAGGCTGCCGTGATTGATGTTTTCAGGCTGTGTGTGTAATTCGCTCGCCAAAAATGGGTTGAGCTGGGCGAGTTCTTGTTGGTTGGCGGTGTCGTCTTCTCCGCGCCATTCGCTGCTTGGGTCGTTGTTGATAAAGGTTGCGCCAAAGCAGTGTTGGTTGTGCCACGCTGGGGATATGTAGGATGCACCTGATAGCGCGGTTTTGAGTTTCAGGCTGCCTTCTGTGGCGGTGGCGACGCTGGTTTGTCCGCGTATCATTTGGAAGGGGTAGTTGCGGATGATGGGGGTGGTTTGGTTGTCTGCGCCTGTGCAGATGATGAGGTGGGTGGCGGTGTAGTCGCCTTGATTGGTTTGGATTTGCCAGTGTGCGCCGTTATGGGTGGCGGTGTGGACTTGGGTTTGGGTGTGGACGGTAATGTTTGGGTGCTGCAATAGAGCGTTTACGATGGCGGGTGGGTTAAGCCATGCACCTTGTTGCCAGTATAAGCCGCTTTGGGCGATGGGTATGCCTGCAATTTGGCTGGCTTCTTCGGGCGTTACGGGGCGGTATAGATGGCGATAGTGGGTTTTTTGGGCAAGTTTTTGGTTGCGTTGGGTTTCGCTTTCGTTGTGGTTGAGGTGGAGTATGCCTGTTGCGCCCCAGTTTTCTTGATTGGGGAACAGGGTTTTCAGGATGCGGCGTGTGTAGCCGTAGCCTGTGAGGAGGAGTTCGGTTTGTTCGGTGTTGTGTGGGGAAATTTTGGCGTAGAGCAAGCCTTGTTGGTTGCCTGAGCCTGCTTGGGCGACGCGTTCGCTGCGTTCTAATACGGTTACTTTTGCGCCGCGAATGGCGAGTTCGTGGGCGGTGGCTGCGCCTGCGATGCCTGCGCCGATAATCACGGCGTGGATGTTTTCAGGCTGCGTGTGTGGGTTTTCAGGCTGCGTTTGCCATGATTTTTGGGATTTTGGGGTGTTTTGGGGAATGGCTTGGGTTTGCCAAATGATGTTTTCAGGCTGCGTGAAGTGTTCGTGCAATGCGCTGGCGGCTGCGACTGGCATGAACCATAAGTGGGTTTGGGGTTGCCAGTTGGCGATGTAGTTCACTGCGTCAAAAGTGAGGCAGCGTGTGGACTCTGTGAGTGCGGTGTGCAGTTGGGTTTGTTCTGCGGTGGAGTTTTCAGGCTGCGTGAAGTGTGGGAAATCTGTGTTTTGTAGACAGAATATGAGGTGTTTTGGGTGGTTATGTTCGGTTAGAAATGATTGGATTTCGGCAAATTCGGGGAGGGTTGCCCATGCGTAAATGGGAGTCATGTGGTTTCCTTTTAGTTTTCAGGCTGCAAAATGCAATTATATTTCAAACTGTAAAAATATGAATTCCATTCATATCAATCAGTAAAATTTCCCATTTGTCAGCCCAAAAAGGAAACCGTAGGATTACATTTCATTACAGTTTTTACCACATCTAAGTGAAGTGAAATAAAAATAGGACAAGGCGACAACGCTCGCCGTGTACGTGTAGTACATAAGAGAGTTGGCAACGCCGTCCTATTGCGATTTTACTTCACGCTACAAGGAGCAAAACCATGAGCAAAACTTTACCTTTACGCGCCGATACTGTAGGCAGCTACTTACGCAGCAAAACCTTAAAAGAAGCCCGTGCCAACTTCTGGGTAGGCAAAATTGAACGCAACCAACTGCAGCAAATTGAAGACGCAGAAATCGCCGAACTCGTGCAACAGCAATTAAACGCAGGCATTCAAGTCATCACCGATGGTGAATTCCGCCGCTCATGGTGGCACTTAGATTTTTTGGCGAATTTGAACGGCATTGAAGTGTTTATCCCAGCGTTCCGCCGCGTGTTCCAAGGCGTAGAAGCGCGACAAGAAAACACGCGCGTGTGCGGCAAGGTTTCATGGAACGACAATCACCCATTCATCGCTCACTATCGCAAACTCGCCGAAATCGTGGGCGACCGCGGCATTGTGAAATTCACCATTCCAAGCCCAAACCAAATGTTACACCCATATTTGTGGGACACAGGCGTGTATGCCAATAAAGATGAATTTGTCGCCGACTTGCAACAAGCCTACAAAGATGCCATTCAAGCGTTCTACAACGCAGGCTGCCGCTATCTGCAAATTGATGACGTATACTGGGGTGTTTTGTGCAACAACCACGACCAGCCTACTTTTGAAGATGACAAACGTTACGCCTTGGCAAACGTGCAAGCGATTTTGGCAGACAAACCAGCCGATATGACGATTACTACCCACGTTTGTCGCGGCAACTACAAATCTACCTATTCGCTGACAGGCGCATACGACCCAATCGCCGCCGATTTGTTTGGTAAAACCGCGTTTGATGGCTATTTCTTGGAATACGACACAGAACGCGCAGGCGGTTTTGAGCCGTTGAAACACTTTAATGACAATCCGCACAAAGGGCGAGTGGTGTTGGGTTTGGTAACGTCTAAATTCGCAGATTTGGAAGACAAAGAAGCCGTGAAAGCGCGTATTGCAGAAGCAGCGAAATATGTGCCGTTAGACCAGTTGTGCTTAAGCCCACAATGCGGTTTTTCGTCCACAGAAGAAGGCAATACGCTAACGATTGAGGAACAATGGGCGAAAGTTCGCTTGGTAGAAGAAATCGCCAAAGAAGTGTGGGGTGAGGACTAATTTGAATGCAGCCTGAAAATATAGTGAATTAAAATTGCAATGATACTGCGTTGCCAACGTCTTTATGTGCAACACGCACACGGCGGACGTTGTCACCTTGTCTCATTTTAATTTACTATATTTTTTTGTGAAATTTTGAGATTTTTATTGGGTATTTACATAAAAAATAGCAGCATAATACGGTCTTTCAAATCATTCAACTAAACACAAAGGGAAATAAAATGTTTAACAACTGGACAGAACACACAGCGCACGTGAAAAAATCATTTGGCGAATTGGGTAAAAAACACCCAAAAATGTTGCAAGCCTACGGCGCGTTAGACCAAGCAGCAGCTGCAGAAGCGTTGGACGAAAAAACACGCGAACTGATTGCGATTGCTGTGGCAATTACCACACGTTGCGAAAGCTGCATTAGCGTACACGCAGAAAAAGCGGCGAAAGCAGGCGCGACTGAAAGCGAAATCGCGGGTGCATTGGCAACGGCTATCGCCTTGAACGCTGGCGCGGCATACACTTATGCTTTGCGTGCGTTGGAAGCGGTTGAAACACAACGATAATTTTTCAGTACAGAAAGTGCTATATTTCTGAACCTTTGCAGCCTGAAATAATTTCAGGCTGCTCTTTTAGTAGGAGTAGGACTATGAATAAACTGTTGATTTCTGTTTTATTGGTTTGCGGTTTAACGGCGTGTGCTGAGCTGCAAAATCATTCTGCTGCCTCTGCGGTTGCCAGCCAAACTGCACAAACTCAAACGCAGCCTGAAAAAGCGGCTGGTGTGTGGATTGATGTTCGCACGCCTGAAGAGTTCCAAAGTGGGCATATTCAAGACGCGATTAACATTCCTGTGGAGCAAATCGCTACTCAAATCGCGAATGTGAGCAAAGATAAAAGCGCACCGATTAACTTGTATTGTCGTACGGGTCGCCGCGCGGAAGTGGCTTTGAATACGTTGAAAAATATGGGTTATACGAATGTAACCAATCATGGCGGTTATCAAGATTTGGTTAAAAAAGGGATTAAGTAAATATAAAATGCAGCTTGAAAGTGAGTTTTCAGGCTGCGTTAATCGTAGGTTGGATTCAAGAACCCAACCTACAAAGCACAAAAAAGCAGCCTGAAAACATTTTCAGGCTGCTTGTCATTTCAAACAATCAACAGATTATTTTTTAGCTTTCTTTTGTGGAGGCAAGTCTGTGCAAGTGCCGTTAGCCACTTCAGCTGCCATACCGATAGATTCGCCCAAAGTTGGGTGAGGGTGAATCGTGCTGCCGATGTCCACAGCGTCGCAACCCATTTCGATTGCCAAGCAGATTTCGCCAATCATGTCGCCAGCGTGTGTACCCACGATGCCGCCGCCGATGATGTGACCCGTTTCCGCATCAAAAATCAATTTAGTGAAGCCTTCATCGCGACCATTTGCAATCGCGCGACCAGAAGCTGCCCAAGGGAATACAGATTTAGTGATTTTGATGCCATCACGTTTAGCGATTTCTTCAGTTACGCCAACCCAAGCCACTTCAGGGTCTGTGTATGCCACGCCTGGAATCACGCGAGCGTCAAAGTATGCTTTGTGACCTGCGCAGTTTTCAGCCGCAACGTGTGCTTCGTGAACCGCTTTGTGCGCCAACATTGGTTGACCTACCACGTCACCGATTGCGTAGATGTGTGGTACGTTTGTGCGTTGTTGTTTGTCTACTTCAATGAAGCCTCGGTCTGTAACTGCCACGCCTGCTTTTTCAGCAGAACACAATTTGCCGTTTGGTGCGCGACCTGCTGCCACCAATACCAAATCGTAGCGTTGTGGTTCTTTAGGAGCTTTCGCACCTTCAAATGTAACGTAGATACCGTCTTCTTTGGCTTCAACAGCAACAGTTTTAGTGCTAGTCATGATGTTGTCAAAGCGATGAGCGTTCATTTTTTCCCATACTTTTTCCAAATCACGGTCAGCACCTTGCATCAAGCCGTCCATCATTTCAACCACGTCCAAACGTGCGCCCAATGTGCTGTAAACAGTACCCATTTCCAAGCCGATGATACCGCCACCGATAATCAACATGCGTTCTGGCACTTGACGCAATTCCAACGCGCCAGTTGAGTCCACAATGCGTGGGTCTTCAGGGATAAATGGCAATTTAACCACGCGACTACCCACTGCGATAATTGCGTTTTTGAACGCAACGGTTTTTTTCTCGCCAGTTTGAGTTGCCTGTTCGTATTGAGCAGATTCAGTCAAAGAAACTTCAATGTGGTTCGCGCCAACGAATTGACCGTTACCACGGATGATGTCCACTTTGCGTGCTTTAGCCATGCCAGCCAAGCCGCCAGTCAATTTAGCAATCACTTTTTCTTTGTAACCACGCAAACCGTTGATGTCGATTTCAGGTTCATTGAATTTAATGCCGTTTGCAGCCAAGTGTTTCACTTCGTCAATCACAGCTGCGTTGTGCAACAATGCTTTAGATGGAATGCAACCTACGTTCAAACAAACGCCACCCAAAGTGCTGTATTGTTCAATCAAAGCCACTTTCAAGCCTTCGTCAGCCGCAGCAAATGCAGCAGAGTAACCGCCAGGGCCACCACCCAATACAACCACATCGTATTCAGCGTCAGCAGAGCCAGCGAATTGTGCTGCTTGTGGCGCAGGCGCAGCAGCTTTTGGTGCTTCTGCAGCAGGCGCAGCTTTAGGCGCTTCAGCAGCTGCACCAGCCGCTTCAATCACAGCAATCACACCGCCTTCAGAGATTTTGTCGCCTACTTTAACTTTAACTTCTTTCACCACACCAGCTGCATCAGCAGGCACGTCCATAGTGGCTTTGTCAGTTTCTAAAGTAATCAAAGTTTGTTCCAACGCTACAGTATCGCCTGCTTTGATTTCAACAGCGATAATGTCCACGTTGTCGTGTCCACCAATATCGGGAACTTTCAATTCAATTAAGCTCATGCTAAACCTTTCTATTTAAAATGGCTTTGTGTAGGAATGAAACTCAGGCAAAAAACCTGAATAATGACAAAATCCATTATACTCTATTTTGAAAACAGTTGGCAGGGAGTGAAACAGCAAAACCAGTTTTCAGGCTGCGAGACAAGCATTTTGTGCTAAAATTTTTGTCTATTCTTATCAAATTGCAGCCTGAAAAAGGAAAACTTCATGAACAGCCATTTAGACCAACTTCAACCCTACCCATTCGCCCGATTGCGCGAAGCCATAAATGGCATCATACCGCCCGAAAACCTCGCGCCAATCATGTTGCAAATTGGCGAACCCAAACACCCCACCCCAAAAGTTTTAACAGACGCGCTTACTCAATCGTTAAACGAACTCTCAAAATACCCACTCACGCTGGGCTTGCCTGAATTGCGCCAAGCCTGTGCTGACTGGTTACGCCGCCGTTATGACGGTTTAACACTCAACCCAGAAACCCAAATTTTGCCCGTTTTAGGTAGCCGTGAAGCTCTGTTTTCATTCGTTCAGGCTGCGTTAGACCCGATTGCAGACGAAAAACCAGTCATCGTATCGCCCAATCCATTTTACCAAATTTACGAAGGTGCAACCTTTTTAGGTGGCGGCGAAATCGTATTTGCCAACACCACCGCACCGCGTTTTTTGCCCGATTGGTCAAGCGTTCCAGAAGACAAATGGGAGCGTTGCAAAATTGTTTTCGTTTGCTCGCCCGACAACCCAACAGGCAGCGTGTTGAAACGCGAAGACTGGGCAGAACTCTTCGCGTTGCAAGACCAATACGGTTTCATCATTGCGTCTGACGAATGTTACGCAGAAATTTATTTTGGCGGACACAAACCTACAGGCTGCCTGCAAGCCGCCGCAGAAATGGGGCGTTCGTTTGACAACATCATCATGTTTACCAGCTTATCCAAACGCTCCAACGCGCCTGGGTTGCGCTCGGGTTTTGTGGCTGGCGATGAAAAATTGCTGAAACCGTTTTTGCTCTACCGCACTTACCACGGCAGCGCGATGAGCAACCCCGTGCAACGCGCCAGCATTGCCGCTTGGAACGATGAAGCGCACGTTGAAGAAAACCGCCGCCAGTATCAAATCAAATTTGACCGAGTTGTGCCGATTTTGCGCCAAAAATTTGATGTGAAAATGCCTGAAGCGTCTTTCTATATTTGGCTGAAAATTCCTGATGGCGATGATTTGGCATTCACGCAAGAATTGTTCCGCGCGACAGGCGTTCAGGTTTTGCCAGGGCGTTTCTTTGCGCGTGATACAGAGCACGGCAATCCAGGCAAAGGTTTTGTTCGTATTGCGCTGGTTGATGAAGTGGAAAAATGCGTGGAAGCAGCAGAACGTATGGTTGCTTGGTATCAAAAATAACTTTCAGGCAGCCTGAAAATTCACGTAGGTTGGATTCTTGAATCCGACTTGCGCTAACAAGGGAAAAATGTCGGATACAAGTATCTGACCTACTGCTGAAAACGCAAAATAATCGCAGCCTGAAAATTTTTTCAGGCTGCCTTTCATTGATATAATTGCGTTTCTTTCAATTACCGCAGCCTGAAAACCATGACAACCGAACAAAAATACACCGAAGAAAAAATCCTGTGGGTCAAACACCACAGCCCCAAATACATCACATTTGCCATCACCCGCCCTGAAAGCTACCGATTTGCTGCAGGGCAATTTTCACGTTTAGGTTTCCCCGAAGGCGAAGGCTTTATCTGGCGTGCCTACTCAGTTACGTCCGCCGAATACGCCGACACACTGGAATTTTTCGTGATTTTGATTGAAGGCGGCGCAATGTCGGAACGCTTTGCCAACGTGCAAGCTGGCGACACGATTTTACTCGACAAAACCGCGCAAGGCTTCTTCCTGCCCGAGCGCTTCCCAGATGGTAACGATTTGATTATGCTGAGTACAGGATCAGGGATTGCGCCGTTTTTGTCCATTTTGCAGCAGCCTGAAATTTGGCAACGCTTTGACACGTTGGCACTCGCGCACAGCGTGTCGCACAATGCTGATTTGATTTTTAATCAACAAATTGCTGAACTGGCAGAACACCCGTTGATTGGCGAATATGTGAACAAGCTGCGTTTTGTGCCGATTACCACGCGCGAAACGGACGGCGAACATTTGCATTTCAGGTTGCCTGAAAGTTTGAAAAACAGCAGTTTGGCGGAGAAAATGGGCTTGTCGTTCAACAAAGAGCGTAGCCGTTTTATGATTTGCGGCAATCCTGATATGGTGCAAGATACGTTTAAAACGCTGTTGGAACAGGGTTTTGCGATGCACCGCAATCGTATTCCAGGGCAGATTATGATGGAAAACGGATTCTAAATAAAAAAGCAGCCTGAAATATTTTCAGGCTGCTTTTGATTATATTAAGGCACCAATTTTTCCAAACCACCCAAATAAGGACGTAACGCAACAGGAATGTTGATAGACCCGTCCGCATTCTGATGATTTTCCAACACCGCTACCAACGCACGACCCACCGCCAAACCCGAGCCATTCAACGTATGCACCAAACGGTTTTTGCCATTTTCATCTTTAAAACGCGCTTTCATACGGCGAGCTTGGAAATCTTCACAGTTTGAACAGCTTGAGATTTCGCGGTAAGTATTTTGAGCAGGCACCCACACTTCCAAATCATACGTTTTAGTCGCACCAAAACCCATATCGCCAGTACACAAAGTAATCACACGATACGGCAATTCCAACAATTTCAAAATATTTTCCGCGTGTCCCACCATTTCTTCCAATGCTTCATAAGATTTTTCAGGCTGCACAATTTGCACCATTTCCACTTTATCGAATTGGTGTTGGCGAATCAAACCGCGCGTGTCTTTGCCGTGTGAACCCGCTTCACTACGGAAACAAGGCGAATGCGCCGTCAATTTCATCGGCAAATCATTCAACGACAAAATCTCATCGCGCACCGTATTCGTCAAAGTAACTTCCGCAGTTGGAATCAAATATTGCGTCAATTTCGTTTCATCACCACCGCGCGTAACATGGAACAAATCCTCGCCAAATTTCGGCAACTGGCCCGTACCCAACAACGTAGAATCGCTCACAATATACGGCGTGTAGCACTCAGTATAACCATGCTGCGTCGTATGCGTGTCCAACATAAATTGCGCCAACGCACGATGCAAACGCGCCACTTTACCCTTCATCAAGCTAAAACGTGCCCCCGACAATTCAGCCGCTTTTTCAAAATCCAAGCCCAAAGCCGCGCCCAAATCCACATGGTCTTTAATCTTAAAATCAAACGCGCGTGGCGTGCCAACCTTACGCACTTCTACATTTTCCGTTTCATCTTTGCCCACAGGAACGCTCTCATGCGGCAAGTTTGGCACACGCAACAACAAATCGTCCAGAGCAGCCTGAATATTCGGCAAATCCAGCTCAATTTTATCCATTTCAGATTTAATCGCCGCCACTTCCGCTTTCGCCGCTTCAGCCTCGTCTTTTTTGCCCTGACCCATCAACGCGCCAATTTGTTTAGACACGCTATTACGTTTCGCCTGCAATTCCTCGTTTTTCATTTGCAAAGACTTACGTTGTGCTTCCAATTCCTCAAATTTCGCCGTATCCAACACAAAGCCACGACCAGCCAAACGCGTCGCCACCGCAGCCGCGTCCGTACGCAATAATTGAATATCAATCATGATGTTTTTCCTGAGTAAAAATGAAAAAAGATATTGTAAACGAAAACACACCTTTCAGGCAGCCTGAAAATAATGATTTGTCGCACAGCTGTAAGGTGCGCCCCGCGCACCATTCTTTCTGAATATCGGGTACACAGAGCAATAATTAAAAATGCAGCCTGAAAAATAAGCCCCCTAATTTTGCGCTAGAACGTGGCGTTGCGCCGCCACACCCACGCTTCAAATTCGTGAAAAAACACCTATTGCAGCCTGAAAACAACATTTTGGTAGGGACAGGGTTTATCCCTGTCCATTTCGCCATGCAGAAAAATCAAAAAATTTCAGCAAGTTAAAAAAAGGACAAGGATAAACCTTGCCCTTACCCAATTAAAGTTTCCCCAAAACCTTGCTAAAATGCCGCCCAATTCAACAAACACAGCCTGAAAAACCATGCAACCCAAAGCCCTAGCTATACTCGGCGCGACCGCCAGCGGCAAAACCGCCCTAGCCTTACACCTCGCCCAACAAATCTCCTGTGAAATCATCAGCCTAGACAGCGCACTCGTTTACTGCGACATGGACATCGGCACAGCCAAACCCACCGCCGAAGAACTTGCCATCGCTCCCCATCACCTCATCAACATCATCAGCCCACTAGAAAATTACAGTGCCGCCGATTTTGTGGACGACGGCGTCCGCTTAGTGAACCAAATCCACGCACGCGGCAAAATCCCCCTGATAGTCGGCGGCACAATGATGTATTTTCACGCCCTCACACAAGGGCTAAACACTCTGCCCGAAGCCGACACCACCACACGCGAACAGCTACACCAACAAAAAGCACAGCACGGATTAGCCCATTTATACAAGCAGTTACAGCAATGCGACCCCGAAACCGCTGCACGGCTCAAACCCAACGACAGCCAACGCATAGAACGCGCCTTAGAAGTCTTCCTGCTCACAGGCAAACCCCTATCGCAACACTTTGCCGAGCAAGAAACCCAATCCGCGCCGCTCAATTTGCACACGCTCACGCTTATTCCCGAAGACCGCAGCCGATTACACGCGCAAATCAACCGCCGTTTTGAAATCATGCTAGAACAAGGTTTTTTGGACGAAATGCGGTTTCTGCGCGAAAAATATCCCGAATTGCAGCCTGAAACCCCGTCCATGCGCTGCGTTGGTTATCGCCAAGCATGGGCGCATTTGGACGGCGAAACTGACTTCGCCGAATTTGTTGTGCAAGGGCAAGCCGCCACACGGCAGTTAGCGAAACGTCAGCTCACTTGGCTGCGCAAATTGCCTGCCGATACCGTGCTAGACCCGTTCACGCAAGCGGATTATTTGCAGCAAGCTGAACGGGCGATGAAGCAATTTTTCGCGTAGGGTGTGCCACGCGCACCATTTTTGCCAACAAACCCATTTTCAGGCTGCCTGAAGATTTCGGTGCGCGGGGCGCACCCTACGATTGCGAGACAAGCCAAAAAGCAGCCTGAAAATTTATTGAGAAAACAAATGAACAACAAACCCTTAAAACCCGCTTCACTCAAACGCCGCTTGTTGGCGTTGATTTACGAATCTCTATTGGTCGGCTCGGTTACGATTTTATCGGGTATGGTGATTGGTGCATTCAACACCATTGTGATGCGAATGTTCCCAGCCGTTGTGCCATTTCGCACTTTTTGGACGTGCGCACTGATTTTGTTCGCATGGTGGCTGTATTTCAAAATCAACTGGTTGCGTGAAGGGCAAACGCTACCCATGCGCGTGTGGAAAATTGGTCTGACCGATGTTTCAGGCTGCCGACCTGTAGTCAAAAGATTGCTGATGCGCTTTGTGTGGGCGTGTGTGTTTGTGGTGTTTGTGCCGATGTTGGTTTACGCGGCGGCGCAACATTTTGGGCTGCATGGTCGCGTGGCTTTGGGCGTAGCGTTGGCGTGGTGGATTTTGCCGTGGGGTTTTGCGCTGTTTCATGCGCGTGGGCAGTTTTTGTATGATGTGTTGGCAGGGACGGAATTGGTGGATTTGCGTGAATATAGTTAATGCACTTATCTTTTACAACCGCGCCCCAAATTCATTCCGAAATGGTAGTAATCCTTCAAAAGGGTGCTACCGACTTTTTTTATTCACATTTTTTAAGGATACCCAAAAATGTCAGAAGCTCACATGAAAGCTACGGCTGAAGCAGATTTAGTTTATTGAGTGTGTTTGAGGCGGTGGGCGTAGTGTTTGAATCTGAAGTATTTCATTTGCTGCCTGAAGTATTCCGCAATGCGATTGCGGCTGGGGGGATTACGGCGCTGGTGTTGAATGTGGTGTTGCCGCGTGATGTGCGTGATAAGTCTGTTTATTTGAGTGAAGAGAAATAGTGGGATTGATGGGCTGAAGCCCGTCCTACGCCTCATCTTACGCTTCATTATGCGATTGCTAATAAAATGCAGCCTGAAAAATAGTTTTCAGGCTGCATTTGTTTAGTTTTCGCGTGGAAAATCTAGTAATTGCTCTCTGTAGTATTCGTATTGTTTTTGGCGCAACTGGATTTCTCGCGGCAAGCCATCGGTGGACGAATTAACCAGCGTGTCAAATTTGTCTAGCATTTCGACTACTTTGGTTTGGATTTCTAGCGGAGGGACTGGGATTTCAAGTTTTTTCACTATTTGCGCATTGATATTGCTTTGCGAACCTGTCCCCAAGGATTTTATATATTCGTATTGGCTGCTTAAATAATGAAACGCATAACGGTAATTTAAAATTTTGCTGTTCAATTCAATGTTGGCGCAGGCTTGATTTGTGGTGAGTGGGATTTTGTTGATAGCCACTCTGCCAACCGTTGCGCCATACATGGCAAGAATAACGCAATTTGCGGGTATCATTTTTGCACTTGAGTTTTCTAAACCTTGGGTGGTGATTTTGATTTCTGTGTCTAGAATCTCATTGAAATTCACTTCTTGCGTTCTTAGCCATGGAATATCGCCATCGTAATAATCTGCAATACCTGTTCTGGGTGTTCCGCCTGATGAAATCTTGTTGGATACTTCTGCCAACATTTTCCATGGTGCTTCGCAGCCTGAAAATGGGTTTTGGGGGTGTTTGTAGTCCAGTAATAAATTTCTGTAATACGTGAACTGTTTTTTTCTTAGAGCCAGTTCTTTATTCAGTTCCTCATTTAATTCGGTAAATTTGTCTAATGTGTTGGCGATTTTTTGTTGAATATGAAGCGATGGAACGGGAATAGGTAATTTTACTAATTCTGACTTGGCTAATGCTGGAATACCTGCACCGTATTGTTTTTCCATAAAATCGCGCTGTTTCATTTTCACAAAATGAAACACATAGCGATTAAGAACAGTGGTTTCATCGGGCAAAATCACAAAAGCATGCGCGCCTGCAAAAAATGGGGTTTTTAACCAATTCACAAAACCAGCACTAGCACCGCCTTGGCTAATCACAATTTTGTCCGCAGTATAGTTGTATTCATGCCAATAACCTGAGGGATTAACACCACCATTAATAACGGGGTATTTTCCCGTTTCAGACAATAATGATTTATTGAGTTGAACACCTTTTTCTATTGTTACCACTTCCCCCAGCGTTTTCCACTCTACTTTTTCGCCTTGCAAAAATTTGGCTAAAATTCTGTTGATTTGCATGATTGTGTCCTTTTGTATTTTCAGGCTGCGCTATTTTAGCGTAGTTTCTTTTATGGCAGCCTGAAAAATGGTGCGCATGGCACACCCTACACATCAATAACAAAAAGCAGCCTGAAAAATAGTTTTCAGGCTGCTTTTGTTTTTCAGGCTGCAATTATTTGTCAGCCGCTTTCAAAATGGCATACAACTCGTCTTTCAATGCCAATTTTTGTTGTTTCAATTGTTGCACTTCAGCGTCTGCGGTTGCGCTGGTAACAGGGTTGTTTTCTAAGCCAGTGATTTTGTCGTCCAGTTCGTTGTGTTGATTAAACAGGCGCGCAAAGTGTGCGTCTTCTTGTTTCAATTTGCTGATTAAATCGCGGTATTCTGGGAACATGATAGCTGTCCTTTTTGAGAAGAATAGTAAGAAAAGTTTGAATGTGTGGGGATGCCACAGCATTATTCTATAACACTCAATTCCGTTTTGCCATAAAATAGCAAACAAATTTTTAAACAAGGAAAAACAGATGACTTCAGCAAAATTTTTAACTTTAGACGGCATTGATGGTGCGGGCAAAACCACGCAGTTGAACGTGATTCGTGATTGGTTTGCAGCGCGTGATTTGCCTGTTTTGTTTACGCGTGAACCTGGCGGAACGGCATTGGGTGAGGAGTTGCGCCGTTTGCTGCTTGCGCCTGAAACCAAGGTTTCTTTATACACAGAAACTTTGTTGATGTTCGCGGCGCGTCGTCAGCATTTGGAAGAGGTGATTTTGCCTGCGTTGGAACAGGGTGTGCATGTGGTTAGTGACCGTTTCACGGATGCGACTTTTGCCTATCAAGGTGGTGGGCGTGGTGTGCCTGATGAGCAGATTGAAATTTTGGAAACGTGGGTGCAAGGCAGCCTGAAACCTGATTTGACGATTTTGTTAGACGTGCCGCTTGAAGTTTCGTTGGCGCGAATTGAGGGCAGCCGTGAGAAAGACCGCTTTGAGCAGGAACAATCGGCGTTTTTTGAGCGGGTGCGTGCGGCGTATTTCCGTCGTGCAGATGCTGCGCCTGAGCGTTATGCGGTGGTGAACAGCAATCGTGAAAAGCCTGAGGTGAGGGCGGATATTGAGGCGATTTTGGATAGGTTTTTTGGTTTTGCGGATTAATGAAAAAAGCAGTCTGAAAATGATTTTTCAGGCTGCTTTTTGTTATTTGAAAGTTGCCACTAACGGTGCATGGTCGCTAGGGCGTTCTAAGGCGCGTGGTTTTGTATCCACAAACACGTCTTGCAAACGGGCGGTTAAATCTGCGCTGATAAGCTGGTGGTCGATGCGCAAACCTAAGCCTTTGGGGAACATGCCACCGCGATAATCCCACCATGTGTAGTGTTTGCCTGTGGGGTGAACGTGGCGCAATGCGTCGGTTAAACCCAAATCCAGCAGCGTTTGAAACCATGCGCGTTCTTCTGATGAACAGTGGATATGTTCGTGCCATTTAACAGGGTCGTACACATCTTCATCGCTGGGGGCGATGTTGAAATCTCCAAGCAATACGAGCTGTGGATATTTTGCCATTTGGTCGCGCACAAAGTTTGTGAGTGCGGCAAACCATTGGCGTTTGTAGGCGAATTTTGGGCTGTCCAACGCTTCGCCGTTCACGCAATAAACGTTGATGACGCGTACGTCGTTGGCGGTGGCAGCAATCACGCGGCGTTGTAGGTCGTCTGGCATTTCGGGCAGACCTGTTTGCACGTCGTGCAATTCGTGGCGACTGATGATGGCAACACCGTTGTAGGTTTTTTGTCCAATCCATTCGGTTTGCCAGCCCATCATGCGGAAGGTGGCGGCTGGGTATTTGTCTTGCTCTAGCTTGAGTTCTTGCAAAACGAGGACATCGGGTTGATTATCGGCAAGCCAGTCGATAACGTGGGGTAGGCGGACGTTGAGAGAATTGACGTTCCATGTGGCGATTTTCATGGGGTTCCTTTGTGGATTGGGGTTTTCAGGCTGCGATTTGTGTTGTAGATTTTTTGTGGGATAAATCCCACCTTACGAGTTTCACACAATTTTCAGGCTACGATTTTATTTTCAGGCTGCAATGTTTTCAATACGCTTAACACAGTTGGCGAAATGATGCGATATTGCAAAATGCGCATAAATCGGGTGTGGTCTACAATCCCCATCTGGCGCAGTTTTTCTAAATGCGTGGCAAGTTGTGTGGGCGGTTGTCCTGTGCTTTCGGCAAGCTCTTTCAGGCTGCGAACGTCATCATTCAAATCCAGCAAAATGGCTAATCTTTGTGGATTGGACAGGGCTTTGAAAAGTTGTGCGGTTTCGTTCAAAGTAGGAGTGGGTTGCAAAATGGGCGCGGTTTTTAACATTGTGAGATTTATTTTAATTATCAGTTAGTGGTATTTAATAGCATTTCAGGCAGCCTGAAAAGAGATTTTCAGGCTGCCTGAATGGGTTTTATGCAACAAATATTATTTTGCATTTACCGCGGCTGCTGTTGGGTTAATCAACAATTCAACGCGGCGGTTTTGTGCGCGACCTACGTCAGTTGCGTTGTCTGCGATTGGCTGAGTTGAACCTTTACCAGAAACAGTCATGCGGCTAGTTGCTACGCCTCGTTGTGCCAAGTAGTTTGCCACTGATTGCGCACGGTTTACTGACAATGGGTTGTTAATCGCTGCAGAGCCTGTGCTGTCTGTATGACCTACGATGCTGATTGTGGTATCAACATAAGCTGCCAAAGTTTGCGCGGCTTGAGCCAAAGAGCTTTGCGCTGCTGCTGACAAATCGTAACGACCTGTTGAGAAAGTGATGTTTTCAGGCATAGTCAATTTGATTTGGTTGCCTTCACGTGTTACTTCCACGCCAGTGTTTTTCAACTGTTCGCGCAATTTTTTCTCTTGGTAGTCCATGTAACCGCCCACGCCTGCGCCGATTGCGCCACAAGCCAAAGCTGAGTTACGTGCGCCAGTGCTGCCGTGAGTCAATGCGCCGACGATGCTGCACACTGCTGCGCTGCCCAAGCCATACATGGCGGTTTTGCTCATTTGTTGTTCGCCTTGCGCGTTAGTCATACAGCCGCTCAAGCCCATGGCAGTCGCCACAGCAATAATCGTCATTTTTTTGAACATCATTTTGTCTTCCTTCAATATTAAAGTGTGGGAAAAACAGGAATATAGCGCAATTTATGGGTAAAAAGCAGCTAATTTAACGCAGAATTACTTTTCAGGCTGCATTTGTGATTTGGAAAAACTATGCAACAAAACAAAGCCTGTGAGTGTGGAAGCCAACATCACACTTACCATCACAAACACTGTGCCATTGTGCAACTGCGTGACCAAAAAGCCCACGCAAGACGCAATCAGCGATTGCCCTGCGGATAACATCGCATTCGCGCTGCCTGCGATTTCAGGTTTAAAGTTTGCCATAAACATCGCTTGAGTATTGGCAGAAATCAGCCCCAGCGTGCCAATCGACACCACCGCAAATGGCACGAGCAACCACAATTCAGGCTGCTTGGTTACTAATACAATCGCCACTAAAGCCAAGTTTGCCAAATTTTGAATAATCATGCCGATTTTCAATAAATCGCGCGATTCCCAGTTGCGGCGCAAACCAAACGCCGTTAAATGATTGCAAATCATCATCATCACAATATTGCAGCCGAATACCCACGCATATTGATTGGGCGTGAGTTTGTATAACTGCATATAAACAAACGGTGATTCACTTAAAAATGCCAGCATAGAAGCAAATGAAGCGGCTTGATAAAACAGAAAACCCAACGCAGGCTTGGTGGTTAAAACCGTGTGATAGCGGCTAAAGATATTTTTGACTTGTTCGCCAGTGAGTTTTTCAGGGGCTTTGTTGCTCGGCAAAAAGCAGAATAGCAGCGCAAACATAAGCAAGCCGTAAACAAACAAAAACACGAACACAGCACGCCAGCCGCCAATCATTTGCAAGATTGAGCCAAGAATAGGCGCAACCAGTGGCGCAGCCATTGAAATAATGCCAATTAGGGCAAACATTTGCGCGGCTTTTTTCCCTAGGTAATTGTCGCGAACCAACGCACCGACTACTACGGCGGACATGCCTGCACCCAATGCTTGCACCAAACGCAAACCGAGCAGTTGGTCGGCAGTTTGCACGAAAATCAGGCTGCAACTGGCGGTGATATAAATGCACAAGCCAATCAGCGCAATCAGTCGTCTCCCTTTAATATCGGACAGTGAACCACCGATAATTTGCCCAATGGCAACGCCAAAAAAAAACGTGCTTAGGCTTTTTTCAATGTAGTGAATATCGGAATTGAGCGACTGGGCGATTTGCGGCAAGCTGGGCAAATACGTGTCAATGGAAAAGGGCATAATGGACATGAGCATGGCGAGCATGACTGCCATACGGCGATTTTCTGCATGTGAGTGGGGCATTTTCTTTCTCTCTTTCATTTATGGATAAAATGAAGCAGCCTGAAATTGTTTTCAGACTGCGTTAGAGTGTGGATTATACAAATTATTTCGTTTGCAAACAAATATTTAATACTTCTTCTGCGTGTCCTGCCACTTTCACTTTGCGCCATTCGTGGACGATTTCACCTGATTGGTTTAACACGAATGTGCTGCGTTCAATGCCCATGTGTTCTTTGCCGTAGAGTTTTTTGAGTTTCATCACGCCAAACTGTTGGCAGACGGTTTCATCTGAATCGCTGAGTAGCTGGAATTGAAAGCCTTGTTTGGTGCAGAAATTTTGGTGGGTTTTGACGCTATCGCGTGAGATGCCGACAACGGTGTAACCTGCGGCTTGGAATTGGGGCAGCAAGCGGTTGAAGTCTAAGCCTTCGGTGGTGCAGCCTGCAGTGTGGTCTTTTGGGTAAAAGTACACGACTAATGGGGCGTGGTCTTGGCTGTGGAAGGTTTCGCCTGTTGAGGAGGGGAGGCTGAAGTGGGACATTTTTGTTTCCTTGTGGAGTTGGGTTTTCAGGCTGCGATTTGTGGTTTGCAGCCTGAAAAATGGTTGTAAAACGGTATTGAGTGGGTAGAGCAACCTTACAGTACACGCTCCATCGTATAAATTTCTGTTGTGTACTTAAAAGGCAGCCTGAAAGATTGGTTTTGTTTGCAAAAATGGTGCGCTGGGCACACCCTACGTTATCGCAGCTTGAAAAGTCGTTTTGCTAACACGCTGCCAAAATAGCCAAACTGCCAACCCCAATTGCGTTGGTTTTGCTGGCGCAACTGGGCGCGAAAACGTTGAACGTTGGCAAGATAGGCGGTTTTGCGTGTGCGCAAAAAGCGTTTCACGGAATAGGCAACGATTAACCGCCATGTCTTGAGCTGCAAAATTTGCCAAAGTTCGCGGTATTGCGGTTGTGTGGTTTCGGCGGCAATGGCTTTTTGCAAGCCGTAGAAGATGTCGGCGATGTGGCGATGAGAGACGTTGGCGGTAATGCTGCTGTGGTTTTGGCGGTAGGCTAATAGGCTTTCAGGCAGCCTGAAAATGCTTTGGGCTTGCGGATAGAGATAGGGTATAGTCATGAAGTCTTCGTATAGCTTGCTGCGTTCAAATGTCTGGTTTTGAAAGAGTTTTTTATGGTAACAGCGCGACCAGACGTACCAGCGATTTTCTTGGAAGGTGCGTTGGATTTTGCTATTTTCAGGCTGCATTGGATTGGCGATGTCGGCAAAATAGCTGTGGTATAGGGTTTGTTCTGCCCAGTCGTTTTCGCCGTAAAAAATGGTGGCGTCAAATTCAATGATGTCGGGCTGGTGTGCGTCAATCACGGCTAGGATTTTGTCGATGGCTTGGTTTTGGTAGAAGTCGTCGCTATCTAAAAAGAGCCAATAATTGCCTTGGGCTTGTGCCATGCCTGTGTTTCGGGCAGCGGATAAGCCTGCGTTTTCTTGTGTGATAACGTGCGCAGCAATCGGGCAGCCTGAAAGTTGGGTGTTGATGGCGGCGGCGGTTTGGTCGGTTGAACCGTCATTCACAATGATGATTTCTACGCGGTTTTGGTTTTCAGGCTGCGTGTTTTGGACGATGGATTGTAGGGCAGTGGCAACGTAGTTTTGGACGTTGTAGCACGGCACGATAATGGATAGGGTGGGTTTCATGTAGTTTCGCTGGGTTGATTTGGGTGGACTAGGGTTTTGGCGAAATCTAGCAAACTATCAAAGATTTGGGTATTTTCGGGTAGATTGTCGCTCTCGTTGGTAAGAGTCTTCATGCCTTTGCCTGTGCGGACTAATATGGGTTTGCCACCTACATTGGCAATGGCTTGTAAGTCGCGCAAGCTGTCGCCGACTAAATAGGTTTCGCTGGCTTCTGCTTGAAAGCGGTCGAGGATGTCTAAAATCATGCCTGATTTGGGTTTGCGGCAATCGCATTTGCTGTCGGCGGCGTGGGGGCAGAACCATACGCCGCTGATTTCGCCACCTGCTTGGCGGATGAGTTTGTGCATTTTGGTGTGCATTTCGTTGAGGGTTTGCACGGTAAAATAACCACGTGCAATGCCCGATTGATTGGTCGCCACCGCAATCGTATAGCCAGCTTGGGTCAAAAACGCAATTGCGTCCATGCTGCCTGCAATGGGCAACCATTCATCGGGCGATTTAATAAACTGGTCGCTATCGTGGTTAATCACGCCGTCTCGGTCTAGGATAATTAGTTTCATGTTGATTTATTCCACAGGGCGCAGGCTGCTTTTCCAGCGCAAAAACGCTTGCTGAAAAACCGCATTGAGCTGTTGTTGCAGTGCAGGCTGCCACGTTACTTGATACAAATCGGCTTCGTTTTGCAAATCCAGTTCGGCAAAATAATCCGCCATAAATTGCCCGTAGCCTTCGTCTTCATCTTCATAATAAAACTGGGTAAAACGATTGCCCAGCGCATTAAAACACGTTTCGTCCAAGCCGCCGTTGAGCTGCTGCAACACAAAATCCGCGCCCGATATCAAACCAGCCTGCACATCGGCAAAATGGGGCAGGGCAGCCGCCGAATTGCTGTGTAAGTTTTGCGAAATCGCCCACGCAAAATAATAACCCATGTGTTGCGCAGCTTGCTCGGGCGTGATGTGTGGCGCGCCTTCGGTGTGAAAAGAAATGTGGTCGTACATTATTTAAATCCCAAATAATTCATGGCGATGTGTTTACACCAGCCTTTGATGCTGCGAATGATAATGCTGGACAACTTGGGTTGCAAAAAATTGGCTTTTTCTACCCGAATGGTGCTGATCAACTGTTCCAAATCTTCCAGCACAAAAGTAGGGCGAGCGTGCAGCACTTTTACACCGCAATGTTGCTCAAAATATAGCCAATCATCGGCTGGGACGCATGGTTTTTGCGTGATGTTGAGCAGCTTTTCCGCGCCTTTTTTAGTAATCACATAAGCCACTGCGCCACAGCCATATTGTTCCCAAGGCGTGCCAAATTGAATCGTTTGTTCGGGCAGTTGCAATGTTGCACGTTTTTTAATTGGAATACGGCGATGATAATACGGCAATTGATGTTCCAGCGTTTTTACATAACCCAAAATCAAAATATCAAAATCATATTGAGCAGCAATTTTGCGTAGATTTTCGGGCAACAACAAAGCTTTTGGTGATTGCAAAAAACGGGCATCGTCTTCCAAAATAAACGCATAATCTAGCTGTTTATTTATCATTTCTTGATAAATTTGATGATGACTCAAAGCACACCCCAGCTCGCCCTTGCTTAACCAACGCTGTTTTTTGGGCTTTTTATGTTTTGGCAGAACGCTTAAATGTTCAATATCCGTTTGCGTGGCTTGGCGCATATCCACCGCATCAAAAAATGCGGCATTGAGTTGATAACGCTCGGCTTGCGCTTTCATGTGCGCTCGGCGTTGGGTTTCGCTGGCTAGGGAGATGATATAGGTAGAAATCATGGTTTAAGCATTTCTAAAATAGACTGCACATTTTGGCTGATTTGCTCTGCGCTAAAATCTGCTGCACGTTGCGTTGCTTTTTGTTGATATTGAGCAAGCTGTTCGGCATCATTTAATAAAGAGATAACTGCTTTTTGAAACATTTGCTGATTGTGCATAGGAATCAATTTGCCATACTCGCTTTGTTTACCCAATATATCTGCCACGCCAGTTGGACAATCCATTGCCACAACAGGCGTTCCACAAGCCATACTTTCCAGCAAAACCGTTGGCAAACCTTCGCGCGTGGAAGTGTGCAAAAATAAAGTTGCCGCTTTAAAAAAAGGATAAGGATTATCTAAATTGCCTAAAAGCAAGCAATCTTGGCTTAAATTTAAGCTATCAATTTTATGTTGTAATTCATTTTTCAAACTACCGTCGCCTGCAATGTACAGTTTGTGCTGAATAGAATGATTGCTTTTTAATGCAGCATAAATATCAATTAATTCAAACAAGTTTTTAACAGATTCAAGTCTTGCAGCTTGAAAAAGGAAAGGTTGTTGCAACAACGCTTGATGCGTGTTTGAAACAGGCAACGCTGCTTGTTTTTGAATGTTGTCCAGCGCAATCGGATTGTGCAAACAAAACAATTTATGTTCAGGCAAGTCAATATTTTCTTGAATTTGCTGACGCATCGCATCGCAAATCGCAACAACACCCGTATGCTGAGAAAAAATAGCAGTAAATCGTCGCTTTTGTTTATTTGACAAAATGGGTTCCTTGGATAAAGCCAAATGTACCCAACGCAAAGTTGGTGGAAAATGCGGTTGCAAGAATTTTGGCATACGCATTATATCGTCCAAACAATCACTAAAATCAATGACTAAATTGTAATTGACAACACGCGAAGCCAAATAATCGCGATAGTTTTTTTGCTTAATAATGCGTTGCCATTCATAAGCGATTCTATTGGCTAAATTATCTTTGCGATGCTGCTTTTTCCACTCTTTTGCAGCAGTTTGTTGAGCATTGGCAAAATAATCTATTTTGATGTGCTGGGGGATTTGTTCCAGCAGCGCACATTGATTATTAAAGTCATATTTTAAGGATAAATCAACTTGATGCCCAAGTTGAGTAAAAATATGCAGATAATCAATCAATACGCGCTCAATGCCGCCTGTTATTAGCCATTTGTGTAAGATTAAAATTTTCATTTTCGGGATATTGCGGTTGGAATTATAAATTCCAGAAATTGAAATTTAATTGCTATGAAAGGCTACCTGCAAACAAGTAGCCTTTTGTGAAAAATTATTTTTCAGTGTTATAAATTTTTTCCCAGAAAGCACGAGAAGTTAATTCATCTTTTTTACTTAAATAATCTGCTTTTGCTGTATCAAATTTTTCATCAATCAAACGTAATGCAGCAAAATAATCTTTATAAGCCTGAATTAAACGTTGCCTATCAAACGTTGCGACATAGCCTGTGCGTGTTGCTTCGTGTTCGTAATAAACTTGTCTATAACGATAAATATCAGTCAAATTTGCACCGAAATGTTTAGGTTGAAAAATGATCCCTTTTTTCATAAAACGTTCAGGTAGCAACAAATAATTTAATGTTAATTGACGAATAATACGACGTAATTCGTGTTTTCTCTTTTTAACAGGAGTTGGGTATCTTAATTTAGGGTAATCTATGCGATTGATAGGTTGTATTTTTTCATCTTGTGGTAGCTGTGCTAGTTTTGCACGAGCATGACTGGCTGTCATATCATGAACAAAAGTCTGTGTTCCTGCTAAAAAGTCTTCTAAAGCTAAAATAATTGCTTTAGCTGAAGAATAATTATAAGAATGAATGCAATTAAAATACCATTGTTTAAATACTTTACGAATTTTGGATTTACTATAATCTGAATCTTGTAAAATTGTAGAAACACATGACCCTCTAAATCCCAGATAACGTGTCCATAATCCCTCTTTAATAAAAAAATCTTCCGCCCAAACATTAATCCCATTTAGAGTTGTAATATTAAATTCATTCATAAAGCCGAATGAAACATCATCACCGCGAACAAAGAAAGGAAATGGGTAAAACTTAATATCTTTTATCTTAAAGGCAAATAACCACCAACCACCATAATTAGGTTTAACATCACTAATCTCAGCCAATAAAACATCATGAGCATTACGTGTATCTAAACCATGGCAGATAGATTGATAAGATAATCTAGAAAACACAGCTCCTTTTTCATGAATTTTATACGGTTCTGATTCTTGTAATTGCGCCCCTGCTACGGCAAATCTCTCAGTTGTTGCATACTGCAACAGCGCATAAGCACGACGAATGCTTTCAATTTCACAAGACGCATCATCGTCCATAAATAAGCAGTGCGTATAGCTTTTTTCATCTTCCAAATACATCAAACCACGAGTAAAACCACCAGAGCCACCCAAGTTTTGATTTGGAATAACAATCGCGTGTTTGGCTTCTTCTTGTGTGATGTTTTGTGAGTTATCTACAACAATCAGACTAATTTTATCTTTGTAATAAGGGTCTTGCAGCAAATCATTAGATACGCGGTCAATCGCAGGTAAAACGTAATGTTTACGGTTGAAGTGCGTAATCACAATGCCTAATTTTACAGGATTCTGCGGTTCTAAATCAGTGTGATAAAAACCACGGTTTACATAAGCATTATCTGTTAATGAAATCAATTCAAAAAACAGCATGCCTTCTGTGTGGTCGTTCAAATCTGCGAAATCAATGTCCGTGCCTGATTCATTTAATTGAATGGTTAATTCATTTAAATGTTTCATGTCTTCGTGCAACTTGTGGCGGCGGATTTTGATTAAAAACTCGCCATGACCGAATAAACGCAATTTAATTTGGCGGATATTGGTTTGGTTTTTCCAAGTTTGAATGGTAAACGAGTTGAAAAAGGTATCAAAAACGCAACCAGCTCCTTTTTGTAGGAAACGGATTTCTCTTTCATTTCGGAATGCTTGCGTACCACCCCAATAACGAACGTATAAATCATCGGGGGCTTGAATGTCTAGATTTGGGAAAACGAGATTTTGGATAATATTCATGATTGTTTAATATTTTGAAATGATAAATATTTCAGACAGCCTTTTGCAGGCTGCCTGAAATGCGGAAAAATTAAGAAAAATAAAACGGTTTAATTTCCTGCTTATTGGCAATATCTGCCAACACGCCTTGCGCTGTTTTAAGTGCTTCCGCAATGGTTACGTCCATATCCAAGTAGCGATAAGTACCTAAACGTCCTACAAAGCTTACGCCTTTTGCTTGGTTGGCAACAGTTTCATATTGCGATAACAAGGCTTGGTCTTCTGCTAATCGGATTGGGTAGTAAGGAATATCGCCATCTTCGCAAGTTCGGCTGTATTCTTTGTAGCACAAGGTTTTTTCGTGCTGTTCCCAAGGCGAGAAGTGTTTGTGTTCGGTAATGCGTGTGAACGGCACAGTTTCATCGCAATAGTTAATTACAGCATTACCTTGGAAATCGCCTTCATCGCGGAATGTTTCAAAATCCAATGTGCGATAACCTAATTTTCCGAATTGGTGTTTGAACCACAAATCCAATGGTGCAGACCAGAAAACATGGTCGTATTCAGATTGCATATCTTCGCTGTATGGCGTGTTCAATTTTACGGTAATGTTTTCGTGATTCAAAATATTGTCCACGATTTCGGTATAGCCATTTTTGGGCATACCTTGGAATTTGTGAGCAAAATAGTTGTCATCATAATTAAAACGCACTGGCAAGCGTTTCAAAATGCTAGCAGGCAATTTGGTTGGCGATACGCCCCATTGTTTGGCGGTATAACCTTTGAAGAAGGCTTGATACAGGTCTTTGCCAACAAATTTCATGGCTTGTTCTTCAAAAGTTTGCGGTTCGGCAATGGTTTGGTCAGATTGCTCGGTAATCCATGCTTTGGCTTCTTTTGGCGAGAATGTTTTGCCGTAGAATTGGTTAATCGTGTGTAGATTAACTGGTAATGAATATACCTGACCTCCGCTTACTGCTTTAACGCGGTTGGTATAAGGCATAAATTCGCCAAATTGCTGCAAATAATTCCATACAGTTTCGTTATCGGTGTGGAAAATGTGTGGTCCGTAGATATGAACCATTACACCTGTTTCGGCATCGCGTTCGGTGCGGCAGTTGCCTGCGGTGTGGGCGCGTTGGTCAATGACGGTTACTTTATGCCCTGCTTGAGCCAATTCTCTTGCGATAACAGCGCAGGAAAAACCTGCTCCGACACATAAAAAATTCATGTTTTTATTCCCAGTTATGTTTGTACCCGTTGAACAGGCACATGTTTTATTTTGTATTTATTTTGATTGTGTACAATCCATGCGGTAAATAATCGTTCTGCTAAAAAGCCGAAAACTCTTTGGTTATAGCTATCGTATTGGGAACAGTCAATTTTCTTTTCTGCTTCAAACAAAATATCAAATAGCCATTCGCAATAATCATTGATTATTTCTTTTTTACCGATAAACATATTATAAGGGTAAAGAATGCAATTTTGTTCAACTTTTGCAATAGTGAGGGAATATTGTGGTGCTTTTTCTTCTGCGATTTGTTTGACGATATGCCAATCTTGAATATGATGATTTTGATTATAATTATCATAAATCGAAGTGTCTAAATCAACACCAGCTGGGACGATTAAATCTGCTTGAGAGTTTTGCCATAGTTGCTGAATCTCATCAGAAGTGAGTATGGTATGGCGAGAGGTTTGTTGCTTCGGAACGAGTCCTAATAAATAAGCGAGTTGATTGATTCTTCTTTGAACTATGTTTCGCTTTTTTGCAAAATATCTACGGTAATGCACCAAGCCTATCACAGGAGTATGGACATTTTTCCATAAGAAATATAGTGCGGTTAATTCACAGAAATAGGGGTTTTTATCGGCTATATTATCTAATTGATTTTCGCGTAAATAGCCTAGATTTTCTGGCTGATTACCTAATTGCAATGGCACAAATACATGACCTTCTGGTCGCTGAAATGATTTATGTGTTGCAATAAAAACCGCTATTTCTGTTGGAATTTCGCTTAATTGGAACATTGATTAACTTCCAAAATATTGATAAATTTAGTTTTATTATTCTATCAAATTGCAGGCTGCTTTTCACGAAGCAGCCTGCAATTTTTATATTTATTCAGACAACAACGCAATATCCGCCACCGCATTCATCAAACTTGCCAATAAATTCAACAAATTCAAACGGTTTTGTTTTACAGCCGCGTCTTCCGCCATCACCATCACGCCATCAAAAAACGCATCAACCTGCGGTTTAATCGCCGCCAATTCGGTTAAGGCAGCCTGAAAATTGCCACGTTTTGCCGCGTCCGCCACTTTGGGCTGTAAATCTTGCGCCGCCGCAAACAAGGCTTTTTCTTCGTCTTGCGCGAACAAGCTCGCGTTCACATCGCCTAATTGCGCGTCCGCTTTTTTCAGCAGATTTTGCACGCGCTTATTCGCTGCTGCCAACGCTGCCGACTCAGGTAATTGTTTAAATTGCTCAACGGCTTGCAATTTTGCCGCCAAATCATTCAAACGGTCAGGGCGTTGCGCCAACACCGCCGCCACCACGTCTTGCAAATAATCATTCTGCAACAACACCGCCAAACGCGCTTGCATAAAATCAGCGATTTCTGCAACTGTTTTCGCCTTGTCCTCCAACACATTCGCAGGGAATTGGTCAGCAACCGTATTCAGCAAATCATTGATAGACAAAGGATAATTCATCAACATACGCAACACGCCCAACGCCGCACGGCGCAACGCATACGGATCTTTGTCGCCAGTCGGAATCAAGCCAATGCCCCAAATGCCCACCAAAGTTTCCAATTTATCCGCCAATGCCACCGCCGTGCCAATCGCATTTTCAGGCAGCGCGTCGCCCGCAAAACGCGGCTGATAGTGCTGTTCAATCGCCAACGCAATTTCAGGCTGCTCGCCGTCCAACTGCGCGTAATATTTACCCATCGTGCCTTGCAATTCAGGAAATTCGCCCACCATTTCCGTAACCAAATCCGCTTTTGCCAAACGCGCTGCACGTTCTGCCGCCGCTTTGTCTGCGCCTAATGCGCTGGCGATGTGCGCCGCAATCGTTTGCAAACGCTCAACGCGCTCGGCTTGCGAACCAATTTTATTGTGATAAACCACGCTCGCCAATTTCGGCAAACGGCTTTCCAAAGTCGCTTTTTGGTCTTGCTTGTAGAAAAATTCCGCGTCCGACAAACGCGCGCGCAACACGCGCTCATTGCCGTGAATAATGTGGCCCGGGTCGGCAGCCTGCAAGTTGGACACCAACAAAAAGCGGTTCATCAACTTGCCTTGCGCGTCCAACAATGGGAAATATTTTTGATTTTGCTGCATGGTTAAAATCAGGCATTCTTGCGGCACAGCCAAGAAATGCGCTTCAAAACCAGCCTGCAAAACAACAGGATATTCCACCAACGCCGTTACTTCGTCCAACAAACTTTCATCAGCCGCCACAGTCGCTTTCAGGCTGCCTGCTTGTTCGTTTAAAGCTGCCTGAATCGCGTTTTTGCGTTCTGCGAAATTGGCGATGACCTTTCCTTGTTCGGCTAATTGTTTTGCATAATCATCGGCTTGCGCGAATACGATTTCGCCTTGCGACAAGAAACGATGTCCCAACGTAAAATTGCGGCTGGCCAAGCCCAACACGTTCACAGGCAACACGTCCGCGCCGTGCATCGCCACCAAACCATGCACAGGGCGCACAAACGTATGCGTGCTGCTACCCCAACGCATCACTTTTGGGATTGGCAATTTTTTCACGGCAGCATTGACGATTTCGCCCAATAAATCGGCAAGTGTTTGACCTGTTTGGGTAAATTCGTGCGCGTAAATATCTTGTTTGCCGTCATTTATCACTTTCAGGCTGCCGACTTCCACGCCACACGAACGCGCAAAACCTGCAATCGCTTTTTCATTCGCGCTCACGGCAGGACCTTTTTTGACAACGTGTTGGTCGGCTTGCACGGCTTTGACATTCGCCACTTGCACCGCCAAACGGCGCGGTGAAGCATATGGCGTGAATTGGGTTTCGCCGTCAATCAGTTGCGCTTTTCCCAAGCCTTCTACGATGGATTGGGCGAAGTGGTTGCCAAGATTGTTTAGGGCTTTTGGGGGGAGTTCTTCGGTTAATAATTCAATTAATAAGGTTTGGTTTACCATGTTAAAGCAATCTTTCTATTATTTAGACTTAATTAAAGGGGCTGTCCTAGATAACTAGGGAAATTCAAATTAAGTTAGAATTATCCCTATGAGAAAAAGTCGTCTAAGTCAGTACAAAAAAAATAAACTCATTGAGCTATTTGTCGCAGGCGTAACTGCAAGAACAGCAGCAGAGTTAGTAGGTGTTAATAAAAACACCACTGTCTATTACTTTCATCGTTTACGATTACTTATCTATCAAAATAGTCCGCATTTAGAAATGTTTGATGGCGAAGTAGAAGCAGATGAAAGTTATTTTGGCGGACAACGTAAAGGTAAACGCGGTCGCGGGGCTGCTGGAAAAGTCGCTGTATTCGGGCTTTTGAAGCGAAATGGCAAGATTTATACGGTTACTGTATCGAATACTCAAACCGCTACTTTATTGCCTATAATCCGTGAACAAGTTAAACCTGACAGCATTGTTTATACGGATTGTTATCGCAGCTATGATATATTAGATGTGAGCGACAAAGCCATTTTAGCTTCGCTGAAACTTCGTTTTCGTATCAATCACAGCACACATTTTGCTGAACGACAAAATCATATTAACGGAATTGAGAATTTTTGGAACCAAGCAAAACGTCATTTACGCAAGTTTAACGGCATTCCCAAAGAGCATTTTGAGCTGTATTTAAAGGCGTGCGAATGGCGTTTTAACAACAGTGAGATAAAAGTTCAAATTCCCATTTTAAAACAGTTAGTAAAATCGAGTTTATCCTAGTTATCTAGGACAGCCCCTAATTATTATTTTCTTATTTTTCAGGCTGCATTTAGTGAATGCAGCCTGAAAGTTTATTTGTGTAATTTGGGCATATTTTGCAAAGCTGCATAATAACCATTTTTAGTTAATAGCTCTTGATGTGTGCCTTGTTCAATAATCTTTCCTTCGTCCATCACCACAATTCTATCGGCATTTTCAATTGTGGTCAGGCGATGGGCAACAATAATGCTGGTTCTGCCGTTCATTAGGCGTTCCAACGCTTGTTGAACCAAATGCTCGGATTCGTTATCTAATGCGCTGGTGGCTTCATCAAGCAGTAAAATAGGCGCGTCTTTCAAAATAGCACGAGCAATGGATACGCGTTGGCGTTGCCCGCCTGATAATTGACTGCCGTTTGCGCCGATTGGTTGATTTAAGCCTAGCGGAGAATTATCTACTAAATCTTTCAAGTTAGCCGCTTCTAATGCTGCCATTACTTCTTCTTCTGTGGCTGTAGGGCGGCTATAACGCACATTGGCCATTAAGGTGCCGTCAAACAAGAAAACATCCTGCGAAACTAAGGCAAATTGGCTGCGCAAATTATCTAATTTTAGCTCGTTGATATTCACATCATCAATTAAAACGCTGCCTGAAATGGGTTCTACAAAGCGTGGCAACAAATTTACTGCTGTGGTTTTGCCGCTGCCTGAGCGTCCAACTAATGCAACGCGTTCGCCAGCTTTAATATCAAGATTGAAATTATCTAATGCTTTTTTGCCATCTTTATTGTATTGCACATTAATATTTTTAAATTTTAGACTGCCTGAAATATTGTGTAATTGTTTCGTACCTGTGTCTTTTTCAGATTCAGTATCTAAAAAGCCACAAACGCTATCTGAAGCTAAAAACATAGTTTGCATTGGAATGCTGATATTAGCTAAGTTTTTGATTGGTGATAACATTTGCAGCATAGCCACGATAAATGCCATAAATTCACCAATAGTTGTTGTTCCTTGTTTACTTTGCCATAGAGCAATAAAAATCACAATAGCTAATGCAGCAGATGCAATTAGTTCACTAAATGGCGAGCGTGCCGCAGTGGCTTGCGTGATTTTTTTACTTAGGCGAACAATAGTATTAATCACAGCGTTAAAACTAGATTCTGCTTGTTTTTGTCCATTAAATAATTTTACAACATGATGTCCTTGGTGAGTTTCATTAACCACGTTATTTAATGTTCCGATGCTAAGCTGTGCACTATTCAGTACATCTTTTAAACGATTGCGATAATATCTTGATAACCAAGATAAAATAGGGAACATCAGCGCAACAATCAAACTCAACTGCCAGTTTAAATACAGCAGTACACACACCAAGCCAATCACAATCAAAGTATCGCGAATCAGCACAATAAACACATTGCTTGCGCCACTGATTGAAACATCAGCCATTTGCACAACATTCATTAAAACATCGCCCACAGCCGTTTTCTGAAAAAAAACAGACGGCAACGACAACATCTTAGCAAACATATCACGGCGCAACTGACTAATCGCCATCACAGACACCCAAGTCATCAGATAAGTGCTGGCAAAGCGGCAAATACCACGCATAATCACAAGCGACATAAAGAAAACAGGCACAACCCAAACTTTATTTTCTGTCCCCCAAATCAAATAGTTAAATTCATTTTTCAGGTTTTGTAGCGTAGTAAAAATATCATCGCCTACCAATAATTTTGGCGGTTCAGACGGCGGCGCGAAACCTTGGTTTACTAACGGCGCAATAAACGCAGCCAAATAGCTTTCCGTAAACGCCACGCCAGCAATCGCCAAAATCGCCCAAAATAATCTCACTTTGTAGGGTTTGATATAAGCCAGCAATCGCATAAAACTACGCGCATCTTGTTCAGAAAATAGTCCAAAAGTTAATTTTTCAATCATGTTTTAATCGTTATCTGCTTATCAGAAAAGCGTATTTTACTCAATTTTCAGGCTGCCTAAAATCCATTTTTTCATTCTTTTGAAATATAATTTTTTGCTAAATATTTTTGTTTAAAACGCTAGGGGCTATTGACAATTCAAAAAAAGAGGCAAAGGATTTAAGATATTGTTTCCATACAACCATCCTAAACCTTTGCCATGTCCCGAAACACGCTTACAAATGAAACACGGTCGAGACTGTTGCCCATTTTGAAACAGCTTGGCATTTATCGCAAGAAAAATTTACGCAAAACAGTAGAAGGTATCCTGTTTCGCTTACGTACAGGCTGCCAATGGGCTGATATACCTAGTTATTTTGGTAAAGCAAACAGCCTTTACCAAAGTTTCAATCGCTGGTCTAAACGCGGTATTTTTACCAAATTATTTAAACATTTGGCAGATACACCCGATATGGAATGGGTCTTTATGGACGGTAGTCATATCCGTGTTCATCAACACGGCATGGGTAAAAAATCCATTGTGCATCAAGCTGTCGGTAAGAGTATCGGAGGTCATACGTCTAAAATTCATTTAGCGGTTGATGCTTGTGGTAATCCAATTGAATTTATGATTACAGCTGGTAATGTAAATGAGATTGTTGTTGCGCCTGATTTATTGGCACAATTGGACTTAAGTGATAATGAAACCGTGTGTGCTGATAGGGGTTTTGACAGTGATACTTTTCGTCGGTTAATTCATTCTAAACAAAGTAAAGCCAATATTCCATATAAGAAAAGTAGAGAGCATCTTAATGTGGACACAGATTGGTATTTATATAAAATCAGGCACTTGGTAGAAAACGCTTTTGTACGATTAAAGCATTTTCGTGCGCTGGCAACACGGTACGATAAATTAAAACGTAATTATGAAAGTACCGTGTCATTAGCTTGTGCTTTGATTTGGTTAGCCCCTATTTTCAATTAAAAAAATGGCAATGTAGTGTTTTACATTGCCATTGATGCAGCCTGAAATGTTAGGCTGTTTTCTGTTTACTAGCCTCTTGCGCGGCACGATGTCCTTGGTCTATCGCATTTTGCACATACGGCATCCATGCCACATCGCTGTTGGCAAGATAAATATTGCCGACAGATTTTTGCATGGTTTTCGTGGTGCTTTCTGTGGTTTCGTCACTATCAAATAAACCCACTTGCTCATAGCTATAACCGTGTGCCCAACGGTTAATTGTCATGTCGGCTATTGCGTCGTCCACATTTTCGCCAGCTAATGCGTAAATAGGGCGCAGTTGCTCAATCACTTCTTGTTTGAGTGCATCTTGGCTTTGGCTGGCTAATTGTCGGCGACCTGCACGGTATTTGTCTCGTGCGGTTGAATCGTCTAGCGCGGTTCTAATACCAATCATGTGCAGCACAATGGGTTCATCAGGTGTTTGTGGTGCGCGATAGTTACCCATATTTACAGAAAAGTCTAACATCATTCCGCAATAAGGCTGGTCGGGCATATAAAACGCGTAAATGCCTAGTTTTTTAAAGGCATGGGCGTTTTTCAGCGCGACTTTTGTGTAAATCATGGGAATACGTACACCTGATAACATGGCGGTTTTTTGTGCTTCTGGCATCTCTTTAATGAGACGTGCTGCTAATGGCGCAAAACCTGCATAAATACATTTTTTGGCTTGTATGCGATACAAATCTTGTTTGTCTTTTTCCATGCACGCAACCGCTACTCCATCATCTTTGTTCTCCAGTAATAACGCTGTGGTGTTCAGACGAATACGAACGTTATTGGTTGGCAAATCTAGCTGGTCGTACTGGAATTTTGCGGTAACGATGTCTTCCATGGTATCCGCTTTGTCTTGCGTGATATTCGGTATCATTTTGTGAACCAGTAAACGCGCGATGCTGGCGTTGCCATCTGGGAAATGGTAGATATAAGGTTCTGCATCTGGGTCAAAATCGGGTTTTGGTAAGCCCAAATTCTGAACACCAGGGTAGTGGTTTTCTAAGGCTTCGCTCACGGAAATAGCGGAAATGTCGTGTCCCCAATAATCTGAACTGAGGTTTTGTAGATATTTCAGACTGGTTTCAGAGAGTTTGACACGTTCGGCTAGGAACGTTTTATAGCTAGTTGTTTCGGCGTATTTTTGACGCTGACGTTTGCTTTTGCCTTTTAGGTAATCTTGTGGTTTGGTGTAGATTTCGGTTAGTGCGCGTTTGTCTTCTTCTGAAAATGGAAACTTGGCGATGATTTCAGCGTTATCTTTATTTCTGACATCTGTTTGACCAATAATCATAGCGGCTTTACCAAATGTTTTTTCAGCTAGATATGTGCCGCGTTTAAGTTGCCATTTTTCTTTATATAGCGTTTGGTCGAAATACTGATTGAACTTTTTGTAATCAATACCCAGTTCGCGCAATAATTGGCTGGCAACTTCTGAATATTTTGTTTCTGGTGAGTCGATGTTTTCGCTACCGCCATAGGTGATGAGTTGTTTGCCATCAACTGTAAATTCGTTGCGAATGGCGTGTCCGCCAAAATCGGCGTGGTTATCAATGATGAGAATTTTGGCTTGTGGTTGAGCTTTTTGGTAATAGTAAGCTGCCGATAATCCGCTAATGCCTGAACCGACAACCACTAAATCGTATTGCTCACTGATTTTTTCAGGCAGCGTGTAGTTTTTACCACGCAAGGCAACACCGTGCGCGTGATTCTGGCTACCATCATTATCGCCACGCAAGCCTGTTAGAGCAGGAGGGTAATAAGGCCTGTTGCTGATGGTTGTTTCGGCAGGGGCAACGCTAACAGGGCGATAAATGGGTTCTTTGCAGCCGCTGATTAAACTCGCACCTGCTAATACAGCACTGCTGCTTAAAAAGCGACGACGTGTCATTTTATTTTTTTGCGACATGAATATTTCCTTTATTTATAGATAAACGAAAAAGTAGGTATTGCTACCCACTTTAATGATTTCAGGCAGCCTGAAAAATTATTTTTGTTTTAATAATGGAAAGCCCAACGCTTCACGGCTTGCCACAAATTTCTGCGCCACTTGACGGCTCAACACACGAATACGCCCGATATACGTTGCGCGTTCGGTTACGGAAATCGCCCCACGCGCGTCCAACAAGTTAAACGTATGCCCTGCTTTCAACACCAATTCATAGGCTGGCAACGCCAACTGTGCGTCTTCTTGTTCCAACAAGCGTTTGGCTTGCGCTTCAAAACCATTGAATTGACCCAGCAGCCATTCCGTATCGCTGTGTTCAAAATTGTAAGTAGATTGCTCTACTTCGTTTTGATGATACACGTCGCCGTAAGTCAAATTCGTGCCGTCAGGCGTAACCGTCCACACCAAATCATACACATTTTCAACGCCTTGCAAATACATTGCCAAACGCTCAATACCGTAAGTGATTTCGCCCAAAACTGGCGTGCAATCAATCCCACCGACTTGTTGGAAATAGGTAAATTGCGTTACTTCCATGCCGTTCAACCACACTTCCCAGCCCAAGCCCCACGCGCCTAAAGTTGGGTTTTCCCAGTCATCTTCCACAAAACGAATGTCGTGAACGGTTGGGTCAATGCCCAATTCTTTCAGGCTGCCTAAATACAAATCCTGAATGTCATCAGGTGCAGGTTTCAAAGCCACTTGGAATTGATAATAGTGTTGCAAGCGATTTGGGTTATCGCCATAGCGTCCATCTTTTGGGCGGCGGCTGGGTTGCACATAAGCCGCATTCCATGGCTCAGGGCCTAACGCGCGTAAGCAAGTGGCTGGGTGCGATGTGCCTGCGCCCACTTCCATATCAAACGGTTGAATAATCGCGCAACCTTGCGCTGCCCAATAGTGTTGTAATTTAAAGACGATGTCTTGAAAAGTCAGCATGATGTTCTAGTCTATTGTTGTGTTAAATAAAGTTGGCTATTTTACGGTATTTGAATGCAGCCTGAAAGCGTTTCCACAATTTTCAGGCTGCAAAATCTTTGTTAGATTAGTTTAAAATACTGGTAAAATAATGTTAATTTGCGGTATAAAGCAATTTATATTGTTTTTTTGGATTGTTTTTTAAAATTATGGCTTCGGAAAACCGAGAAAATAACCAAACATCGTCTGATTTATCAGACGATTTTTCGGCTACGAAAAATAAGAAATTTCACCTGTGTTGCGTGGTTGTCGTGGCAGGCTTGGGCGCGGCGGCGTTGGTAGGCTTTTCTTACTACGTGGACATGCGCGAACACGACACCGCGCAAGCCGTGCAAACAACAGCGCAAGCACTGCGCGGCGGCGTGATTCCTTCTTCGGAAGCAGAAGCGGCAGACCGCGCACAAATCTCTAGCGATGAACAAACCAAAGGCATGACCGCACCTGCGGACTTTGGTACAGATAACGCTTCAGAGGCTTCTGCGGTTTCAGCTTCGGCAGCGTCTTCAGTGGCTGATGAATTGTTAGCAGATTTGCAGCCTGAAAACGACAACATGAAAACCGTGCTGGAAAAAGACGGCTCGGTGCATTTTTATTTTGCGCCTGAAGAAACTTATATTGCAGACGATTCCATTAGCAGCCTGAAAGACATTTTGGCTGGTGTGAAATCGGGCAAAAAAGTAGAAATTTCAGGTTTTTATGATACGCCAGCCGATTCACATTTAACGCGTGAACGCATGTTGGCAGTGCGCGATTTATTGCTGGCAGAAGGTGTGCCTGAAAGCCAAATCGTGTTGCACGAAGCCAAACCAGTTCAAAAAGAGCAGAAATATCACGTTTCTTTGAATTTACAGTGATTTTCAGGCAGCCTGAAAATTTAGTTTTTAAAAGGGTAACATTATGTTTACAAGGAATATTTTATCTGTAGTGTTAGCAGCTGGTTTGCTGGCTGCTTGTTCGGGGGGCAACGGAGGTGCAAGCGGCAATCAAGCAGCTTCAGCAGCCCCAAGCGCAGCCGCTTCAGTTGATACCAGCAAAACCTATATCGTGGCAACTGACGCATCTTACGCACCAATGGAATACATGGAAAACAACGCCGTAGTGGGTTTTTCACACGATATTTTGGACGCAGCAGCCAAAACCCAAAACGTGAAATTGAATTTCGTGAACACGCCATTTGATGGCTTGTTTGCCAACATCGGCAAAGGCGATAGCGACATTGGTTTGGCAAGTATCACGATTAATGATGAACGCAAACAGCAATTGGACTTTTCAGACCCTTATTTTGCTGCTACGCAAATGATTGTTTTTAATGATAATAACAAAGAAAAAATCAAATCATTTGCTGATTTGAAAGAGCGTTCAGCTTCGGTTCAATCAGGCACTTCAGGCGATTTGATTTTGCAAAAATTGCAAGGCGCAGACAGCCAAAAAATCAAACGCTTTGAAAATATGCCATTGGCGTTTAAAGAACTGGAAAACAGCGGCGTGGACGCAGTGGTGGGCGATAGCGGTGTGATTGCGTATTACGCGAAACAGCACCCAGATGCGAAATTAACCATGATTTTAGACCCAAGTTTCATCAAAGAAGAATACGGTTTCGCATTCCGCAAAGGTCGCAACGATGGCTTGCGTGAAGCGATTAACAAAGGCTTGGCACAAATTAAATCAGACGGCACTTACGACAAAATCCATGTGCAATGGTTTGGTGCACCTGTAACATCAGCGTCTGCACCAGCCGCTTCTGCTGCTAAATAAAAAAACCATTTCAGGCAGCCTGAAAAGTATGTTTTGTGCTTTCAGGCTGCCTGAAGTTTTATTTTGCAGTCTGAAAGGAAAATAATGGCTTTTGTGAGCGAACAAGAATACTTGCAGCATTACACCAATCTTTCCGATGAAAAATACGAATACATCAACGGCGAAATTTGGGCAATGGCAGGAGCGTTGTGAAACCATGCTTTCATCACTGGGAATATTTTGGGTAACTTATACCCAAAGTTTAAAGATAAAAAGTGCAAAGCATTTGTCAGAGATTGGCGCGTCCAATGCAAACACAATTATTACTACCCTGATGTTGTAATTGACTGCGACAGCACACGCAACGAAAACCAAGTAGGTCAGCCCGTTGTGATTTTTGAAGTGCTATCCGAAAGCATACGCGCAGTCGATTTGACGATTAAGCTAAACGGCTACCGCCAAATTTCCACACTAGAAGCCTATATTTTAGTTGAACAAAATCTCCGCACCGTAACCATTTACCGCAGCGAAGACAACTGGAAAGCCGAAACATTCGTGCAAGCCGATGACGTGATAACCTTACCTTGCGTGGACACCACTTTATCGCTTGTCGATATTTATGCCGATGTTGCGTTAGAAATCCCCAAAAAAACCTTTCAGGCAGCCTGAAAACCCGATTTGAAAGAAACCCATGATTAACCCCATTTTTGCCCTTTCTCCTTTAGACGGACGTTACGCCAAATCAGCCGAAGATTTGCGCCCGATTTTTTCAGAATATGGCTTGATGAAAGCGCGTGTTCGCGTGGAATTGGAATGGCTCAAAGCCTTGGCAGCCGAGCCGAAAATCGCCGAAGTACCAGCATTTTCAGGCAGCACGATTGCCGAAATTGACAGCGTGATTCAATCGTTTAATTTAGACAACGCTGCCGAAGTGAAAGCGATTGAAGCTACGACCAATCACGATGTGAAAGCGATTGAATATTGGTTGAAAAAGCGTTTTGAAAACAATGCCGAAGTTCACGTGGTAAACGAATTTATCCATTTTGCCTGCACTTCGGAAGACATCAACAATTTATCTCATGCGTTGATGTTGAAACAAGCACATGAAGACGTGTTATTGCCGAAATTAGCCGAATTTACCGCCAAATTGCAGCAATTAGCGCATGATTTAGCCGAAGTGCCGATGATGTCGCGCACACACGGTCAGCCAGCCACGCCCACGACTTTGGGCAAGGAAATTGCCAATGTGTTGTACCGTTTAAATCGCCAAATCAAGCAGTTAGCGGAACAAGAATTTTTAGGCAAAATCAACGGCGCGGTGGGCAATTACAACGCGCATTTGGTTGCGTATCCCGATGTGGATTGGGAAAACCACAGCAAAAAATTTGTGGAACAATCGCTCGGTTTGACGTTTAATCCGTACACAATCCAAATTGAACCACATGATTATATGGCGGAATTCTTCCAAACGATTAGCCGCATCAACACGATTTTGATTGATTTCAACCGCGATGTATGGGGCTATATTTCGCTGGGCTATTTCAAGCAAAAAGTGAAGGCTGGCGAAGTGGGTTCTTCCACCATGCCGCACAAAGTCAATCCGATTGATTTTGAAAATTCGGAAGGCAATTTAGGCATGGCAAATGCGGTGCTGGGCTTTTTGTCGGAAAAATTGCCTGTGTCGCGTTGGCAGCGTGATTTGACGGATAGTACGGTGCTTCGCAATATGGGCATGGGCGTGGGCTATACCGTTTTGGGTTTGGTCGCGCATTTGCGTGGCTTGAACAAATTGGAAGCTAATCCCGAAAAAATGGCGGCGGATTTGGACGCAACTTGGGAATTATTAGCCGAGCCGATTCAAACAGTTATGCGCCGTTATGCCGTGCCAAACGCTTACGAGCAACTCAAAGATTTAACGCGCGGCAAAGGCGGTATCACTTCAGGCAGCCTGAAAATATTTATCAGCAACCTGAATATTCCCGATGAAGCCAAAGCGGAATTGCTCGCGCTTACGCCTGCACTGTATATCGGCAAGGCGGCGGAACTCGCAAAACATATTTAAGCAGCCTGAAATTGCAATTTCTAGTTCTGAAGATGCTCAAAAAGATTTGCCTGAACGTTTCCAAGTGAAGCAATCTCAATTGGTGATTCGTGATTCGGTTTTTTGGTGCATTGCGTACGTTGGTGGGCAATCAGGCTAAGGTGGTGGCAGATTCTACTGTGTTGCAGTACTACATGGGTAGCTAAACGTTTAAAGATGAGAATGTGAAATTTGTTTCTCAAGAATTGCCTGTAAGCCGTGGGTCTAACTTGGTTTGTGCGGTAAAAAAGGGGAATAAGGAATTGTTGGATAAAATCAATGCGGGTTTGGCGAATGTGAAAAAATCGGGTGAGTATGAGACGATTTTGAAGAAATGGAACCAAGCAGTTCCAAGTGATGTGAGTATTGCGAGTGCGCCTGCTGTGAAATAATGTGAATGCAGCCTGAAAAGTGTTCAGGCTGCATTTTTTTTACGCAAAAAAAGCCGATGTTGCCAGAAGAGCGGCAACATCGGTTTCATTATGGAATGAAAAAGCGCAATTGCATGCAAATTATAGGGAAGTCAATTACGCCAGTTGCTAGGAGTAAGCGAGGGAGATAATACCATGATTGTTCATGTAGATTTATTGCTTAACCTGAAATTTACTTTCTTTGATTTTTTTATTTGATTTTAATCAGTTAAATTTTCAATGTGCAAGCCCATGTTGTTCATGATTTGATACAAAGTGGTGAAATTTTGTTGCTTGAAAAGAGCGTTATTGGGTTGGATTGTGTGAATTTGCACGCGCAGAAAATGGCTCACATTCAGCGCGGCGGTGCTGGCTAGATGATATATGTGAAATTGGGTTTCAGGCTGCTTTTGGATTTGTTGTAGTAAATAGTCTTCAAAAATGAGAGGGGTGTCGATGTATTCCATATTGTCCACGCTGTAATTTTCTCGGGGGTGGGGGAAATATTGGGGGATTTGGTATTTTTGGGCAATGTGTTGCGCAAGGGTGATGTTTTGTTCTGCTTCGGGAAATAGAGGTTGACCGAGCAGAATTTTTTGTGTGTTTTGGCAGCCTGAAAACGGAGTTTGGTTTTCAGGCTGCATTTGCCAGAGTTGTACGGGGATTGTGGGGCTGACAATATTTGGCTGGTTGGGATAAAGGGTGTGGTGTTGGCGGCTGAGTTGGCGCAAATCTTGGGTTTGGTAGTGTATGCCTTGGATTTGGTTGATGATTTTGCGTTTCAGGCTGTGTGGTGGGTTTTGGTAGAGAATGCTGTTGGGGTAGAGGTTGCCTGTGCCGTCATCGAAGGTTTCGAGGACTTGGAAGTTTAGGTGGCTGAGTGGGTATTGGACAATGGGGTTGTCGATGCTGGCGGCGTAAATGGTTTGGTAGGATTTTTCTAGGTTTTTCAGCAGTTTGGGCAGGGCGAACTCGCGCTGAAATCTGCCGTTGGGCATGATTTGGTAGCTGCTATGCTGGCATTGAGCGGCGGTTTGCTGGTAGTAATGGTGGAATTTGGCGTTGTCGGCTTCGGGATAGCAGACCATGAGCAAATCAGCTGGAATAGGGGCGGTTTGGCGAATGAGGGCTTGGGCGATAAGGGCTTGTAATGGGGTGAGGCAGATAAAGAGGTTTTTCATTTTTCAGGCTGCGTGAATGGGAAAAATGGGATTGTATAGTGAAATGAAATAGAAATCCCATATTCTTAGGTCGGATTCAAGAATCCGACCTACAAGGTTAGGAGTTTTTTATTTTATTCAACGATATTCTGGAAATGAAAAGCAGCCTGAAATTGGTTTTCAGGCTGCTTTTTCTATTTTTCAGGCTGCTTTCTGTGCTGTATAAGCAGCCTGAAAACCTGTTTGCACGTCGCCAATGATTTGCCAATCATAAAGCTGACTGAGGGTTTGCGCTTGCATCACTTCGCTGGTTTCTCCGTGGGTGACGACTTTGCCATCTTTCATCAGGGCGACAAAATCACTGTAATGGGCGGCAAGGTTCAAATCGTGCAACACCATGATGATGGTCGGTTTGGGTTCGTTCAGGGCGCGTAGTTGCTGCATGAGAACGTGCTGATGACGAATATCGAGGTGATTGGTAGGTTCGTCCAGCAGCAGAATTTCAGCATTTTGTAACAGGGCGCGGACGATGGCGGCGCGTTGTTTTTCGCCGCCTGATAGGGTGTCGATGCGCTTGTTTATCAGGTGGTCTAGCTCAAATTGTTGCAGCCAGTGGGCGGCGTGTTCTTTGTCTGCGCGATTGGGCTGCTGATGCCATGCGAGTTTGGGATAACACGCCATGAGGACGTATTCGAGCAGTGTCATGGGGAGCTGGAAACTTTCGTGTTGCCCAACCCACGCGCATTTGCCGCATTTTAAGGCAGCCTGAAAAGGTTGGCCGCGCCATTGGGTGTGTTTAGATTGCAAAATTTGTTTGAGCAGGGTGGATTTGCCTGCGCCGTTTGCGCCGATGATGGTGCTGATTTGGTGGTCTGGGAACTGGATTTCGGGCACGTCTAAAATGGTGCGGCTGCCTGAAATAATTTTGCCGTGTTGAAAATGTAGGGTCATGCTTTGTCTCTTTTGTCCATGATGAGCCATAGGAAAAATGGTCCGCCGAGTATGGAAATGACGATGCCAACGGGAAGGTCTATTGGATAGATAATCCAGCGTGAAAACGTGTCGGCAATCAGCACGAACACTGCGCCCCATAAGGCGGCTAGGGCGATTAAACGGCTGCGTCCGCCGCCAATCACGCGGGCTAATACGTTGGGCACCATCATGCCAACAAAGCCGATAATGCCGCCGAGTGATACGGCAGCGCCTGTCATCATGGCTGCGCCGATAATGGTGAGGGTGCGTGTTTTGGCGATGCTGATGCCCATGGTTTGTGCGGCTTCGTCGCCCAAAAGTAAGCAGTCTAGCTGTCTACCGATGGCTAATAAAATCAGCCAGCCGATGAGCATAATGCTGGCGGCGTAACTAAGCGAGATGAATCCTGCTTCGGAAAAACTGCCTGCGAGCCAAGTCATTGCGCTGCGAAGTGCCATGTCGTCTGACATAAATAAAATGAGGCTAACGAGCGAGCTGCAGAGTGCGCTGAGTACGAAGCCTAAAACGAGCAAGCCGTATTTGCCGCCGCCTATCCAGCGATGAACAAGCAAAATCAGCATGCACACGCCAAACGCGCCCAAAAAGGCGGCAAGCGGTACGCCGATGCTGCCCCAGCCCATCGCAATCACGACGACAACGCCAATCGCTGCGCCGCCTGATGTACCGATGAGGCTTGGGTCGGCGAGTGGGTTTTCAAACAGGGCTTGCAGGGCGGCACCGCTTGCGGATAGGGCTGCGCCGACGAGTAGGGAAACGATGATGCGTGGTAGGCGGATTTCGCGCATCACGTCGTCGATGGTGAAGGGGTTTTGCCATGTGCCTTCGCCGATGCCGAGGCAGAAGAGAGCGAGTAATCCAATGGCGAGAATGGGAAGAATGTATTTTGTGAACATGGGTGGAATGTATTTTTATGTTTTTCAGGCTGCTTTTGAATGCGAGAGAATTTTTGCGTAGGGTGCACCATGTGCACCGTTTTTTTTAATGAAATCAAATTTTCAGGCAGCCTGAAAGTTTTGGTGAGCGGGGCGCACCCTACGGTTATGCGTTTTCAGGCTGCCTGAATTTTATTTCGCCAACTGATTCAACTGCTTAATGCTTTCAGGCGTATGCAAGCTATAACGCAAAAAGTGGTCGCCCGTCCAAAAAACGATTTTGCCATTTTTGGCGGCAGGGCTGCCTGAAAGCTCGGGACGCGCAGCTAATTTGCTTGCACCGCCTAGCATGGCTTCGTTGTGTTTGGCGATGATAATGACATCGGGTTTGGCGGCAAGCCACGCTTCGCGCGAGAGCGGTTTCAAGCCTTGCACGGAATCGGCGGCGTTGATGCCACCTGCTAACTTAATCAGCGTGTCGCCCACCGTGCCGCGACCTGAAACGTATCGCCCGTCATAGCTCAGCAGATAGCGTTTGCCTGTGGCTGGTTGTTGTTTGATGGCAGCCTGAAACTGTTTGGTCAATTCGCTGGCTTGGGCTTGTTTGCCAATCAGTGCACCAATGCGGTTAATGCTGGCAGTGTATTCGGCGAGGGTTTCGGTGGGATTGACGTTTTCTGCACGCACGCCGCTTTGTTTCAGGTTTTGGAAAATGGTGTTGGGTGTGGCGACAAAGCTGCCGAGCACCAAATCGGGTTTTTTGGACACAATGGGTTCGGGCGATAGAGTGCGGAAAAAGCCGATGGTGGGCGTTTGGGTGTATTCGGGCAGGTGGTTGTATTCGTGAATCCCGACCACTTCATTCGCTGCACCAAGTTTGGCGACAATTTCGGCGGTGTCGGGGGTGAGGACAACGATGCGTTGCGCGAAGGCGTTGCTGGCGAGAAGGGCTAATAGTAGGGCGGTTTTTTTCATGTTTTTTTCCTTTGTGAATAGATTTTCAGGCTGCCTGAAATTGAGTCAAAATATCTTGAACAAGCTGTTGCCAATCAGCTGGTTCGCTTTCTGCGTCTGCTTGTCTGCCAAATAATTGCAAAACTAATTCGCGTTGGTCGTTGTAGGCTTCAAAGCTGTGCACTATGCCGTTGCTGCCTGGTCGGCGGACAAACCAAAATTGGCTGATGCTTTGGTCTTGTATGTGGCAGGTGAACTGTTCTTCTTGCTGGTCTTGCATGTGTAAGCCGTTGTCTTGGCGTGTGATGTGGTGCACTTTGCCTGTTTGAATTTGCACAATGCCGTTGTTGTTCACAAAAGTCAGCAGGGTGATTTTGCGTTGTGCGCATTGGGTGATGATGGCTTCTAATGCGGCAATGGGTAGGCGCATGGCATCGTTTTGTGGGGCGTATTGCAAACCTTGCAGGCGGTCGATGCCAAACTGAGACAGCACAACGCGAAAGTGGTGGACGTTTTGCAGGGTTTGCCATTCTTGCTGATAGGCAGCGATGGTTTCGGGGGTGAGTGTGTTGAGTGGGGTGGCTGGGTTTTCAGGCTGCGTTTCCCATTCGGGCGTGGTGCTTTGGGTAAATTGCTGACACAGTTGCTGCCATGCTGGGATTTGTTCAGGCTGCGTGAGATAGACTTTTTCGATGGCGTTGCCGTATGTGTCGAAAAATTGGAAGCTGTAGCAATCGTTTTGTTGGTGGGCGATGATGTGTTTCCAGCGGCGCAAAAATAGGCGCAAGTCGAGTCCGCCTAAATTGATGGCGGTGCCCATCATGGGAGACAGGTCTAGGTTGTGATAAATGCCTGTTTTTTGGCTGTAGGCGATGGGGTTGCGAACGGTGCTGGTTAGGTTGCCGAGTGCTTCTAAGCTGAGCAAAAAGGCGTTGATTTCGCTGCCGAGATATTGGCTGTTCGGGTGTTGGGCGAGGTATTGTCCTTCTGTCAGTTGCGCTTGTTTGACTGCCTGAATAATGGATTGTTCTTGGGTTTCGATTAGGGTGTTTGGGGTCATGAAAATGCTTTCTTTTGTGGGGTGTTGTTTTCAGGCTGCCTGAAAAATTAAAATAGCCAAATATAATCAGCGTGTTGTTTGTCGATTTCGTTGTCTTTGCTGCTGAGCAACAGCACTTTCAGGCTGCCTGAAAATCCTGCATCTTGCAAAAACAGGGGAACGCCCAGTTGCTTGGATGCGTGAATATTGCCTGCAATCAGCCACGCTGGTTTAGGCGATTGCAACAGGGCTTGAGCCATGCGGAAGTCTTTGTATTGCTGCATAGCGACCATGTTGCCGCCGCCGTGATGATTGCTGATGATTTGCGACAACGCAGTTTGCACTTTGGCTTGGCTGGCAAATTTGCCTTGCGGCGCGAAATTTTGGTTGGCGGCTAGTTCGCTGCGGCTGGGGCTGCCTGAAACGATGGCTGGTGTTTGAGTGAGTAGCGTGTGCATCACGTTTTGATATTGCGACCAATCCCAAGCCATGTTCCAGTTGATTTTGCCTGCGAGCGAACGCATGCCGCTTTTACCGCCTTGATGAAACCACGTTTGCACTTCGTTGATGGGCTGCTGCTGTTCGGGCGCGAGCATTTCCAAAATGGTGCTGCCTGTGTGGCGGTTGGTGTGTTCCAGCAGCCATTGCTGGGCGGCGTGGTGTTGGGGGTTGTCGTGCTCTTCGCCAATCAGCACGATGTCAGCTTGCTTGAGTTGCTCGGCAAGCTGAACGGGTGTGAGGGTTTGCCCTGTGGCGGTTTGGTAGATTGTGCCTGTTGGCTCGGCGTGTGCGAGCGGTAGGGCTAGGGCGATGATGATTAGGAATGGGGTTTTCATGGTGGGGTTTTGGGGTTTCAGGCTGCTTTTTGTGTGCGACAAAATGGCATAAACGTAGGGTGTGCCCCACGCACTAAAATCTTCAGGCAGCCTGAAAAATGGGTTAATTTGAAAAATTGGTATACGAGGCGCACCCTACATGCCATATTTTCAGGCTGCATGAAGATGTGCTGGGGCGCGACCCAGTCTACCTTTTTGTTGCATACTCAAAAGTAGCCTAGCACACAGCTCACTAACAGTGGCAAAATCGCCTTTTTGTTGCATACTCAAAAGCAGCCTGAAAACAGGTTTCATTAAAACTGCATCGTAAAACCCGCGTAATACGTTCTTCCGCGACCTGTGCCTTTGTTCGCCCAGTCAGAAGTTGCGCCTGTGTTCCCCGTCCCCAACGTACCACCACTGCTGAGCGGATAGTTGTAAACGGTGTTCGTCAGGTTATCAATGTTGAAGAACAGTTTAGCGTGTTTATTGATGTCGTATTTCGCATACAAATCAAACACTTTTTTGCCGCCTTTGATTTTGGTGGTGGTGGGCAAATTCAAATCTGTGTCGATGCCTGCTGGTACGGTGTCGTCGCCCATGCGTGTCATGCGCGCACCAACGACGAGTTTGTTATCCAACCAGCGCGAACCCACGTCTAACACAAGCTGGCTTTCAGGCTGCGTTCGTGTGGTGCTGGTAATGTCGGCTAACCAGTCGGTTGGCGTGTCGGTTTTGCTGCGGCTGTAGGCTACGTTGATGTAGCCGCGACCGAAGTCGTAACCGCCTTCAATTTCCCAGCCGTGAATTTTGGTGGTGTCGGTCGCGTTGCGGAATATGCCAACTGGAGAAATGTCGCCGCCGTTGTGCACATAATCGTCTAAGCTGCATTTTGCGAAGTTGTTGCACACGTAAAACTGGTCTTGGAAGATGTAATTTTTCACGCGGTTGTTGAAGTAATTGACTTTCAAACGCGCGGTGTCATTGTCTTTCAGAAAGCCTTGTTTGAAGATGTTGAAACCGATGTCGCGGTTGCGCGCGGTTTCGCCTCTCAAATAGGGGTTCACGGAATAAGGGTTGTTTTTCAAGTTGTTCACATACATAAACTCTTGCACATTCGGTGCGCGGCTGGTGTGGGCGTATGTGGCGTAACCTTGCAGCCAGTCTGTGAACTGATACGCTAAACCGAAATAAGGGTTGAAGTGGTTTTCTTTGCTGTTGAAATGCACATTGCCGCCTTTTGGCAGAACCACTGCGCCATCGTCTTCTGTAGGTGGTAAATAACCTGCGTAGCCGTAGCGTTCGTAACGTGCGCCGCTTGTTACTGTCCATTTGTTCAACTTCCATTCTGCTTCAGCAAAAATGTTGGCGGTGTTTTGCTTGCCTGTCGCCAACACGCTTGAGGCTTCGGGATTGTCTAATTTGTCTTCATCTGAGTGATAACGGGTGCGCTGGATTTTTGTGCCGTACGTTAAACTCAAATCGCTATCGCCCAATTCAAACGCGGAACGGTTGCTTAAATTGAATGACCACGTTGGGTTTTTGGTGGTGCGATTTTGGTAGCCGTTGTCCCAGTTTTCTTTTTGGAAATACTGACGGGATTCGCCGTAAGACACGTCTGCGCGTAAATCCACTAAATCAGACAAGGGTTTGTAACGGTATTGCAGCAAGCCGCTGTCTGTTGCCACTTCAATGGGAGTGTGGTTGTTGTGCGTACGGCTGCGGTTGCCGATGTAGCTGAATTTGAAGTTGTGGTAACGGTTGGGCGAATATTCCAGTTTGCCCATAAAGTTTCGTGCGTGAACGCCACTTTCCATGGCTTTGTTGTCTTCCAAGCCAGCGCCTGCAATGGTTTCGCCAGCACCGTTTTTATAGCCGCCTTTCACTTTGCCACCAAACGCGAGCAATGCGCCAAAGCTGCCTGAATTGGCTAATTCTTGCTTATGCGCCAGCGCGACCATGCCGTTTGTGCCATAGCCATTTGAACCACGGCGCAAGGTCAAGCGTCCGCCAAAGGATTTGCCTTGTTCCACTAAATCTGATGGGGCAAGTGTGCGGAAATTCAGGCTGCCACCCAAAGCGTTGCCGCCTGCTGCGCCGTGTGCCAAGCCGCGTTCAATTTCTGCATCTGCCAAAAAGTCTTCGTTCACGTAAACCGTGTTCCCGTTCCAGCCGTGCGCTGGGTTGGTTTGGTAAAACGTTTGGCTCACGCCATCAATAGTGGTGTTCACGCGCCCGAAGCCTTCCAAGCCGCGCATGTTCACGGAAATACCGCCTTGCCCAATGTCGTGCTGCGTGAACAGGCTGGGGCTGCTGCGGATGATTTCGTTTAAGTCTCTGCCAGTTTCATCTTTTTCAATATGCGACACGGCAGACGGGGTTTGATAGGGGCGGTTGATTTTGGAGGCGGTTACTTTGAGACTGGGGAGGTTTTGATTGGCGGCTGGTGTGGCAGTTTCCGCCCAAGCGTTTGCGCAAAGAATGGCAAGCAAAGAAAGGGTAAAGCGTTTCATCCGTTCTCTCTATTTCTTCAGAATGATTAATTACATGCTCACAAAATCAAATTATTTCTAAAATTTTAAGACAAATAAAAATCATTATCAATATTTTGTAGGGAAAGTTAAGAGATTAAAATAGAGCAAATAAACGAAAAAAGCCCTTGCGAGGGGGCAGGGGCTCTTTTCAGGCTGCAAAAGCATTACGAGTTTCGTAAAGATTTCAGGCTGCTTTGATATGTTGTGAAACGCGATGATACAAAATCGGCAAAATGGTGATATTGCCAATAATCATGGCAAGCGGAATCCATTGAATACCAACCAGCGAAGTGGCAAACAGTGCAACCAAATAAACAACGGTGGATAACACAGAAATAGTCGCAATGCGTTTGTTTTCGCCATGATAAAACAGGAAATTGACGAGCAAATAATAGGGGATTGTGAACCCAAATCCGAGCAAAAACAGCAAGATGTAGTATTTCACACCGAGATATTGTGCGCCCAAAATCCAAACGTATAGTTTTTCAGGCAGCAAAAAGGCGATAAATGTGGGAATGGGGACAGCAATCAGGCTAAATAACGCAAATTTGCGGACTTTTTCGGCGTTCAGGCTACCTTGTTTCAGGGCTTGATAATAGTGCGGCACGGTGGCTTTGTTCACGGCGAGCAGTAGAATGCTGAGTATGCTGGCAAGCTGCAAACCTGCGGAATAAATGCCGAGCTGTTCGGCTGGATAGTGCTGATAAATGACGATTCGGTCTAGCTGACCTTTCACAAAGCCGCTGGCGTGGTGCAGGACGAGCGGTAAACCAAAAGTTAAAACATAGCAGCCTGCAAGTTTGAGTTTTCTGAAATTTTGGCGGCTTTGTGTTTTGGGGATTAGGCAATAGGCGGCGATGGACACGGCTGCGTTGCCGAGAAATAGGGCGGCGAAACGCATGGCAATCGGTGCGGCGACGGTGGTTTCCAAAATCAGCACGGTGAGCAGACTGGTAAACACGCCGTTTGTGGTTTGGATGAGGGTGTAGGGCAGGGCGCGTTTTTGGCATTGGCGCAGGGCAAGTTGTACACCTAGCACGGTTTGGGCGGCGGCGGCGCAAATCACGGCGGCGATTGTGAGCGATTGTGTGATTGCGGCGAAAATCAGGGCGAGCGTTGCCATGAGCGCGGTGTAGCCGTAGCCTGCGAGCATGATGTTGTTTAGGTTGCGCTTGCCGTACACATAAAAATAGCGTGTCAGTGCACCGTCTTGGCTGAGTCCAAAAACGATGATGAGTAGGGAGCAGATGGTTTGATAATACGAGAGTTCGCCGAAGCCTGCTGCGCCGAATTTGCGTGTGAGATAGGGCAACAAGAGAAAGGGTAGGGCTTTAGCGGCAAGTTCGCCGAATAGGTAGATGAAGCTGTCTTTTAGGATTTTCATGATGATGTTGCAGCCTGAAAATGTTTTCAGGCTGCTTTTGTTAATGGGGTTTTCAGGCTGCGAAGTTTACTAATCTAAACCGCCATTGTGCCATGCTGTGTTCGGGGTTTAAATCGTTGGTGTAGAACGTGATTTCTTCGCCGCTTTTTATGGTAAACGTGAGCCAGAAATTGTGCTTGAATTTGAAATCGGTGATTTCGCCTGTGGATTGTTGTGCTATGGCTACTTGACATAAATGACGGTTTAACACAGTTTGTAAGGCAGCCTGAAAAGTGATGTCGTAATCGTGCGGGTTGTGCAACGTGAATTTGCTGTAACCTGATGCGCGAATGAGGATTTCGTCGTTTTGGCATTCGGTTTCTATGCTGTTTTCTATCATCACTTGGCGGACGATAAGCGTAGGGGAATGCGACGCGCTTTGGTGTGTTAAGGCTTCAACGGGAATGTTTTGTGGTGTGAATGGGCGATGACGGAATTTTTTGCCTGCTGCATGGTAGCGTTCGCCATGATAAACGGAGTATTCGTAATCGTGTCGCCCCCAACGGCGCAAGTTGCCTGCCACGTGTATGCCTTCTACGGGTTCGCCGTTGAGCGTGAAACGGTGGGTTTCTTTTTCAGGCTGCTTGCCTTGTTCGCTTAAATTGCTGATTTGTAAGCCCCATGTGGGTAGGCAATTGTAGCGTTCAGGCAGCCGTGCCACGCCATTTTGGTCGATGGCGTATAGGTTAAAGGCGGTGGTATCTACGCCGTATTCGATTTTGAATTGGTTTTCTGTGAGCAGGGTGTCTAAATATTGGCTGTATTTTTGCCATGCTAATGGATAGCCGATTAATACGCCGACTTGATAGGGGTAGCCGTTTTGTTGCATGAGTTGGTTGATTTTGTTGCGAACACGGTCTCTTCCGTAATCTTGTGCGCAGTTAAAAATGAAATTGGCACAGGAAACGTCATACGCGGCGTAGAGTTTTTCTGGGTCTTGGATTGGGTTGAATACGGATAGATGTGAATTGGGAAACCAAATGTCGGTGTCGTAAAGTGCGACGCGGTCAAATTCGCCTGATTGGGCGATTTGGGCGGCTGTCCATTGGCGGTCGATGGTGATGTCTTGAAAATGATGGGCAGCCTGAAAAACTAAGTAGCCATTTTCATGCAAGACGTTTTGTTTTTCTTCGGACAAACCGTAGCTAATCACGCCAACGTTGCCTGAAAAATCGGTGTCGGCTAGGCTGAGAAAAAAGGGAATGGCTTGGTTGTACCAAAAGTGATAGTTGTTATTGATGGCGGTTAGGATTAGGTTTTTCATGGTGTTTTTTGTGAATGGTTAAAGATTTTCAGGCTGCATTTTATCGGAAAAATGCAGCCCATATGTAGGCAATTGGTTTTCAGGCTGCGTTGAGTTTGTATCACAAAAAGCAGCCTGAAAATTATTTAGTCTTCATACCCATTTGGGTTATTAGATTGCCAACGCCATGCGTCAATCATCATCGTGTTTAAATCACGTTCTGCCGTCCAACCTAAATCTGTTTTGGCTTTGGCTGGGTCGGAATAACACGCAGCAATATCGCCTGCGCGTCGCGGTTTAATCGCATAAGGCACTTTTTGCCCAGATGCTTGCTCAAACGCTTTCACGATGTCCAATACGGAATAACCTTGCCCTGTGCCGAGATTGTAGATGTGTACGCCTGCGCTTTGGGCTTTGGTATTCAGGGCTTTTAAATGCCCGATTGCCAAATCTTGAACGTGAATGTAATCGCGAACACCTGTGCCGTCTGGGGTGTCGTAGTCGTTGCCAAATACGGCAAGTTCTTTTAGTTTGCCTGCGGCGACTTGGCAAACGTATGGCAGCAAGTTGTTGGGAATGCCGTTCGGTTGTTCGCCGATTTTGCCGCTTGGGTGCGCGCCAATTGGGTTGAAATAGCGCAGGATAATCACGCTCCAACGTGGGTCGGCGTGTTGCAAGTCCATCATCATGCGTTCCATCATGTATTTTGATGTGCCATAAGGGTTGGTTGTGCCGCCTGTTTTGCAGCTTTCTGTGATTGGCACAATTTCTGGGTCGCCATACACGGTGGCAGACGAGCTGAACACGATACTAAACACGCCTGCTTTGCTCATTTCTTCCAATAAAACAAGGCTGCCTGAAACGTTGTTGTCGTAATAACGCAAGGGTTGCGCCACGCTTTCGCCCACGGCTTTGAGGGCGGCGAAGTGAATCACGCTATCGATTTTGTGTTCACTGAAAATTTGTTGCAATAGGGCGCGGTCGCGGATGTCACCTTGATAAAATACGAGCGTTTTGCCTGTGATTTCGTTGATTCGAGTCAGCACTTTGGCTGATGAATTGCATAAGTTGTCCAATATAATGGGGTTGTGTCCTGCGTTTAACAGTTCCACTACGGTGTGTGAGCCGATAAAGCCTGCGCCGCCTGTTACGAGAATGTTCATGGTGGTTTCCTTTGTTCAAAATGATTGAAAATGATATTTTTGCAAAACTGTTGTAGGTCGGTTTTCCAAGCCGACTTTTTGTTTTCAGGCTGCCTGAAAACCTCAACGCGCCCCAAAGCCTGTCAAAATCGTCTTAATCGTTTTAAAAATAATCAAAATATCCAGCGATAACGAAAAGTGTTTGATGTAGTAAAAATCGTGTTCCAGCTTGATTTGTGTTTCGTCTTCGTTGCCTGCATAGCCTTGCGTAACCTGCGCCCAGCCCGACAACCCCGGTTTCACAATATGGCGATAATTATAAAACGGAATGCGCTCATTGAATTGTTCTACAAACACTTTTTGCTCTGGGCGAGGGCCGATTAAGCTCATGTCGCCGCGCAAAATATTCCAAAATTGCGGCAATTCGTCCAAGCGCGTTTTGCGGATAAACTTGCCAACGCGCGTGATTCGGGCGTCGCCCACTTGCGCAAGTTTTGCGCCGTCTTTTTCGGAATCGAGCGTCATGCTGCGGAATTTGTAGATTTTGAACTCGTGTCCGCCTTGCCCAACGCGGTTTTGCACGAAAAATATGCTGCCTGCGCTTTCGCTGCGAATGGCGATGGCGGTGGCTATCATCAGCGGCACGGTGAGCGGTGCGCTGATGATAATCAGGAAAATATCCAACACGCGCTTCACGAGCATATAGCGCGGACTGGGTAGCAATGAGCCTAAGTCGTTTTCATACATGTGGCGGATTTTGACGCGCCCTGTGAGCGATTCTTCGATTTGGCGAATGTTGTAAACGGCGATTCCGCGCAGGGTGCAATCGGCGAGAAAGCGTTGCCAATCGGGGGAAAGGTCGTTGCTGTGCAAATCGGCGACGATGGCGCGTAGGCGGTTTTCAGGCAGCGTGGGTTGGTCTAGGCGTTGCCATTCTACGTTTGGGATTTCGGCGGCGTGGGTGGCGCGTCCGAGTGGTATGTATGCCATGCGTGGGGTGCGGTGGCGGCTGATGTAGAAGTCGGCTAGAAAGAAGACGGCGGTAATCAGTCCGTTGGCAATCACGAAGCTGTTTGAGAATGTGATGAATAACACGCCGCTGACGGCAAATACGCTGCTGTATGCGATACCGACGGCGGGCAGAATGTTCAGCCAGGTTTGTTTGCCAGGGAAGGCGCGGAGGGTGGTGATGGATACGGCAGTGGTTAAATAGGCGATGAAACAGATGATTGCGCTGTTAATCACTTTGGTGTCGTGGGGGTGGATGTCTTTGACGGATAGGTAGAGTTCTGCAGTGAGCGCGATGAGTAACACGCCGATAATCAGTCGGATAAAGAGAGACGGGGTGGGTTTCATGTGGTTTTTGATTGCAGCCTGAAAAATGGGATTATAACGGTTTCAGGCTGCGTTTTGGGGGTTGTGTATTTTGTACGGTTTTCATGCTTTTAAAGCGCAATAAAAAACCGCCTACGTTGCTCCTGTAAAGTGTTAATCACTTGGCAAGTGCAACACAAAAACCCCTGTTCCAGCAGGGGTTTTGTGTTATCCCTGCCTCCCAGTTTCACCGTTTTGCAACGGCGAAGGCGTGATTATTTCTAATTTATTCTCTCTAATCAAATCCCCGTCAAAAGCTATTCAGGCAGCTTGATTTATTTCCTGATAGCTTGATAAACCCCACGTAACCATTTCGCAGGCAACACACGCGGCACACTTCTCAACAAAAAACACCCAAACGCGGGCAATGCAGCCTGAAAACGCAATCTGTGTTTTAAACGCATGAGCTGCCATTCGCTCTGCACATATTGCCAACCGCGGCGACGTTCCAACATGGCGTTGCCTGTTCGCGCGTAAACAAGGGTTTGCGGCAGATTGGCGGCGGTTGCGCCGTTTGAGAGCATTCGCAGCCACAGGTTGTAGTCTTCCATAAACAGATGATGTTGATAGCCGCCTGCTTGTTGCACAGTAGTTTTTGTGTAGGCGACTGTCATGTGGTTGAATGGGTTGCGCTTTTTGGCGAACGAGATGATTTCAGGCTGCGTTTGTGGGACGATTCGGGCGTGTTGGGCGTGTTCGGGATTTTGGGCGAACTCGGCGATTTGTCCGCCCAAAAGTTGCACGTTGGGATTTTGGGCGATGTATTGGCATTGCTCGGCGAATCGGGTGGGGGTGGCGATGTCGTCTGTGTCCATGCGGAACACCCATTCGTGCGTGCAATGTTGCAGCCCGAAATTGAGTGCTTTGCCTAGCCCTACGTTTTCAGGCAGCCTGAAAATGTTGAGCGGTAGAATGGGCTGGAAGTGGTCTAGCACGGCTTGCAATTCGGGCGTGATGTTGCCATCTAGCACGATGATGATTTCGCTGGCGCGTTGGGTTTGGTCGGCTAGGCTTTGCAGGGATTGGCGGAGGTTTTCAGGCTGCTCTTTGATGTAGAGCGACATTAGGACGGTGAAGTTCATGTTCGATGGAGTGCGGGCAGCTTGCCCGCAAAGTGGTGGGGGTGGGGTGTTTGTGGGCTGGCAGCCCACGTTCCATTTTCAAGTAGCCTGAAAATCATAACTGCGTTTCGTATTGCAAAAACCGCTCAATATTTTCGGGCGACACTTTCCGCGCGAACCAAAAATCTTGTCGTTGCGCTGCCCACAAATCGTCTAGCGTGAGTGCATCTGGGTGGTTGGCGTTTTCGGCGAAACGGATAAAGCGGTGGTTGTTGTTGATGTGGTTCAGGCTGCCTGAATTTTGGGCGACAATGTGTTGAAAAAAGTGTTCATCTGGCACGAGTTTTTTCTCAAAAAACGCGGTGGGGTCTCCCAAACTTTCGTTGAACAGGATTTGCAAGGCAGCGCGGTTGGCGGAAAACCATTGGCTGCCTGAAAGGCAGGTTTCGCTGCTGGGAATGAGTTTGTCGGCGATTTTCAGGCTGCGTGTGAGGATTTTGCCGATGAGTTTGCGTTGCCATTTGGTGTCGGCGTGTGGGGCGTTGAAACGGGTGCGATAGCGCAGGTGCGGAGCGTTTTCGCTGTGCAGCCAAACGGTATTTTCAGGCTGCGTTTGGCAGATTTTGGCGAGTTGTTCGGGCGTTTTTAGGGGGACGCAATCGCCGCTCATCAAATGAAAATGGCGGTTGTTTTTGTTGGCTAACGCAGCCTGAATGAGTACCAATGTGGCTTCTATCATGGAAAAGCCGCCCCAGTTCACGTCTATGCGGTTGCGGACGATGTGGATATTGGGTTGGTTTTTTAGGCTGTCTAGCTTGATTAACGGGGCTTTGGCGTCGTAGTGAATATAGTATTGCGCGGTGGGGTGGCGTTGCGCGAGTGTGAGAATGTGGGTGGGGGCGCGGTGGCAGAGAATGAGATAGGCGTTCATGGTAGGGTTTTCGTGGGAATAATTTTCAGGCTGCGAACAGATATTTGGTAGGGGCAAGGTTTAGCCTTGTCCTTTTTTGTGTTTCAGAAAGTTAAATGTGGACAAGGATAAACCTTGTCCCTATCAAACAACATTTTGCGTTTTTCAGGCTGCATCTGCCATTTGCAAGGCTTCTTGAATATCCACAGCCACAATCCGCGAAACGCCTTTTTCTTGCATGGTTACGCCCACCAGTTGCTCTGCCATTTCCATGGTTAAGCGGTTGTGCGAGATATACAAAAATTGCGTTTGTGCAGACATTTCTTTAACCAAGTTGCAGAAACGACTGGTATTCGCATCGTCCAGCGGCGCGTCCACTTCGTCCAACAAACAGAATGGCGCAGGGTTCAAGCTAAACAGGGCAAACACCAAGCTCATGGCGGTTAAGGCTTTTTCGCCGCCGCTAAGCAAGTGAATGGTGGAATTGCGTTTACCAGGCGGACGCGCCTGAATCGACACGCCAGCCGTCAGCAAATCATCGCCAATCATTTGCAACTGTGCTTCGCCGCCGCCAAACAGCGTGGGGAAATACGCTTGCATTTTGTCGTTTACCGCGTCAAAAGTTTCTTTGAAACGCACTTTCGTTTCGCCGTCAATTTGCGCAATCGCTTCTTCCAGCAAGGCAATCGCGGCTAACACGTCTTCGCTTTGTGTGCGGTAATAATTGTCCCGTTCACGCGCTTCTGCCAATTCTTGCAACGCGGCAAGATTGACCGCACCTAAATCCAAAATATTTTGCTGCAACTGCGCGATGTGCTGTGCCAATTCTTTCAGGCTGCGTTCAGTTTCAGGCGTGAACGCGTCCAAATCTGCGCCGCGTTCTAATAAATTTTCGTGGAAACGCTGAGCGTTGAGCAAGGCTTGTTGTTGCTGCAACAGCGCGGTTTGCACGGCAGCCTGAAACTGCGGCAACTGCGCGTTGGCTTGCTGCATGGTTTCGTAAACGGTTTGACCTTGCGCTTGTGTGGCGGCAAGTTGCGCTTGTGCGGCTAAAACGCGCTCGTTCAGTTCTTCGGCTTGCGCTTGAATGTCTGCCAACTGGGTTGCCAAAAGCTGCGCTTGTTCATCATTTTCGGCAAGCAGCGCGGCTTCTTCCATGCGTAAACGCCAGTTTTCTTGCTGCTGAACCAGCGTGGCAGCCTGAACGCTTAGATTTTCTATGCGTTGCTGCCATTTGTTCAGGGCGAGTTCTGCCGTGCCGTGTTGGAGATTGGCTTCCAGCAACGCCAGTCGCGCCTGTTTTAACGCAGTTTGCTGGCTTTGGCGACTGCTTGACAATTCGCGGTTTTGCACGTCCAATTCAGCAACGGCTTGCGTGAGCGTGTCTATATCGGCAGATAGGGTGTCTTGCTGCTGGGTGTAAATTTCGCTTTCTTCGGCGATTTTGGCGCGTTCTTGGGCGATGTGTTCGCGGCGAATTTGCCCTTGGTTGGTGCGCGTGATGAGTTCGTTGGCGCGGTTTTGCACGGTTTGCAGGGTGTTGGTAAGCTGGCGATGTTGAGCTTGAGCGTTGCTGTGTTGTTGCTCGGCTTGGGCGAGTTGTTCGCGCAGGGTGGTGCGTTGGGTTTGCGCTTGGGTTAGCTGCGGCTCTAGGGTTTCCAGTTGCGCCAATAGGCTGTCGTGCTGAGCTTTTTGCTGCACGAGTTGTTCGGCATTGTCGGCGTTAAACAGGATTGCGCCTGTTTTATCAATGCGATGTCCTTCGGGTGTGAGCCATTGTTGGTGGGCTTGCAAATCGTGTTGATGGGTAAGCGCGTGGGCTAAATTGGGCGAACAAAGTACGCCGTCTAACCAATATTGCAACGCAGCCTGAAAAGGTTTGTCGCATTGAATTTGGTTGATTAGGGCTTGTGCTGGCTGTGTTTTTTTGTTCAGGCTGCCTGAAAATTGTATCCATGCGGCTGCGCTTTGGGGCAGGTTTTCAGGCTGCAACTCGGTGTTTTCAGGCAGCAAACGGGCGTGTAATCGCTCGGCTAAAATCACGCTGAGCGCGTGTTGCCATGCTTCGGGGGCGTGAATGTGCTGCCACACGGCTGGGGTGTCGGCATAAGGGGTTTTCGCCCATGTGTCTTGCGTGGTTTGACTGCGTAGCAGTTGGGCAAGTGCTTGCTGCTGGGCTTGGGCGGTGATGTGTTGTTGGTGCAGGGTTTGGTAAGCGGCTTCAGCGGCTTGTAATTCGATTTTCAGGCTGCGAAGTTGGGCTTCTTGGGTTTGTAATTGGGTTTCTGATGTTTCGTATTGTTGTTGGTGCAACTCGGTTTGTTCGCGCACGGTGGCTAACTCGGTGTCTTCGGGTAGGTTGAGTGCGGTGGTTTCTTGTTGCAGTCGGTTGAGCCGCTCTTGGTGTTGTGTCAAGGCGGTTTGGGTGTATTGCAGTTGTTGTTGTTTCAAGGCAAGTTCGCGCTTCATTTGGTTGAGGCGTTCTTGCTGGCTGCGGTAGGCGTTTTCTTGGGTTTGCTCTTGGGTTTCCAGTTCGGGCAAACGCTGCTCGTGTTCGGCGACGATTTGGGCGAGAGTTTCCAATTCAGTTTGTTTGGCTTGGCTTTGTGCAACAAGGGTTTCACGCTCGGCAATGATTGCGGCGTGTTGGGTGTGCAGCGCGGCGATTTGGGCTTGAGCGGCGGTGCGCTCGCGCTCGGTGCGTTGCTGCTGGGTTTGGTGGGCGCGTTGTTGCTCTTCGGTGCGAGCGAGTTGCTCGCGCACTTGACTGTATTGGGCGTTGAGCTGGGCAAGCTGTTCTTGTTGGGCTTGCTCGGTTTGGCGCAGGGCTTGGATTTGTTGGTTGAGTTGTTCGGTTTGTGCGCTGGTGTTTTGTTGCTTGGTTTGGGCGATTTGGTGTTGTTCGGCGGCTTTGTCGGCTTCGGCGAGGGCGTTTTGCCATTGGGCGTAGTCAAGTTGGTTTTGTTGCGCGGCAAGCTGGGCTTTCAGGCTGCGATATTGCTCGGCGGTGGCGGCTTGGGCGTTGAGTTTTTCCACTTGACGCGTGAGTTCGTTTTGCAAGTCGTGCAGGCGTTGCAGGTGTTCGCGCGTGTCTTTTAGACGCAATTCGGTTTCGCGGCGGCGTTCTTTGTATTTGGATACGCCTGCGGCTTCTTCGATGTAGGCGCGGAGGTCTTCGGGGCGTGCTTCGATAATGCGCGAAATCATGCCTTGTTCGATTACGGCGTAACCGCGCGCGCCTACGCCTGTGCCGAGGAAGAGGTCGGTGATGTCGCGGCGGCGGACGGGTTGTCCGTTGATGTAGTAGCTGGAATCGCCTTGGCGTGTGAGTTGGCGTTTGATGGAGACTTCGGCGTATTGCCCCCATGCGCCTTGTAGGGTGTGGTCGCTGTTGTCAAACACGAGTTCTACGGACGCGCGTGGGGCGGGGCGGCGTGTGGCTGCGCCGTTGAAAATCACGTCTTGCATGGATTCGCCGCGCAGTTGTTTGGCGGACGCTTCGCCCAGCACCCAGCGCACGGCGTCTATCACGTTGGATTTGCCGCAGCCGTTTGGTCCTATCACGGCGACAAGTTGGCTGGGAACGTGGATGGTGGTGGGGTCGGTGAAGGATTTGAATCCTGCAAGTTTGATTTGGGTGAGACGCATGTTTCAGGCTACCTGAGAAGTGAATAAACAAGAGTGGAATTATAGCAAACGCAGCCTGAAAAATATTTTTCAGGCTGCGTTTTTGTGGTTTTCAGGCTGCTTTTGGAAATGTGATTTCCACACGCAACCCCGTTTCAAAATTCACACTCTCTTTCAACGCGATAGAACCGCCATAGCGTTTCGCAATCGTCTCGGCGATAGACAAGCCCAAGCCTGTCCCCACTTCGCCGCTCCCCAAAATGCGGTAAAACGGATTCAACACGCGTTTGCGTTCGGATTTGGGAATGCCATTTCCATTATCTTCAATGCAAATCAAAATCTTATCGCTCAACTCTTCGGCGGACAAATCGATTTGACTACCGTTTGGTGTGTAGCGAATAGCGTTGTTGGTCAGCGTTTTAATCAGTTAAATCTTTTGTCGGTTTATCCGCCAATTCCTGTTCTATAGTGAATTAAATTTAGATTAGTACAGCGTTGCCAACTCCCTTATGTACTAGATGTAAACGGCGGTCGTTGTCGCCTTGTCCTAATCTAAATTTAATCCACTATAACTTGGGGATATTCTTCCGCACATCAGGCGGCATTTTGTTTTCCAACTGTGCAATCATTTCAGACAAATGATATTTCTGTTCCATTTCCGCCTTGTCTTTCCCGTTTTGCGCAGCTTTTACTTGTGCGTTTTTCAACAAAAACTACGCTGCAATAGCGTTTTCTTTGCGGACAGGCAACTCATCGCCACGCCAATACATTTTCGCTACATCCGCAATCGCTTTCACGTATTCCTGTTCCGCCGCTTTACGATACCAGTAAACCGCTTTTTCAGGCTGCCGCTTGTCCGTGCCCTCGTCGCGATAATACATTTCGCCCACCGCAAACTGCGCTTGTGCAATGCCGCCTTCAGCCGCCGCCAAGTAATGTTCAAACGCAATGCGCATATCGGCTGGCGTGCCTTTGCCTTGCTGGTCGTGGCACATCGCCACATTGTCTGCGCCTTCAGGGGTACGCATTTGCTCGTAAGATAACTTCATGTATTTGCAACCAATTACCGCATTCTTCGGTACATCGCGCCCCTCTAAAAATGCCAAACCCAGATTGTTTTGCGATTTTGGGTGTCCCTGATTAGCAGATAGCGTGTACCACTTCACCGCGTTTTCCCAATCGTCTTGGTGCATGTAATAGCGTCCAACCAAAAATTGCGCCTTGCGGTCGCCTTGATGGGCGCGTTCAAATGTGCCAGCGTCGGGCTTTTTGGCGTACCACGGCACTTGGGCGTTTTCAGGCTGCGAAGTTGCCCTTGTTGATTTGCTGCTTATCGCCGTTTTCATCGTCAAAAACGCAAACGGCACAATTATCAGTGCGGCGATGATTGCACCATTGAACGGCGATTTTTTCTGTTCATACGGCGGTTTTTCAGGCAAATACATGACGTTCTCCAAAATAATATTTTCAGGCTGCTATAATAGCCGTTTTCATTTTATTCTATTGTAGAAAAAATCATGTTAAGCAATTCAACTATACTGGTAACAGGCGGCACAGGCTCGTTTGGCAACACATTCGTTCCCATGACTTTGGCGAAATACAACCCTAAAAAAATCATCATCTTTTCGCGCGATGAAATGAAACAGTGGGAAATGGCAAAGAAATTTCAAGGCGATAAACGGGTGCGCTTTTTCATTGGCGACGTGCGCGACAAAGACCGCCTATACCGCGCTTTGGACGGCGTGGATTATGTGGTTCACGCGGCAGCAACGAAAATTGTGCCAACCGCAGAATACAATCCGTTTGAATGCGTGAAAACGAATATTAACGGTGCGATGAATTTAATTGACGCGTGTATCGACAAAGGTGTGAAAAAAGTTGTCGCACTTTCAACGGATAAAGCCAGCAGCCCTGTGAATTTGTATGGCGCGACTAAATTGGCTTCGGATAAATTATTTGTGGCGGGCAATGCGTATTCGGGCGAACACGGCAGCCGTTTTGCGGTGGTGCGTTATGGGAATGTCATGGGGTCGCGTGGCTCGGTGATTCCGTTTTTCTTGAATATTCGCAATCAGGGCGTGTTGCCGATTACCGACGACCGCATGACGCGCTTTATGATTTCGTTGGAACAAGGCGTAGAATTGGTTTGGCATGCGTTTGATGATATGGTTGGCGGCGAAATTTATGTGAAGAAAATTCCGTCTATGAAAGTGAGCGATTTGGCAACGGCAATCGCGCCTGAATGCAAGCTGGAAATCATCGGCATTCGCCCTGGCGAAAAATTGCACGAACAAATGATTAGCGCGGAAGATTCATTCCACACTTATGAATACGCGGAACATTTTAAAATTTTGCCAGCGATTAACGGTTGGGACGAAACGCCCGAACGCATTAAGGACGGCAAGAAAGTGCCAGAAGGTTTTGTGTATGCCAGCGACAATAATCCTGAATGGATGAGCGTAGAAGCGTTGCAAGCGTGGGTGGCGGCGAACCAACACAAAATTGGCAATATTTAAACTTTCAGGCTGCCTGAAAACACAGAAAGGAAAACAAAATGATGAAATTATTTTATTTACAAGGCGCATGTCCATTAGTGCCACACACCGCATTACATTGGGCAAAAGCGGAATTTGAGCCAGTTCACGTGGAACGTGGCGAACAGAAAACCCCTGAGTTTTTGGCGTTGAATCCGCAAGGCAAAGTACCTTTGTTGATTGACGGCGATTTCAAACTGGCGCAAAACGTAGCGATTTTGGAATACTTGAACGAGAAATTCCCGCAAGCGAATATTTTCGGTAGTGGTAACGCACAGCAAAAAGCGTTGACACGACAATGGTTGGCGTTGGCAAACAGTGATTTGCATAGCGGCGCGATTAGTAAAACGTTTGCGGCGTTGGGCGTGGAAAACGAGCAAGCAAAACAAGTCTTGCGTGAAATGGGCATTGCGGCGATGAAAGCGATTTACGCGCAAGCCGATGAAGTATTGGCACATCAGCCGTATTTGACGGGCAATGAAATTACGATTGCCGATGTGTATTTTTACGTTACGCAATTATGGTTGCCACGTTTGGATGTGAAATTTGATAAGTTTAAAAATTTGGCGGCGCATTTTGAGCGTGTGCAAAATAACGCAGGTGTGCAAGCCGCGTTAAAAGACCAAGGTTTGATTTAATTTTTAGAACGCAGCCTGAAAAGGTTTTCAGGCTGCGTTTGTATTAAAATGCAGCCTGAAATTGAATAACAGATTGATTACTTATGTATTTATACACAGAACTCGTGCGCATATTAGAGCAGCGCGGACACCTTTTTCCCAGCGACCCACTCGCTATCACAGAATTACTGCGCCACGCAGACGGCACAGTGCAAGAAAAGCTAAACCGCCGCGCTGCGATGATTGACCGCGACCAACAACTACTTCATCGTTTGGAAAGTTTCAGGCAGCGTTTGCAGCTTTTGGCGCACGTGAGCCGCGTGTTGTGGCTCGCATTGGGTTTCTTGGGAACTTATCAGCTTATGCAACAAGGTAGCCTGAATTTTTTGATGATTTTGGTGGGTATTTTGGGCATGAATTGGCTGATGCTGCTGGTGTGGTGCGTGAGTCTGTTTGGTAAACCGCGCCATATACCACCGATGTTGGCAAGTGTGTTTTCAGGCAGCAAAGACAGCGTGGAGCAGGCGATTTTTGAAGTGTATGCGCAGTCTGCCATGAAACCGCATGCGCGTTGGCGGTTGGGCGAGATGAGCCATCAACGCGCTTTGTGTGCGCTGGTGGGCATGTTTTTGGCGGTGTTGGTGCTGCTTTTGGTACGGCAATATAGTTTCAACTGGGAAAGCACTTTGCTGAACGGCTCGCATTTTGCGGGTTTGGTGGCGGTGCTGAGTTGGCTGCCTGAAAAACTGGGTTTTGCCGTGCCGTCTGCCGAAATAGTAAAAGCGGCGCAAAATGCGTTTCATTATGAACACGCGGCGGCTTGGGGCAGTTTGTTGCTGGGGAGTATTGTGTGTTATGGCTGCTTGCCGCGCTTGATGGCGTGGGTAGTTTGCCGTTGGCAGATGAGCCGTTCGCAGCCTGAATTGGATTTGGATTTGCCGTATTATCGGGACATTGTGCTGAAATGGCAGCAGCGCGTGGTGGACGATGCGGCGGATTATCGTGCAGATGAAGTTGCGCTGAATGTGCCGAAAGTGGCCTTGAATGCGGACGGTACGCGCTGGGCGGTGTTGTTGGACGCGTTGGCGCCTGATGACAATTGGTGCGTGAATGTGTTGGGTTTGGATTGGCAGAATAGGGGGGCTGTGGCAGATAGGGCGGCTTTAGGGGATTTGTTAGCAGAATTGGAAACTGTGCCTGTACAGTTATTGGTAGGCGTACGCGCGAAACATGTACCTGATAGGGGCGTGGTGCGGCAGTTGGGGAAATTGTCGCAAGCTGCGCAAGCTGGGTTGGTGGTGATGTTGTTGCCTGATGTGGGCGATGATGTTGGCAGCCTGAAAACGGATTCTGTGGCGGAACAATGGCGCGTTTTGCTGCGTGAACGGGGTTGGGCTTGGGTGGAGTAGGTCGGATACTTGTATCCGACTTCTTTCTAAATTGATGAAGAGATGTCGGATTCAAGTATCTGACCTACAGCTACTATAAAAAGCAGCCTGAAATTATTTTTCAGGCTGCTTTTTGTTATTTCACGCGCATGTCGCCTGTTTCTACAAAGCGTTGATGCCATGAAAGAGCTTCGCCGAGCAAGTGTGGCGTGTGTACGCCTTGCGCGGTTTTTTCGGCACGGTTAAAGTAGTCTTGCAGCGCATCGCGGTAATCGGGGTGCGCGCAGTTGTTGATGATGAGCTGTGCGCGTTGGCGTGGCGATTTGCCGCGCAAGTCTGCAATGCCTTGTTCTGTAACGATAAACATCACATCATGCTCGGTGTGGTCGTGGTGCGACACCATTGGCACTAGGCAGGAAATTGCACCATTTTTGGCAACCGATGGGGTTACGAAGAACGTATACATGGCGTTACGCGCAAAGTCGCCTGAGCCGCCAATGCCATTCATCAGTTTTGTCCCCATGATGTGCGTGGAATTGACGTTGCCGTAAATGTCGGCTTCTATCATGGCGTTGATGCTGATGACACCTAGGCGGCGAATCAGCTCTGGGTGGTTGGTGATTTCTTGGGGGCGCAAGATGATTTTGTCGCGCAAGAAATCGATGTTGTCATCAAAGCGTTGCAATGCTTCGGGGCTAAAGGATAACGCGGTGGCGGATGCAGATTGCATTTTGCCTGACAAAATCAGGTCTAACATGCCGTCTTGCAGTACTTCTGTGAAACCTGTGAGTTCGCTGAATGGGCTGTCTTGCAAGCCTGCTAACACAGCATTGGCGACGTTGCCGACCCCTGATTGGAACGGTAATAGGTTTTCAGTTAATCTGCCGTGTTTCACTTCGTTGCTGAAAAATTCGATGATGTGCGCGGCAATGCGTTTGGAAATATCGTCAGACTCTGTGAATTTGCTGTTGCGATCGGTGTCGTGGGTGAACACGATGGCGGCAATTTTGTCGGTGTCGCAATCGATATAATAATCGCCGATGTGGTCATCTGAGTTTAGCAGCAAAAGCGGACGGCGGTTGGGTGGTGTGCCGATGTCTACAAAAATATCGTGCATGGTTTCCAGTTTGGGATTTTGCAGCGTGTTCACTTCAATAATGATTTTTTTGGCGGACTTAACCCATTGATTGCTCACACCTACGCTGGTGGACGGAATCAGTTTGCCGTCTTCTGTGATGCCGACCACTTCAATAATGGCGATGTCCATTTCGCCGAAGAAACCGAAGCGCACTTGCTGCTCAATGTGGGAGAGGTGTACGTCTGTATATGCGACTTCGCCTTTGTTAATTGCAGCGCGTAGGGTTGGGTCGGATTGGTATGGACTGCGGAACGATAGGGCTTTGGCTTCTGCTAATACGCCGTCGCATTCAGGTGCAGTGGACGCGCCTGTGATAAGTTTAATGGCGAATGGCTTGCCTTGCGCGTGTTCGGTTTTGGCGTGTTCGGTTTTGGCGTGTTCGGCGATGGCGGTGGGTAAGGCTTTGGGATAGCCTGCACCCGTGAAGCCGCTCACGCCGACTAACATACCATCTTTGACAAATTCTGCGGCTTGTTCGGCAGTCATGATTTTGTTGTGTAAACCTGAGTGGCGGATTCTTTCGATGGCTTGATTCATGGTTTTTACTCCTTTGTATTTTTGTATGTTAAGGATTGTGAAATATAGCTAGTTTTTGTGGGGGGGGCAAGGGGATTTGGAGAGTTTTTTTGGAGGTGGTAGGGAATATAAAAGCAGCCTGAAAAGGGGTTTCAGGCTGCTTTTTGTTGCATGAGTTCAAATTATTAAATGATTATGTATTTTTGCATGAAATTCTTGCGTGCGAACTTGATTTAAAATATCCAGCGTAACTGGCTTCGTTAATCGTGAACGCGGTTTGGCAGTGGGGGCATTTGATTTCGTGCATGAAAGTCCTTTTAATTAATAACATATTGGATAAAATTTTATCTGTTATAAATTAGTAAATACCAATCACTATGGTACTGCATTCATCAAATTGGAAATATTCTTACATACGGCTTGATACATAACTCTTTTCCAATGATTAATTGAAAAAGTATCGGCACAATTTTGGTAAACATCTAGCATCATTTGATAAGGATTTGGGTAATTTAACAATTGATTTAATTGTGGAATAAGCATCTGCAACTCGCTGTTTGCTTCTTTTGCAAATCGTGATTCTAATCCTAAAATATTAAAATAATTGTTAGCTCTATTTGCATCTGTGGCATTCCATGCACTTGGAATTTGCGTAAAATATTGTATCGTCGCTTCTGTATCATTTAGGGAGGTTGCATCATAACTTGCATATATCCATTGCTCATTAAAAAAAATCTCCTTATCAAAATAGGGGTGTATTAACTGGTCTTTCTCTTGTGTTGCAAAAATAGCCTTTTTATATCCTTCATTGCAATCTCTACAACATGGAATTAAATTTTTTGGGTAGACAGAATACTGAGGATACTTTTGCTTTGGTAAATAATGGTCTAATTGTGCAGAAATACCTATCCCTCCACAGCACGGACATCTTTCTGATTTAGCTAAAATTTCATCATATATACGTCTAATTTTTTTCTCTTTTTTAGTAAAATAGTTTTCATACATTTGTATTAAATCATCATAACTTAAATCTCCAATAATTTTATGCACAATACCGTCTTGTGAATTAGGTAGTATAGAAAATAACTGTTGTGCTGATGCCATTTGGTCATAATTATCCCATGCTTGAATTAACAAATCTTTATTTGTCTGATTTTGCAATTTTGATTTTATTGAAATGGCATTGCTCATATTTTCAATCAATAATGTAAATATTTCATTATTCTCATAACTCGGCACTTCTAATTTCAGCATTTTTTCTATCTCTTTCGGCAATCAATATTTTTAGCAACCCTTTTGCTTCTATACCTAATTGATGCTTATATTCATCTAAGATTTCATCATATGATTTATTTTCATTTACAGATTCTATAAGTAATTTGTGAAAACCAGATTTAATGACTTCTAATCCAAATACCTCTCGCGTTAAAACACCTACATTTTCTCCAAATGTTTCTATTTTAGGTCGTTTTGTATCAGTTGCAATACCAACACGTTGAATTTTCCAAACACATGATTTAGGAATTTCTTGCAAAACTACAGGTGAATGAGTAGCAATAATTGCAACTCCATTTACTTCATACAGTAACTCCGACAATGCACGCACAAATGCTGATAATAATGGAGGGTGTAAATGACTTTCAGGTTCGTCAATTAAAATAAGTGTTTTTTCTTCTAATACTGCTATTAATTTTGTAATAGTTAATAATACAATTGCATGACCTGAACTCATATTTTGAATTAACTTAATTGCAGCTTCTTTAATATTAATATTCGATTCATTAGAATTAATCTTTAATTTTTCTGGTAATTCCATAAATTTAAAATTAGTATCTGATTCTAAATTTCTTATAGCTTTAGTCAAACGCTGTTCTTTTTTTCTAAATAAACATATAGATAGTGCTTCAGCAAATTCTTCATGAATATCTGTTGCGGTTTGAATACCATGTTGCTTTTTTAAGCCAATATAAAAATAACATGTCCCTTGTGCTGGGTCTGCTTGCTCTTTTGGAGGAACAAAAGTATCAAAAGCACTCCATGAGATAGAAATTAAATTACTAAAATAAGTACTATCAATTTCTCTTCGACAAAATCCTAAATAATCTAAATAAAATCTGTTATTGGATTCAGTTTTAGACATAATGGCTTTAACCATTCCATTCAAAATAGTTGTTTTACCCACACCATTTCTACCAATAATTGCGTGTATGTTTGTACTGGGTTTTGATAGTGGTTCAACATTAAAATCAAGTTTAATTTCAGAATTATTTTCAGTTTTAGGAATTACAAAACTAAAATTAAATTCAGTTAATTCAGCTTGTCTTTTAATAATTCTTGCAAACTGACCATATATGCTTGTTAAACTAACGAATCGTAATAAAGAATAATTGAATACTTTCTCATCTTTAACTTCATCTATTTTAGGATTCAAATATGCTAAATCATTCAACGAAGATAAAATTTCTTTTTTAACATCTTCATTCAATAAGTTTAATCCTTTATAGTATTCTAGATCTTCTCCTAAAGAAAAATATTCATCATTTAAAGATAGAAATTTTTTACCCCCAAAATCTTTTTCTATTTTTATATAAGTACCAGTGTCTGTTGTTTGTCCTTTAAAACCAATTTTTACGTTTCCAATATGATGAAGAGTTCCTAAATTATCAACAAAATGTAAATAAAACACAGTTACAAAAGAATAATCGTTCCATTTGTCTATACGTAGAAATACTTTATTCTTTGCATTGCTAGGAATAGATTCACCACGTTCTAATAATATAAATTCCATAATTTTTCTTTCTAAAAATATTTAATTTAATAATTGAAAAATAAGACTTATTTCAAATTTTCCCACTCCTTCAACAACCTTTTAACCGAAACAGGACTAGGCGTTCTTAACTCCTGTGCAAACAACGAAACACGCAACTCCTCAATCTGCCACCCAAACGCATTCAGGCTGCCTGAAACAGGCAAATTCTGCCGCGACAAATTCGCCAATTTCTCCGCCAATATCGCTTCCAATTCCTGAATATCTGCTTCACGCGCCGCATCTCGCGCGGGATTGCCGCTATATTTATCCAGCCGCAAACTCATCGCCTTGATATACACAGGCAACCGCGCCCACTGCGTCCAAGGTGTGCGACTGGCAAAACCCACGCCCAGCAGCACATTCAGTCGTTCACGGATTAAGGGCGTGAGTGGGTGCTTGCCCAATTTCGCGTTGAGTTCGGTGTAGGCAGTTGTAATTTCGTCCAAATATCGGCTCACCGCTTCTTTCACGGCTAGCAGACGACTTTTCGCTCTTTTGATTTGTTCTTTAAAGGCTTTTTCATCGCGTGGCAACTCGTCATCGCCAATAAAAGCACGGTCACAAATCGCCGCCGTCAAATCATCTTTCAGCGTGTCGGGGGCAATGTGTTTCAGCAACATCGCTGCTTGCGTAAACCCTTGAATACCTTTGTTCAAGTCTTTCATATGGTCTTTTAATTGTAATTGAATCAAGGCGATAACGCCTTTTCGGTGCGATTGTTCCGCCGCCAATTCGGTATCAAATAAACGCAAGGCAATATTGCCGTCTTTCTCTTGTTGTAATCCGATGTAGCCTGTTAGTTGCTGTTTACCGCGAGCGAATTTCACGCTTTCAGGCAGCTTGCCGATGTCCCACGTTTTAATGTTGTCGCGTTCAAATTCCTGCGTGTTGTCGCGGAATGTCATGCTTGCCACTTGTCCAAGCTGTTGTTGTAATTGAACTAAATCGCGTCCCATCGCCAATTCTTGACCGCCGTCATCAACAATCCGTAAATTAAAATAGCAATGTTCAGGCAGCCTGAAAGCTGCCCATTCGTCCAAATCAATTTGTTCCAACAGCCGCATATCGCCAGCATATTTGGCAATCGCTTGGGCAAGTTGGGGCAAAATCGGGGCGTTTTGGTCGGGATTTTGGTTTAAAAAATGCGTGATAAATTCAGGCACAGGCACACAAATTCGGCGGATTTGTTTTGGCAAAACTTTGATTAACAACTGCAATTTTTCGCGTATCATGCCTTGAACCAACCATTCCAAACTTGCCGAATTGATACGATTCAACACCGTCAAAGGCAGTGAAACGGTTACGCCGTCAAGTGGGTGGTGCGGCTCAAAACGATACGACAGCTTGAATTTGCCGTCCGCCGTTTTCCAAAATTTGGGAAACTGCTCTTCGGTAACGTGGGCGGCGGCGTGTTGCATCAAGTCGTCTCTCGTGAGAAACAGGCGTTTTTGCGTGGCTTCATCCGCGTGTTTCAGCCACGTTTCGAAGGTGCGAATATCGGCAAGCGGCTTTTTCAGGCTGCCTGAAACCACATTTTCAGGCAGCCTTTGATTGTAAAATTCATACAAAATTTCATCGTCAATCAAAATATCTTGTTTTCTAGATTTATTTTCTAAATCAATAACTTCTTTAATCAATTTTTTATTGTGAACGAAAAAAGCAGCCTGCAAATCACATTCCTGCGCCACCAACGCGCCACGAATAAACAACTCTCGCGCTTCATCGGGCGCAACTCGCCCATAAGCCACAGGACGGCGTGGCAAAACCGTTAAACCATAAAGGGTTACGCGCTCGCTCGCCACCACTTCGCCGCGTTTCTGCTCCCAATGCGGCTCAAAATAATGGTAACGCACCAAATGTGGTGTTTCCTGCTCAATCCATTCGGGCTGAATGCTTGCCACATCTCGGGCATATAATTTGGACGTTTCAGTCAATTCCGCCGCCATCACCCATTTTGGCTTGGCTTTGAACACGCTGGACGCAGGGAACAAATGAAAATGGCTGCCCCTTGCCCCGATGTAATCGTTCGCGTCAAGCGATTTCTGCCCCACATTCGCCACCAAACCCGTCAGCAAGGCACGATGAATTTGCTCGTAACTCGCTTCTTTTTTCGCCTTGATATTGGCACGATGATTTTTCTTATACAGTTGTTTTTGTTTGAGTTTTGCCGATAAATCTAAATCGCTAGAAATATCGGATTGTTCAAACACAGATAAATTTTCAGGCTGCCTGAAAGCGTTTTCCTTGCTCGTCAAACCCATTTCCACCGCGATTTCAGTCAGTTGTGCGTGTAATTCGCGCCATTCACGCATACGCAAATGCGACAAGAAATATTGATGACACCATTGAACTAATTGTTTATTAGACAATTTTTTATCACGTTCACGCTGAAAACTGTCCCAAATATTCAAATACGTCAAAAAATCCGACTGCTTATCGGCAAAACGCTCGTGTGCCTTATTCGCTAAATCGCGCACTTCAAGCGGTCGCTCGCGTGGGTCTTGAATAGACAAAGCAGACACAATAATCAGCATTTCCGCCATGCAATCGTGCTTTTTCGCGGCGATTAAAATTCGGGCGATTTTCGGGTCAATCGGTAGGCGCGCCATTTGTTCGCCGAGTGGGGTGAGTTTGTAATGGTTTTTTTGTGGAGACATCATATTTATTTAGATTAAATTAAAAATATTTTTTAAAAATATTGAAGATTGAGAAACTGGATTTTTCAGACTGCCTGAAAATAGGTTTAGGCTGCATACAGGGCAAATCCGTTTGTTCTGTAATGTGTTTATAAATTGCTTCGGTTAATTGAGTTGTAATTCGCTGATATTCCAAATGAAATACCTTGTATTCTGTTGAAATATCACTTTCCCATTCTTGGCTATATCTATCAAACTCATACCAATAATCTTCCATAATCTCTCGATATTCAGAAATATAATTAGCATTATCAATCGGCAAAAATGCCCAAATCTCATCATTACTTTCCCAGTAATATTCAGGGTGTTCAAATGAAAATAATTGAGTCATAAATTGTATGGCATACAATCTATCATCATCCATATATAAAGGCACATACTGGCTTGCTAATTCAATTAGTTTGGTAATAACGACTTGGCACGATTCACGATAATTCAACCATAAAAGTGATTGATAGACATCGTTTGGAAATGAGCTTTCGGCTTGCGTGTCATATAACCATTGCTCAAAAGAATCAATATTTTGCCGTTTGGTTAAAACGGGCAACAGTTGCCAGAACCAATGCGGCAATTTTTGTGTCTCCATATTCACAATTCCTATTTTCAGGCAGCTTGAAAAAGTGCAGGCTGCTTTTTAACTTTCCGCAATCGCGCCCAATTCCAACAACACCTGATAACCGTCATTGATATAGCGTTGGTCGGGCATATCCAATAGCGGAAACGTTTCCATATCGCCAAACCCCAACGCCAGTAAACGCAAAATCACGCCCGATAAATTTGTACGAATAATTTCAGGGTCAGTAAATTTAGGGCGATTGTTAAAATCTTCTTCCGAAAATAAGCGGATACACACGCCAGCCGACACACGACCACATCGCCCTGAACGCTGTTTCGCGGCTGCCTGCGAAATTTTTTCAACGTGCAACTGTTCCACTTTCGCTCGCGCCGAATAGCGTTTCACACGCGCCAACCCCGTATCCACAACAAATTTAATGCGCGGCACGGTCAGCGACGTTTCCGCCACGTTGGTCGCCAAAATAATGCGGCGTTTGTCGCCAGTCGGATGAAAAATTTTGTGCTGTTCCTGCGCTGATAATCGGGCAAAAAGCGGCAAAATGTCGTCATTTTTGCGTAATGGCGATTTTCGTAAGGCTTCTGCCGCTTCACGAATTTCACGCTCGCCCGACAAAAACACCAACACATCGCCTGAACCAAAACACGCCAATTCATCTACCGCGTCCACAATCGCGTCCGCCAATTCAATTTCCGCTTCGTCTTCATCTTGTTGATTTAATGGGCGATAGAGAATTTCTACGGGATAAGTTCGCCCACTCACTTCAATCACAGGGGCATTGTTGAAATGCTGCGAAAAGCGTTCCGCGTCAATCGTGGCAGACGTAATAATCACTTTTAAATCAGGACGTTTCGGCAATAATTGTTTTAAAAAGCCCAGCAAAAAATCAATATTCAGGCTGCGTTCGTGCGCTTCGTCAATGATGATTGTGTCGTAATTCGCTAAAAAACGGTCGGTTTGCGTTTCTGCCAATAAAATGCCGTCCGTCATCAATTTTACGAAAGATAATGGCGAAGTTTTGTCATTGAAACGAATTTTGTAGCCGACTGCTTGCCCGATTTCGCTGTGCAATTCTTCGGCAATCCGTTCCGCCACCGAGCGAGCGGCAAGACGGCGTGGCTGCGTGTGTCCAATCAATCCCGACACGCCACGCCCCAATTCCAAACAAATTTGCGGAATTTGCGTGGTTTTGCCCGAGCCTGTTTCGCCACAAATAATGGTTACTTGGTTGTTTTGAATGGCAGTTTTGATGTCTTCGCGTTTTTCGTAAACAGGCAAATCTTGGTTGAGCGTAATCGCTGGCACACGCGCTTGGCGTTGTAAAAATAGGTCGTGGGATTTTTGGTATTTTTGTTGGACTTTTTCTAATCCGCCGAATTTTTCAGGCTGTCTGAAAGCGGTTTTTAGGAAATGGCGGTCTTTTGAAAGGGTTTTTGATAAATCGGGAATATTCATTTTTTGTTACAAATTCAATTATTTTTCAGATGCGAAATTATAACAAAATGCAACCTGAAAGGATTTTTTTCAGGCTGCGTGTTGTTTTGTTGTATGGATAAAACGCTTGCTGTCAAAAAATTTACATTTTCTTTTATCAATTAACAGAATAGGCGTTATTCTTGCTATAATTATACGGATTGAAATTTTGAAATGTTCATGCAGCCCGAAAAGGTGTTTTCAGGCTGCATGAAGCTGGATAATTTGTAAACAGGATAAATTTATGAGTATTGGTTTATTGCGGGTTTTGGTGCAACAAAAACTCGTTCCGCAGGATAAAGTTGAAAAATATCAAACAGCTATTAAAGATAATAAGCCTGTTTTGCCTTTGATTTTTGGTGATAAAATTATTACGCCTGAAGCGTTGGCTGATTTGTGCTCTTCTTTGTTTAACTATCCTTTGTTGGATTTGAACTATTTCCCACGCAGCCGAATTGTGTCTGATGTGATGAATGAGGCACAAATGCAGGAATTGCGCGCGATTCCTATTTTGAAACGTGGTCGTAAAGTTTTTGTTGCGGTGTCTGACCCAACCAATATTCAAAATGTTCAAAAAGCAGTGTTTAACTCTGGCTTGCAATTGGATTTGGTGGTGGTGCGCGATGACCAACTGAGTACGATTTTGGAATGGTTTGGTCAAAGTAACTCTGCATTGCTCAAGGAAATGGGCATGGAGTTGAAACAAGAGGAATCTAGTCAGCAAAAAATGATTGTGGACGGGGAAGAGGAAGAAGATGGTCCTGTTGCGCGTTTCATTCAGAAAATTTTGTATGATGCGGTTCAAACGGGTGCTTCCGATATTCATTTTGAGTTCTATGAATTTATGGCGCGTGTGCGTTTCCGTACGGACGGTATGTTGCGTGAAGTGGTGCAACCGCCTTTGCAATTGCGTAGCCAACTGGCATCTCGTATTAAGGTGATGGCAAAACTGGATATTTCTGAAAAACGTGTGCCGCAGGATGGACGTATTCAGTTGCAATTCTCTAAAAATACGAAAGCCATCGACTTCCGTGTGAACACTATGCCTTGTTTGTTTGGTGAGAAAGTCGTGATGCGTATTTTGAACTCTGACGCGGCAAGCTTGAATATTGAACAATTGGGTTTTGAACCGTTCCAGAAAGAGCTGATTATGGAGGCGATTCACCGTCCATATGGCATGGTGCTGGTAACAGGTCCTACGGGTTCGGGTAAAACAGTGTCTTTGTATACGTGCTTGAATATTTTGAATACGGATGACATCAACATTTCTACTGCGGAAGACCCTGCGGAGATTAACTTGCCGGGCATCAATCAGGTGAACGTGAATGACAAACAGGGTTTGACGTTTGAAGCTGCCTTAAAAGCGTTCCTGCGTCAGGACCCGGACGTGATTATGATTGGTGAGATTCGTGACTTGAGTACGGCGGATATTGCGATTAAAGCGGCACAAACGGGCCACATGGTATTCTCAACCTTGCACACGAATAATGCGCCGGCTACTTTGTCTCGTATGCTGAACATGGGTGTGGCGCCGTTTAATATTGCGTCTGCTGTGAACTTGATTATGGCGCAACGTTTGGCACGCCGTTTGTGTAATTCGTGTAAAGCGCCTATGGAGCGTCCGCCTAAACAGGCTTTGTTAGATGCTGGTTTTACTGAAGAGGATTTGGCTAAAGAGTGGATGATGTATCGTCCTGTTGGCTGTGATGCTTGTAAAGGTAAAGGCTATAAAGGTCGTGCCGGTTTGTATGAAGTAATGAAGATGTCTGAACGTATGAAGGCTGTGATTATGTCTGGTGGTACGGAAGTGGATATTGCTAACATTGCTTATGAAGATGGATTGTGCGATTTGCGTCGTTCAGGTTTGCTGAAAGTGATGCAAGGGATTACTTCTTTGGAAGAAGTAATTGCGACAACGAATGAATAATTTTGATTAAAGGAAAATACAATGGCACCTCAAAAGCCAGCTAAAAAGCCTGTGAAAAAAGCAACTGCGAAAAAAGCGGACAAACCAGTAAAAAAAGAACGTGGTAACCGCTATCAGTTTGAAGGTAAAAACTTACAAACAGATTCTATTGTTCGTGGTGAAGTGGTTGCGAAGAATGAAGATGAAGCACGTCAGAAATTATCACGTCGTTCTATCAAAGTGATGCAACTGACGAAGATGAAAAAGATGAGTGCGAAAAAAATCACTCAAGCTGATATTACCATCTTCACTCGTCAGCTTTCTGTAATGATGAAAGCGGGTCTGCCTATGATGCAAGCGTTTGATATTGTGGCAAAAGGTAACCCAAATGCGAATATGACAGATTTGCTGATGAATATTCGTAACAATGTGGAACAAGGTGAATCTTTAGGTGACTCTTTTGCTGCACATCCAGCTTATTTTGATAAATTCTATTGCAACTTGGTTGCAGCAGGTGAAGCGGGTGGTGTGTTGGAAGGCTTGCTGGATAAATTGGCAACCTATAAAGAGAAAACTCAAGCCATTAAGAAAAAAGTGAAAAGTGCTTTGACTTATCCTATCGCCGTGATGGTGGTTGCGGTTGGTTTGATTTTGGTGATGATGATGTTCGTATTGCCATCGTTCAAGAAAATTTATCAAGGCTTGGGTGCAAAATTGCCTGCTTTGACTGAATGGATGATGGGATTGTCTGATTTCTTCGTTGCTCAAGGTTGGATTATTATCCCTGGTCTGATTGGTAGCGTATGGGGTTTAGCTCAATTCCATAAACGTTCGCCAGCATTCCAAAAGAAAGTGGATGCTTGGTTATTGAAAATGCCTATTTTCGGTAACATTGTGATGAAAGCAACGATTGCTCGTTGGGCGCGTACCACTGCGACGCTGTTTACTGCAGGTGTGCCATTGGTGGAAGTATTGGATTCTGTGGCAGGTGCTTGCGGTAACATCATTTATGAAGAAGCAACCATGGAAATTCGTAATAAAGTAAACCAAGGTATTTCTTTAACTTCAGGCATGAATGCAGCCAATGTATTCCCAAACATGGTAGTGCAAATGGCTTCTATTGGTGAAGAATCTGGTGCGTTAGATGATATGTTGAACAAAGTAGCAGAATTCTATGAAGAAGAAGTAGATACTGCTGTGGCTGCACTGTCATCTTTGATGGAACCTATCATCATGGTGGTTTTAGGTAGTATTGTCGGCGTGATTCTGGTTGCCATGTACTTACCACTGTTCAGCATGGGTGATGCCATCAAATAAAAAGGATAAGAATTGGATATTGCAATTATCTTAGCAGTTGTTTTTGGCTTGCTCATTGGTAGTTTTCTCAATGTAGTGATTTATCGTATTCCTTTGATATTAGAAAATATGTGGAATCGAGAAGCGAAATTGCAATTAGGTATGGAAGTAGGCGAAGAGCCTATTTTCAACCTAATGGTTCCGCCATCACGTTGCGGAAACTGTGGTTCGCCCGTTCGCCCTTGGCAGAATGTGCCGATTATCAGTTGGCTCATTTTGCGTGGCAAATGCCATACCTGCAAAACGCCTATCAGCATTCGCTATCCGTTGGTTGAACTATTAACGAGTGTGCTGTTTGGTGTGATGGCATGGCAATATGGCGCAACCATAATAACTGTAGGCGCGTGCTTGTTTACTGCATTTGTTGTCGCTTTAACTTTTATTGATGCAGACACGCAGTTACTGCCAGATCAATTAACTTTACCATTGATTTGGCTAGGTTTATTGTTCAATTTAATAACAGGATTTATCCCATTGGAACAATCCGTTATCGGCGCAGTAGTTGGCTATATGAGTTTGTGGACTTTGTTCCATGTATTCAAATTGTTAACTGGCAAAGAAGGCATGGGCTACGGCGACTTTAAAATGCTATCTGCGATTGGTGCATGGTTAGGCACTGGCATTTTGCCGATTGTGGTGTTTGCTGCGGCATTGGTTGGTATTATCGCCTTTTATGCCAAACGCTTATCACAAGGGCAACCTATGGCATTTGGTCCATGTTTGGCTGTAGCAGGTTGGTTTGTTTTCTTGTTCTACAGTTCAGCAGGTCAAGCATTAACTTGGTGGCTAACGAAATCTGGATTCTAAAATGATTTGGATTGGATTAACCGGAGGAATTGGCAGCGGCAAAAGTCAGGTCGCTGCCTGTTTTTCTGCCTTGAACGTGCCGATTATTGATGCAGATGCAATTTCGCGCCAATTAACGAATACGCCGAACAGTTCAGCCTTAAATGCTATCCAGCAAGCATTTGGCGATAAAGCAATTGATGTTTCAAGCTGCCTGAATCGAGCTTATATCCGCCAATTAGTGTTTACTGATAAAACAGCAAAACAACGATTGGAAGCGATATTGCACCCATTGATTATGGCGGAAATACATTTTCAGCAAAGCCAGTTTCAGGCTGCGTATGGCTTGATAGAAATCCCCACATTGATTGAAAATCCCCATTTTCAAACATTAGTTTCACGGATTTTAGTGGTAGAATGCAACGAAGTTTTCAGGCTGCAGCGCGTGATGAAACGCAATGGATTAAGTGAGATTGAAGTCCGCAATATTATGGCAAATCAAGCCACAGATGAAGAGCGATTACGCGTGGCAGATGATGTTATCCGCAATGAAAGCAGCCTGAAAGATTTACAGCAAGTCGTGCAAAAAATGCACCAATTCTATTGCAGCCTGAAAAATACAGAAAGTTAAAGGAAAATATGCTAAGTTTTGACCACCCTTTATCAGAACGTGTTCGTAGTTTAATCCGTATAGAACACCTATTTAACCGCTTCAATCATACCGTTGCGGGCGAAGATAAGTGGTCGCACCATGTAGCCTTGGCAACCCTGTTTGAGATTATGGAATGTTCTTCACGTGCAGAAATGAAGTTAGATATTCTGCAAGAGTTGGAACGCCAACGCCAAGCGGGTAAGCATCAGAATAATCAAGATTTATGGAACCGTATTCAGCAAACCACGCAAGATTTGCAAGATGTTCAGCAAAAATTCGGGCAACATATTCGTGAAAATGAATGGCTAATGGCGATGAAACAACGCATGGTTGTGGCAGGTGGCACAACGCCTGTGGAATTGCCAAGCTATTATTATTGGCAACATTTACCCACAGAAAAACGTCGCGAAGATTTGAAATGTTGGAGTCAGTCCATGATGCCAACTTATCAGGCTGCCCATTTGCTTTTGGATATTTTGCGTGAAAATCAACATGTTGTAGAATGCTGCGCCGAGCAGGGTAATTATCAACAAAAAAGTTTAGCGCAAAATATTCATTTGCTGACTGTGGAATTACCAACGGATTTAGGTTTTCTGCCTGAAGTTTCAGCGAATAAATATTTCACGCATATCCGCTTTGTGGAAGCCAATCAAGAAAGCATGCGTGGCAAACAAGTGGAACAAGATGTTGAATTTAAAATTATTATGTGCAGTTTTGATGCTGAGTTGAAATAATGAATAAAAGAGAGAAAAAATGAATCGTATTGAATACATCGCTTCAGAGCTAACTGCTCGCAAACAAATTCTTACTTGTGCAGAATCTTGCACAGGTGGCTTATTGGCTGCCGCTTTAACCAGCGTTCCAGGTAGCTCCGCTTTTTTTCAGCGCGGCTATGTTACTTATTCAGACCAAGCAAAATGCCAATTAGTGAATGTGAACGCCGACACTTTACGCCATTATGGTGCGGTCAGCGAAGAAGTGGTGCGTGAAATGGCGTTGGGTGCGCTGATTGCGTCTAAAAATGATTATGCTTTGAGCATTTCAGGTATTGCGGGTCCTGATGGTGGTACACCAGAAAAACCAGTTGGTACAGTATGGTTTGGTTTTGCGACCAAACAGCGCATTTGGGCAAAACAATACCAATTTTCAGGCAGCCGCGAAGAAATCCGTCAGCAAGCTGTGCAATACGCATTGGCGATTTTGGAACATTATTTAAAAACAACTGCTGCATAAACCTTAGGCAGCCTGAAAAGTTTTCAGGCTGCCTTTTATAACAAGAAAGGAATACTATGTCTCAACTTTTAGCCATTCACCCAGATAATCCGCAAGATAGATTGATTAAACAAGCCGTAGAAATCATCAAAAAAGGTGGCGTGATTGTTTATCCAACCGATTCTTGCTATGCGTTGGGCTGTGCATTGGGCAATAAAACTGCAATGGAACGTATTTTAGAAATCCGCAAAATTGATTTGAAGCACCATTTAACTTTAATGTGTGCCGATTTGAGCGATTTAGGGACTTATGCCAAAGTGGATAACAGTCAATTTCGTCAATTAAAAGCTGCTACACCTGGGAGTTACACCTTTATTTTGCAAGCAACAAAGGAAGTGCCGAACCGCACATTGCACCCAAAACGCAAAACGATTGGTTTGCGCGTGCCTGATAACAAAATTGCATTGGCATTGTTGGCAGAATTAGGCGAACCCATGCTTTCTTGCACACTAATGCTGCCTGAAGATGACGAACCCTTAACCGACCCTTATGAAATTAGCGACCGTTTAGCGCATTCTGTTGATGTGATTATTGATGGCGGCTGGTGTGGCACAGAACCCACGACTGTGATTGATATGACTGAGGGCGTAGAGTTAATTCGCGCAGGGAAGGGCGATATCTCATTATTTGGTTTATAAAACAAAAAACCGCTTATTAAAACATAAGCGGTTTTCTTTATGGCTTAATTACGCATCTAATTGGTCTACACGTTCGCGCAATTCTTTACCAGGTTTGAAGTGAGGTACATGTTTTTCAGGTACCTCAACACGTTCGCCTGTCTTAGGATTGCGACCCACACGAGGTGGACGGTAGTTTAAGTCAAAACTACCAAAACCACGAATTTCAATGCGCTGACCTTTTGCAAGTGAGCGAGTCATGGTATCTACCAAGACTTTCACACTATATTCGATGTCTTTGGCTTGCAATTCAGAACCTTCGTTGCGTTCGGCAAAAAGCTCTGCCAAGCGAGCCATTAACTCAGATTTGGTCATTTACAAATTACCTTAGTTTTTACCTAAAGATGCTTTCAACAAGTCACCCAAGCTAGTTGTACCAGCGTTTGCAGGTGCTGCAGATTGAGCCGCTTTCAAAGCGTCTTCGTTTGCTTTAGCGTCTTTAGCTTTAACAGACAATTTGATGCTGCGGTTTTTGCGGTCAACAGTTACGATAACTGCTTCAACTTCGTCGCCTTCTTTAACTTTAGTAGTCAAATCTTCAACACGTTCGCTGTCAAATTCAGAAGCAGGCAAGTAACCTTCAACTTCGTCAACCAATACAATTACTGCACCTTTAGCTTCAACAGATTTCACAGTACCTTTAACCAAAGCACCTTTGTCGTTCATAGCCAAGAAGTTGTTGAATGGGTCGCCTTCCAATTGTTTGATACCCAAAGAAATGCGTTCTTTTTCAACGTCGATTGCCAATACAACCGCTTCAACTTCTTCACCTTTTTTGTATTTACGAACAGCTTCTTCGCCAGCTTCAGTCCAAGACAAGTCAGATAAGTGAACCAAACCATCGATGTTACCAGGCAAGCCTACAAACACGCCGAAATCAGTGATTGATTTAACTGCGCCTTTAATTTTGTCGCCTTTGTTGTAGTTTGCTTCAAATTCTTGCCATGGGTTAGCTTGGCATTGTTTCATGCCCAAGCTGATGCGGCGTTTGTCTTCGTCGATGTCCAAAATCATCACTTCAACTTCGTCGCCCAATTGAACCACTTTGCTTGGGTGAACATTTTTGTTTGTCCAGTCCATTTCAGAAACGTGAACCAAACCTTCGATGCCTTGTTCGATTTCAACGAATGCACCGTAGTCAGTCAAGTTAGATACTTTACCGAACAAGCGAGTGCCTGTTGGGTAACGACGAGCCAAACCATTCCATGGGTCTTCGCCCAATTGTTTCAAGCCCAAAGAAACGCGTTGTTTGTCTTGGTCAAAGCGCAATACTTTAGCTTCAACTTCTTGACCCACTTCTAACACTTCGCTTGGGTGTTTCACACGACGCCATGCCAAATCAGTGATGTGCAACAAGCCATCGATGCCGCCCAAATCAACGAATGCACCGTAATCAGTGATGTTTTTAACGATACCTTTAACCACAGTACCTTCTTGCAAGTTTTCCATCAACGCTTTGCGCTCTTCGCCCAAAGTTGCTTCCAACACTACACGACGTGAAACCACAACATTGTTGCGTTTACGGTCTAATTTAATCACTTTAAATTCAACTTCTTTGCCTTCAAAGTGTGAAGTATCTTTGATAGGACGAACGTCCAACAAAGAACCTGGCAAGAACGCGCGAATGCTGTTAATCATCACAGTCAAGCCGCCTTTAACTTTGCCGTTAATCACGCCAGACAAGATTTCGCCATCTTCCATTGCTTCTTCCAAAGCAATCCAGTCAGCAGCGCGGCGCGCTTTTTCGCGAGACAATTTAGTTTCACCGAAACCGTTTTCAACAGATTCGATAGTTACAGTAACGAAATCGCCTACTTTAACTTCCAATTCGCCTTGAGCGTTTTTGAATTCTGCAACATCAATCAAAGATTCAGATTTCAAGCCAGCGTTCACGATAACGAATTTATCAGTGATTTCAACTACTTCAGCAGTGATGACTTCGCCGTGGCTCATCTCTTGGGTGTTAAATGATTCTTCCAATAACTGGGCAAAATTTTCCATGTTGGTTTTGCTTTCAATGCACTGCCAGAGTGTGCGGGGTAAGGTTGATTATGCGCTTGCGTCTCTGGCTCGCAAGCGAAAGAAAAATATATTTTCAGGCTGCATAAAATATATCGCAGCCTGAAAAGAGAACTTGCGCATTATACGCTATTTTTAGCTACTATCAAGCTGTTTTATTTACTTTTTTCGTACCAAGCCAAAACTTGTGCAACGGTTTCTTCAATGCCTAAATTTGAAGTATCCAATAATTTTGCGTCAGGTAATTGGCGCAATGGTGCAACAGGGCGATTTTTATCCGCTTCATCACGCGCTTCAATGTCTGTCAAAATTTGCTCAAATTCACAGCCTGAAAGTGGCACGTTGATTTGTTTGGCGCGGCGTTCAGCGCGGATTTGTGCGCTGGCGGTTAAGAAAATTTTGAGTTGCGCTTCAGGGAAGACAATTGAACCCATATCGCGTCCGTCTGCAACCAAGCCTTGTTCTGTTAAGAAATCGCGTTGGCGTTGCAATAATGCGCTGCGAACGGCGGGTAATTTGGCAACGGCTGACGCGCCCATGCCGATGTGTTCGCTGCGAATGGCTTGTGAAACGTCATTGCCTGCGAGCAATACAGTTTGACCTGCAAATTCTACGGGCAGAGTGGTGGCGAGTTGGGCGATGGCGGTTTCGTCTGTCCATGTGATTTGGTTTTGTTCGGCGTGTAGGGCGGTGAGGCGGTAGAGTGAGCCTGAGTCTAAATATGCCCAACCCAGCGTGGCGGCGACGCGTGCGGCGATTGTGCCTTTGCCTGACGCTGACGGTCCGTCAATGGCGATGACTTTTTGCATTTTTTGTTTCTCCGAATAATTTTTCAGGCTGCTTTTTATTGATTGGCAAAATGCAGCCTGAAACGTATTTTGCTAAAAGCTTGTGAAGTGCTGTTTTTGCAGCCTGAATTGAAATTGTTGATTTAGAAATTTATACACTAAAAGGCAGCCTGAAACTTATTTTTCGGGCTGCCTGAAAGTCGCGCATTATATCAATTATGCTAACGGTGCTAACAGTTTCGCAAATGCGTCTTCAAATTGTTTCAAACCATCATTTTGTAAACGCGTTGCCAAAGTTTCCAAATCAATGCCCAATTTTTCGGCTTCGGCGATGTTGGCTAACGCTTGCTCGGTGTTTTCAGGCAGAGTGATAGCGGCTGTGCCGTGGTCGATATAGGCTTTTAATGTGGCATCTGGCACGGTGTTTACGGTGTGATCGCCAATCAAGCTGTCCACATACAAAGTGTCTGGATACGCTGGATTTTTCACGCCTGTTGATGCCCATAGCAACGATACTTTGTGTGCGCCTTTTGCGGTTAATGGGGCGAAGTCTGTGCCTGCAAAATAGTTCGCCCAATCTTGATAAGCGGCTTTTGCCAACGAAATGGCGATTTTGCCTTGCAAGTTTTCAGGCAGCGTGGCATCTAATGCGCCGTCCACGCGTGAAATGAAGAAGCTGGCTACCACTTGAATTTTGCTCACGTCGCCGCCGTTTGCTGCTAATTGGGTTAAACCTGCGGTGTAGGCTGCGTATGATTTCAGGGTTTGGGTGCGTGAGAATAATAGGGTTAGGTTCACGTTGATGCCGCTTGCCACTAATTCGGTCAGTGCAACTAAACCTTCGTCTGTGGCGGGTACTTTAATCATGACGTTTGGACGGTTAATTGCGGTGTGTAGGCGTTTGGCTTCGGCGATTGTGCCTTGCGCGTCGCATGATAATTCTGGCGATACTTCTAGGCTCACGAAACCTGTTTTGCCGTTGGTGCTGTCAAATTCGGCACGGCACACGTCGCAGGCAGCCTGAACGTCTTCAATCGCTAATTTTTCGTAGATGTCTTTTGCGCTTTTGCCTTGTTGTTTCAAGGCTGCGATTTCTTGTGTGTAGAGTGGGTCGCCTGAAAAGGCTTTTTGGAAAATGGCTGGGTTTGAGGTTACGCCGCACACGCCGTCTTTCAGAAAGGCTGCTAATTCGCCACTTTGCACGAGGCTGCGTGAGAGGTTGTCTAACCAGATTTGTTGTCCTAATTGTTTTACATTTGCCAAGATGGTCATGGGCTATTCCTCTTTGAAAACTGGGTTGAAAAGTCAAATCGTAAACCTTTTTTTACAATTTGGATAGTGTTTTCAGGCTGCCTGAAAATTGTATAGTTGATGCACTTATCTTTTAATACTGCGTTGCCAACGCTCTTATGTACCACGCGTACACGGCGGGCGTTGTCGCCTTGTCCTGATTTGAATTTAATCCACGATAAAACCTCTAAAAATAAAATTATAGTGATTTGAATTGTTGTGGGAAATCCACGAGTCAATAGTATGATTAATTTAGTATAGATATTTTGATTTATATGATTTAAATTTTATTTAAATTAATATGTTTATTGTATAAAGATAATGGTTTTATTGTTAAAATAACCATATGATATATATAAATATTTTGATGCAGCCTGAAAATGGGCTTGTTGAACTAATGATACAGTTTCAATGTGAGCAGAAAAGTTTATAATCTGCCCTCTTGTTGAAAACACAAATTGGAAAGGTGCAAGTTAATCATGCAACAAAAATATTTGGAATGGGCAGTTTCTGCCTTGAATACAGAAGCGGATTCAATCCATGAAATCGCCACGCAGTTAAACGACACGTTTATTCAAGCAGTTCAAGCGATTTTGCATTGCCAAGGGCGCGTGATTGTGATGGGCATGGGTAAGTCGGGACACGTTGGGCGCAAGATTTCTGCCACGTTGGCTTCCACTGGCACAGCTTCGTTTTTTATTCACCCAGCCGAAGCCGCGCATGGGGATTTGGGCATGATTGTGGACGGCGATGTGGTGATTGCTTTGTCTAATTCAGGCGAGAGCGATGAAATTTTAGCGATTGTGCCTGCGCTGAAACGCAAAAATACCACGCTGATTTGTATCACGTCTAAACCGCAGTCAAGCATGGCAAAGCACGCGGATATTCACATTCAGGCTGCGGTTTCGCAAGAGGCGTGTCCGCTTGGTCTTGCGCCAACTTCTAGCACCACGGCGGTTTTGGCGTTGGGCGATGCGTTGGCGATTGTGTTGTTGAAAGCGCGTCAGTTCACATCGGAAGATTTTGCGTTGAGCCATCCAGCGGGCAGTTTGGGCAGACGTTTGCTGCTGACGGTGGGCGATTTAATGCACTCTGACAGCGAGTTGCCTGCGGTTGAAGAACACACTTTGCTGAAAACAGCAATTGTGAAAATGAGCGAAAAAGGTTTGGGTATGCTGGCGATTGTAGATGCTTCAGGCTGCCTGAAAGGGATTTTGACGGACGGGGATTTGCGCCGCTTGTTTGAAAAGCGCGACACGTTTGCTGGTTTAACGGTGAACGATGTGATGCACGTTTCGCCGCATTCTATTACGCCTGAGAAACTGGCAAGCGAAGCGGTGAAATTCATGCAAGATAAACGTGTGAGCGGTTTGCTGGTGTGTGATGAAGCTGGGAAATTGGTGGGTGCGTTGAATATGCACGATTTGTTAAAAGCACGTGTGGTTTGATGGTTTTCAGGCTGCTTTTGTATGAAAAGCAGCCTGAAACAAAACGCAGCCTGAAAATGGTTTTTCAGGCTGTGTTTTTTTATAGGTTTTCCCAATAAGGAAACTTAGCATTACTTGGAAACTGATAATTATCTGCCCACCAAGGCACAAACGCGGTGTTAGTTTTATCTTGTAACCCAATCATAAAGCGCAAATTATTATCTAACTGAGTGGCATCGATGGCTTTATCTTGGTTTGCACCTTTGGGTAACGCAAGTTGGTTGTGCCACAACACTACAGGTATGCGATAACCTGCTTGCGTGGTTGGGCTGTGTCCTGCAAAGTCTTTCACGTGTCCCACTTCATTGCCGTGGTCGGACAGGAAAATCAAGCCGCGTGATTCAGCTTTGTCTTGCTTGAGCATCGTGAAAATGTTGTTGAACACCCAATCTTGATAAGCGACGCTGTTGTCGTATTCATCGCGCAGATTTTTTGTCCACGAGCTGGCGTTGATTTGCGCCAATTGCGCTTGAACGGGCTGTTCTTGCGCGTTGTCTTGAGTGGGGAATAGTTTAAATTTGTCGGTGTATCGCGCGGAATAATTGGGGTGCGAACCAATCAAATGCACCACAATCAGTTTCTTCGGTGCGCTATCTGCCAACGCGTTTTTCACCAAGGGGAACAGTTCTTCATCTTTGGCAAAACTGCTGCGCCCTGAACGTTTGTTGTTGTAAATCGCTTGGTCGGTAAACGCGCCAAATAGGGAGGCGATGTAGCTGTCGTCTTGGTTGCTTAGCCAAAAGGTTTTGAAACCTGCGGATTTTGCGTCTGCAAGAATGCTTTTGGTTGGTACGTATTCAGGTTGCGCGGCTGGCACATCGGTTAAGATGGATTTCACTGCACCTAATGTGGACGGATAACCTGAATAGGCATTGCAGAAAATCGTCAGTTCGTTTTGTGCGGCGAACATATTGGGGTTGGTGTGGCGTGGGTAGCCGCAAGAATGTAAATTGTAGCTGGTTAAACTTTCGGAAATAATCAGGATAATGGTTTGTTTTTCTTGAAAGTTTGGTAGCTTGCTGATATTTTGTTGAGCGTATTGCGTCCAGTTGTGTTGCCAGTTTTGGTGTTCAACCAGTTGGGCTTTGAACTGCTGGATAGATTTGACGTAGTTGCGCCAAAAAATGGGGGGCGACACGGCGCGAATGGGTTTGATTGCCCATGCGGTTACGCACAGCAAACCGATGATAATCGGCAAAATCCATGTGCTTTTTTGGTTTTTTTGGACAAGTGGGCAGTCGCGGTTGTAGATTTTGGTGAACAGAAAATAGCTCAGCACGCCCAAGCCAACAAATACGGCACTGGCGACACCTAAATAGGGCAAGCTGTGCGTGAAATATTCTGTGGCTTCGTTGAGCGATGTGTTGGCGATGGATTGAACGATGAAATAGGCGTTGATTTTGCTGTTATACAGCAGCCATGTGGCGGACAAAGTCATGCTGTGAAGCAAGAATAGGGCGTACCACAAGATTGCCAGCACAAAATAAATTTTGCTGCGTTTTTTGTGGAATAGGGCGATGAATGCGTTGCCCAGCAAAGAGAGAAAGCCGATTTTTAAACCGTCCGTTACGTCGCCTGAATAGGCAAGTAAACCGCCGATGATGATGGACGGTAAGAGCAAGATAAGATAGTTGATGAAGTATTTTTTGTTCATTTAGGGAAATCCTTTGTTTTTCAGGCTGCGTCTAAAGAAAAAGGATTGTAAAGGAAAATGGAAAATGCAGCCTGAAAAAGTTTTTCAGGCTGCATTTTTGATAAATGATAGAAAATTTTGCTTGGTAGGGACAAGGTTTACCCCATAGGTATCTACACAAGTTCTGCAATGGAGCGTCGGTGGCTCGCCGATACATTTTAGCGTACAGAAAATGTTTATTTGCAAGCTACATCAGTAAGAAATAATACCAATTTTCCAAAATTTAACTATTTTTATCGGTGAGCCGCCGACGCTCCATATTTGTGTAGTTACCTATGGGATAAACCCTGTCTCTACCAAATGGCAGTTTTGCAACGCTTTCAGGCTGCATTTTGGTTTTACAAATCCAACAACAACCGCGCAGGGTCTTCCAACGCATCTTTAATCGCCACCAAAGCCAACACCGCTTCACGCCCGTCAATAATTCTGTGGTCGTAAGACAGCGCAAGATACATCATCGGACGAATCACAATTTCGTCATTTTCCACCACTGCACGGTCTTTGGTTGCATGCATGCCCAAAATCGCAGATTGCGGCGGATTGATAATTGGTGTGGACAACATAGAACCAAACGTGCCACCGTTGGTAATGCTGAACGTGCCGCCTGTTAAATCTTCAATCGCAATTTTTCCTTCTTTCGCTTTTTGCGCGAAATTTGCAATCGTTTGCTCAATTTCAGCAATGCTCATTTGGTCTGCATCGCGCAAAATCGGTACCACCAAACCGCGCGGCGAACCAATCGCAATGCCAATATCAAAATAACCGTGATAAATAATATCCTCGCCGTCCACAGACGCGTTCACAATCGGGAATTTTTTCAACGCCGCCACAGCCGCTTTCACAAAGAACGACATAAAGCCCAATTTCACGCCGTGTTCTTTTTCAAACTTCTCTTTGTATTTTGCACGTAAATCCATGATTGGCTTCATGTTTACTTCGTTGAACGTGGTCAAAATCGCGTTTTGTGCTTGCGATTCCAGTAAACGTTCCGCCACACGCGCGCGTAAACGGCTCATTGGAACGCGTTGTTCAGGGCGTTCAGTGTTTGGCAACACAGTTGCAGCCTGAAAAACGGGCGGTTCTTCGGCGGCTGGTGTATCTTCAGCAACTGGTGTCGTTTCTGCAACAGGCGTTTCTGCTGCTGGCGCGACAGCTTCGCTGACTGTGCTTTCAGGCTGCGTTTCTTGAGCTTCGGTGTCGATGTGCGCCAAGATTTGTTGGCTGGTAACGGTGTCGCCTTCTTGTAAAAGAATGCCTACCAACACGCCTGCTTGTGGGGCTGGTACTTCCAGCACTACTTTGTCGGTTTCAATGTCTGCCAACACTTCATCACGCGCCACGGTGTCGCCTTTGGCTTTGTACCATGTCAGCAAGGTGCCTTCGGAAATGCTTTCTGAAAATACGGGTACTTTGACTTCAATAATCATTTTGTTTCTCCTGTTTTTAGGAATTTGGGGTTTTCAGGCTGCTTTTTTCAGGCAGCCTGAAAACCGTGTGGATTGTGCCACGCGCACCGTTTTTCAGGCTGCGTGAAGATTTCGGTGCGTGGGACGCACCCTACAGGCGGTCTTTCAAGAAAACAAATCAAAATGCTTCTGCGAACAGCCTGCACACCAAAATGCAGCCTGAAGCATATCAAACCGCAGCGCATCTTCCACCACTTGTTTCAACTGTTCCGCGTGTTTGCTGCCATAACCCACGGCTGGCGATGAACTAGACGGACGCGCGGCAAGCAGCCAATGCGTGTGGCGGACGCGTTCCAAACGGTGGCGGATTTGATTGAACGCACCTTGATTTTTCGGCTCTTCTTGCGCCCACATCCATTCAGCTTCGGGGTATTTGTCCAATTCCGCTTTCAGTTCTTCGTATGGGAACGGATAGAGCTGCTCTAATCGCACAATTGCCACATCGTTTTCCAAACCACGTTCCGCGCGACCTGCGGCGATGTCGTAATACACTTGCCCTGAGCAGACAATCACGCGTTTCACTTGTTCGTTGTCTGCGCGATGAACGGTGTCGCCAATTACTGGCTGGAACGTTGTCCCTTGCAAAAAATCTTCCAATGGGCTGGTGGCATCTTTAAAGCGTAACAGGCGTTTAGACAGGAACACGACAAGCGGTTTGCGATAAGAACGCAGCGTTTGTCGGCGCAAAATATGGAACATTTGAGCGGCTTCGCTTGGCATAATCACTTGCATATTTTGTTCCGCGCACAGTTGCAGCCAGCGTTCCAATCGCCCTGATGAATGCTCAGGGCCTTGCCCATCATAGCCGTGCGGCAGAATGATGGTTAAGCCGCAATGTCTGCCCCATTTGGTTTCACCAGACGAGATGAATTGATCAATCGCGACTTGTGCGCCGTTGGCAAAATCGCCGAATTGCGCTTCCCAAATCGTGAGTTGCTCTGGCGCGGCGCACGCATGTCCGTATTCATAAGCCAACACAGCTTCTTCGTTCAAGATGGAGTCAATCACGGTGAACGAGGCTTGGTTGTCTGCCATGTGTTGCAATGGCACGTAAATGCCACCGAAGTGTTCTTTGCGTTCGGTGTCGTGCAGCACGGCGTGGCGGTGTGAGAATGTGCCACGCCCTGAATCTTCGCCCGAAATGCGAACGGGTGTGCCATTGGTTACCATGCTGGCGTAAGCGAGCGTTTCTGCCATGCCCCAGTCAATAGGTTGTTCGCCTGCTGCCATGGCTTTGCGTTGTTCCAACACGCGTTTGGCGGTGCTGTGCAAACCGAAGTTTTCAGGCTGCAACGTGAATTTGTCGGCAAGACGTTTGATGTCTGCGGCGGACAATCCGCTTTCCACTTTTTCGCGCCAGTTTTGTCCTTGGTATTTGCTCCAGTCCACGCTGTATTTGCGTTTGTAGTCGCTCAGGCGTGTAAGTTCAACGTGTTCGCCTTTGTCCAACGCATCGCGGTAATCGCTAACCATTTTGTCGGCTTCTTCGGCGGTTACTACGTTTTCTTTTGCCAATTTTTCGGCATACAAGGCGCGTGTGCCTTTGTGTTGCGCGATGGCGCGATACATCAATGGCTGAGTTAAAGTTGGGTCGTCGCCTTCGTTGTGTCCTAATTTGCGGAAACATACCACGTCCACCATCACGTCTTTACCGAATGTTTTGCGGTAATCCAATGCAGCCTGAACGACGTAGCACACGGCTTCTGGGTCGTCGCCATTCACGTGGAAGATAGGGGCTTCCACCATTTTGGCGATGTCGGTGCAATACACGGCGGAACGGGTGTCGCGCGTGTCTGATGTGGTGAAACCGATTTGGTTGTTAATCACAATGTGAACCGTGCCACCTGTGCCATAGCCGCGTGTCCGCGACATATTGAAGTTGGCTTGGTTCACGCCCAAACCGATTAACGCGCTGTCGCCATGAATCAAAACAGGCAAGACTTGTTTTGCGCCATTTTCGCCACGGCGTTGTTGTTTGGCGCGTGCCGAACCTTCTACTACGGGGTTCACAATTTCCAAATGTGATGGATTGAACGCAAGGGTAACGTGCAACGCGCCGTATGGGGTGTTGATGTCGGAACTGAAACCGTTGTGATATTTCACGTCGCCGCTTGGGAACTTGATTGCTTGTTTGCCTTCAAATTCGTCAAACAAATCCGAGGGTTTTTTGCCCAGCGCGTTCACGAGTACGTTCAAGCGTCCACGGTGCGCCATGCCGATGATGACTTCTTCCACACCGTCTTTGCCTGCGTTTTGCAGCAAATAGTTCAAGCCGACTATCACGCTTTCGCCACCTTCAACGGAAAAGCGTTTTTGCCCAACATATCGGGTGTGCAGGTAGCGTTCTAAGGTTTCGGACGCGGTTAAGTTTTTGAGAATATGGCGTTTTTGTTCGGGGGTGAATTTGGGGGTGGAGAGGTCGCGTTCAAAATAATCGCGCACCCACAGGCGTTCTTCGCGATTGCCGATGTGCATGTATTCAATGCCAATGTGTCCGCAGTAGGTTTGTTTGAGTTTGGCAATGATGTCTGATAGGGGGAGTTTGTTTGAACCGCCAATGGAGAAATCGCCGTCGCCCAAGCCAAATGATGTGGACAAATCGGCGGCGGTTAAGCCGTGTTCTTCAGGCTGCAATCCGAATACGTTTCGGGCGTAGCGCAAGCGCAAAGGGTCTAAATCAGCAACATTTGCGCCTTGAATACGATAGGCGGTAATCAAGCGCAATACGGCAATTTGTTTTCGCATTTGCTCTTCATCAATGCAGCCTGAAACGCTGGGGCGTGGTTGCTCCGCTATGGGTGCAAGGGGTTGAGGTTTTGCGCGATTACTAACTGCTGCGAGGTCGGCAAAATAGTGTTGCCACACGGTTTCAACTGAATTGGGGTCGGCTAAATAAGATTCGTATAACTCTTCTATATAGGGTGCGTTTGAGCTGAAGAGGTATGAGAAATTTTGTCTTTCGTCCTTCATGATGCAATCCTTTTGTCGTTGTTTTTCGGATTTCAGATGGTTACATCTGATGGAAGAATTTTACTGCTATTTGTTTTGTTATGTAAATAAAAAATAGTAAATTGCTTTCATTTATTAACAATTCAGGCTGAGTTCTTAACAAAATGCAGCCTGAAAAGTGATTGTATGTAGTTTTATGTAGTTTTACAGCGCAATGCTTGGATTTTCTGCTGTTAAAATGGCTTGATGAACCACAGTCGCGCTCAATTCAGCTTGCGCGTGTTGTGCGATAAAATCCAACGCAGCTTGCAAATCTACCGTGCGTGAATCGTTTGGATATTCCAAAATCACAAACGCTTTTGTGGTGTTTTCCGTTACCATGGTGCGCTGACCGTCGCGCCAGTTAAAGCAACGACACACCGCGCCTGCATCATCTGTGTAGCACAATTCGCCTGCCAAAGTGGGTGAGTTTGCTTCATCTCCCAACGCAAAAAATTCATCGCCACCGTCTGTGATATGCAGTTTCAGGCTGCCTGAAAAAGTTGCCAAATCTTCTGCGCCACAAGGCAGCGCAAACGTTAAACTAGCGGCGTTGTAAATATCCACCAATGGGCTAATCGTGCCAACACCTTTGCCGTTTTCAATGCGTTTGAGCAGGGCTTCAATGCTGCAACGTACGCCTTTTTTGGTTTTGAATTTTTGGTACGCTTCGCGCCACACGGCAACGGGAGGATTTTGGCTTAGTTGGTCGGCGGTTAAATGTTTTTTGGCGGTTTCGTTGGCTTGCGCTAGTAAGTCTTGCACACGTGCGCTGGATTCGCCTTGGTTGTTCACGTTATCCAAAATCAACACCGCTAAGTTGGCTTGCGGGAAGAGTTCCCAAAAGCTGGGTTCGGCAATAAATTGTTGAGACATTTTTTGTTCCTTTCCACCATTTTCAGGCTGCATTTCCAATAAACACGCATAATCGTAGGGTGCGCCCCGCGCACCAGCAATCAGGCAGTCTGAAGACTGGTTTCATTTAAAAAAAACGGTGCGCGAGGCACACCCTACGGCAGCCTGAAAATTATTTTTCAGCCAATTCAATCACGATTTCAGGCTGCAATTTGCGTAAACAATCCGTGTGTCCCAACGGACATTCGCGTTTAAAACACGGACTGCATTCTAAATTCAACGTAGCGATTTGCGCCTTATCGCTCAAAGGCGGCGTATGCTCAGGGCTAGACGACCCGTAAACCGCCACCAATTTACACCCCACCGCCGCCGCCACGTGCATCAAACCGCTATCGTTGCAGACCACTTTTTCCGCACACGCCAGCAAATCAATCGCTTCTGCCAAACTGGTTTTGCCACACAAATTCACGCACACACAGCCTGAAAGCTGATTGATGTTTTCCGCAATATCAAAATCTTTTTGCGAACCAAACAGCCAAATCTGATAACCGCGTTCCACATAAAATTTTGCCGTTGCCGCAAAATGTTCAGGTAGCCAACGCTTCGCTGAACCGTATTCCGCTCCAGGGCAAAACGCCACAATCGGCTTGTCTTGGCTCAAGCTATGTTTTGCCAACGCCGCCGCTTGTTCCGCAGCCTGAATCTGAAAACGCGGCTGAGATGACATGCCATTAAAAGCAGCTTGGCTTTCGTGCGCCAATGCAGTGTATCTGTCCACCATTAAAGGCAGCGCGGCTTTGTCTAGCTTGCGAATATCGTTCAGCAGCAGATAGCGGCTTTCGCCCACATAACCCGTGCGTTTGGCAATGCCTGTTGCCGCCGCAATCAGCCCCGATTTCAGTGAGCCTGGTAACACAATCACTTGCGTGTAACCGCGTTTACCCAAATCGCGCCCCACTTGCCAACGTTCGCGCAGTTGCAACGCGCCATGCCCGAATGGGTTTTCCAAAATTTCCGCCACTTCTGGCATGTGCTGATAAACGGCTTGCGACCATTTGGGTGCGAAAACGTCTATTGTGCAGTTGGGATGCAGCTTGTGCAAACGGCGCAACAGGGGTTGCGTCATCACGCAATCGCCAATCCATGAAGGGGAAATAATCAGAATTTTTTGAGACATTTTTTTGAGTTTGTGGTTTGAATAAAAACAATATTATAACTGCGTAGGTTGGATACTTGTATCCAACAATCGGCAAACTTGGGGAAATGTCGGATTTAAATTTTCGGGCTGCGTGAAAATACTTCACACAGCCTTTTAATACACAACAAAAATGGAGTGTCGGCGAGCCGCCGACGCTCCATTGTAAGAATTTCTGTTATGTACTGAAATGCAGCCTGAAAAGTGATTAAGCAATCGTCAAAGGCACAAACGATTTCACGACATCATCAACCGCTTTTACGCGCACTAAAAAGTCTTCCAGTTGTGCCAAAGGCAACGCGCTTGGTCCATCGCAACGCGCTTTATCTGGGTTTTCGTGGCTTTCCAAAAACAAGCCTGCCAAACCCGTTGCCATGCCTGCCAATGCCAAATCCAGCACTTGTGAACGGCGACCACCTGAAGCTACTGCGCCACTTTCGCGTTGTTGCAAGGAGTGGGTAACGTCAAAAATCACAGGCAAGTTGTTGCAGGTTTTTTTCATCACACCAAAGCCGAGCATATCCACAACTAAATTGTCGTAGCCAAATTGTGCGCCACGTTCACACAAAATCACTTTGTCGTTGCCTGATTCTCGGAATTTTTCCACGATGTTTTTCATTTGCGCTGGCGATAAGAATTGTGGTTTTTTCACGTTAATCACGCGACCTGTTTTTGCCATTGCCGTAACTAAATCGGTTTGACGCGCCAAGAATGCTGGCAGTTGCAAAATATCGCACACTTCAGCAACGGGTTGGCATTGGAATGGTTCGTGTACGTCTGTAATCACGGGGCAGCCAAATTCTTGTTTCACTTTGGCAAAAATTTTCATGCCTTCGTCCAAACCTACGCCGCGATAAGAGTGGATTGACGAACGGTTAGCTTTGTCAAACGATGCTTTGAAAACGTAGGGAATACCGAGTTTTTCGGTGACGCGGACGTAGTGTTCTGCGGCGCGCAGAGTGCTGTCCATATCTTCTAATACATTAATACCGCCGAATAATGTAAATGGGGCTTGGTTGCTGATGTTGATGTTGTAGCTTGATAACATGTTGTTTCCTTTGTTGAGAAAGTGTGTATTGTACCGATAAAAAGCAGCCTGAAAATTATTTTTCAGGCTGCTTTTGAGTTTCAGATTAGTAAGATGAATTTACCAACACTTCTTCGCCGTAGCCGCCGTTAATTGGCAATGGGCGGTTGGTGCTCACTTGTGTGCGAATCACACGAATGCCGCGAATGCCTGCTTCACGCGCTGCCAATACGTCATCGTTACTGTCGCCATAGTGAATTTGTGATTTGTGTTTCACGATGTAGTAAGTTTTGTCGTATTTGTATGGGGCAACTGGGGTGTCTTTAGTGTAGTTTACAGGCTGCATGTTTTTCACGTTAAACGCTTGTTCCAGAATGCGACCTAATGTGTCGATGCGGTTTGGGTCATTTTTTTCGTGACCTGTACGACCTGTGATAAATACCACTTGGTCGCCACGCTCTTGGTGCATTTTAATCAATGCGGCTGCAGATTCTTTTGGAATAGAGCTGCGGTCGCAACCGTCTGCTACGTAGTTCCAAAAGGCTTGGCTTTTTAAGTAGCTGTAATCGTTGGGTGAGAATGTGTTTTTGCCATAATAGAAGCATTGTGATGACACTAAAACGGTGTCGTCAATGTCGAAGCTCACGGTGATAGGCGGCGTGTTTTTCAGGCTGTCGCGGATTTGGTCTACTGTTACCCATTTCACGCTTTTGCTGTTTGCCATGTCAATCGCGGTTACGCCTTTGTGTGTGAATGGCACTTTTGGTCCTGCGGCGAAAGCTGAGGTTGCTAAAGTGGCGCAGGCTAATGCTAAAGTTGCTTTAACTAAAGTTTTCATGTGTATTCTCCAAAAGGAAAGATGATAACAACTACAAAACAAATTATAAAGAGGTTTTGGGCAGCCTGAAACCTCTTTTTTAACAAAGTTGAACTTAAATCAAATTATCAATTTGTTTACACTATATAACTTTATTTCAGGCAGCCTGAAATCAGGCTACAAGCAAATCATCAATTTGTTTAAACCACTTCTGTTTTTCATCATCGCTGATAAATGCAGCCTGAAAACTATTTTTGCAAAGTTGAGCAATTTCCGCCGCGCTCAAATCAAACGCATTCGCCAACGCCACGAAATTATCATTCATATAACCGCCAAAATACGCAGGGTCGTCCGAATTAACCGTAACCAACATGCCGCGTTTGAGCATACGGTGCAAATTGTGTTCGCGCATATTGTCCATCACTTTCAATACGTGCAGCAAATCCAAGGCTTCGCGCACATAATCGGGCGAACCCTCTTCGCCAGCGTGGGCAAACACACGCGCAAATTTAGACGGTGGATTGCTGACTTCGCTGGAATCCAAGCCTACGCCGATGATTTTGTCGCGATGCGGCAGGGATTGTGCCAACGTTTCAAATGCAGATTCTTCCGACAAATGGCGCAAAAAGCACATAATCAATGCGCTGCTGATGCTCCATTCGCAGTTTGCCGTATCGCAAGCGCGGACGATGCCGTTTAGCACGGTTTCAAACGCTACGCCGCGTTCGGTGTGGGTTTGTGGGTCGAAGAAAATTTCGGTGTGCGTTACGTTGTCTTGGCGGCATTTTTACAGATAAGCATAAGTTAAATCAAAGAAATCTTGTTCGTGCAGCAAAACTTTTGCGCCTGCCTAATAGATGTCTAAAAAGGATTGCAGATTGTGGAAATCGTAGGCGGCGCGGACTTCATCAACATTAGCATACGGAATAGACACGCTATTGCGTTGCGCGATTTGGAACATGAGTTCGGGTTCAAATGTACCTTCAATGTGAACGTGTAATTCAGCTTTGGGGAAAGTTTGGATTAAGTGTTTTATAACCATATTCGTGATGTATAGTGAATTAAATTTAGATTAATACAGCGTTGCCAACTCCCTTATGTACTAGATGTACACGGCGGTCGTTGTCGCCTTGTCCTAATCTAAATTTAATCCATTATAAAAAATGGCTCGATTATAATATTGCAGGCTGCTTGAAAAATAAAAAGCTGTTACAATACACGCCTTTTATTATTTAAATATTTGATAAATAAGGAATTTTATGATTTATGCGATTTTAGCCGTTATCATCGGCTTGGTGGCGCTGGTGTGGAGTGCTGACCGTTTTATTGACGGCGCGGCTGCCACAGCCAAACATTTTGGTATGTCGCCACTCTTAATTGGCATGGTAATTGTGGGATTTGGCACGAGTGCGCCTGAAATGGTGGTGTCGGTGTTGTCGGCAATGGGCGGCAGCCCTGGGATTGCGTTGGGCAATGCGTATGGCTCAAACATTACCAACATTGCGTTGATTTTGGGCGTTACCGCGTTGATTAGCCCGATTGCGGTACAACGCGAAATCGTCAAAACCGAAATGCCGATTTTATTGGCAATTACCGCGTTGGCGGCGTGGCAATTGTGGGACGGCAAATTAACGCTGTTAGACGGCGTAATTTTACTGGGTATTTTGATTGCATACATGACTTGGACGGTACGCAAAAATTTAAAAGGCGCGGACAATATTATTGAAGATATTGCCGATGAAATTGACCACACCCCTGCGATGACGCTCAAAAAAAGTTTGTTTTGGTTGGTGTTTGGCTTGATTGTGTTGGTATTGAGTTCACGCTTGCTGGTGTGGGGCGCGGTAACGATTGCACAAAGTATGGGTGTGAGCGATTTAATTATTGGATTGACGGTTGTGGCGGTGGGTACTTCGCTGCCTGAATTGGCTTCATCAATCGCGGCGGCGCGTAAAGGCGAACACGATATTGCGTTGGGGAATATTGTCGGTTCAAATTTGTTTAATACGTTGGCGGTTGTGGGTTTGGCGACTGTGATTCACCCAATGGACGTAGCGGCAGAAATTTTGAACCGTGATGTGTTGATTATGGCTATTTTAGCCGTTGTTTTGCTGGTGTTTTGTTTGGGTAAACAAGCGAAAATTGGGCGAGGCAAAGGCGGTTTGTTTTTGGCAACGTATGTGGCTTATACGGTTTATTTGATTGGTACTGCGTTTTAAATGTTAATGACAAAGCAGCCTGCACGTTATGATTGCAGGCTGCTTTATGTTTTTTGCGTAGGTTGAATGATTGAATATGACAATTTTAAATTTTTCGCACAAACAAATTAGTGGCGTGGCGATTTTTGGGGTTGGATACCACTTTTACTCATCTTTATATAAAATCAATTTTCCAACTATTATATTGATTACACCATTGTATAAATTGAAAATTATACTGATGATACGCTTTTAACAACGATTCATTAGGCGAAGGGTCTGGCGTAAGATGAAGTTCATTCTGCATAAATTCCATAAAAGCAAAATAATTTTGTGGCAAATCATTTTCAAAAGGCAACCATTCTAGCGGTGGACAGTACCTTTCAAGTTCATCACCAAGGGCTATCATTCCAAAAATCCATGTTAGATTTGGCTATTTTTAGTTTTACATTGCTAAATTGACCGTGTTTTTGTTCAAATACACACCACTGCGCTAATATTTCAGGCACATCGCTTTTATCAATTTGCCAATTTTGAGCAATCATATTAACGCAATCATGATAAATTTCATTCATTGGTTGCTCCTTTTTGTTATTTACTCCGCCCCAAACAATAAACTCTCTTTAATCAAACGAATCCTATCGCGCAACACAGCCGCTTCTTCAAACTGCAAATCCCTAGCTGCTTGCTGCATCTGTTTCTCCAACCGCGTAATTTCATCAATCGCGTCCTGTTCCGTGCGGATTTCGGTTTTCGCCGCTTTTTTCTTGCTGCTTTTCGGTTTCAGGCTGCCTGAAACTTCGGTTTCTGCATTGTAAACGCCGTCAATCAAATCTTTCACTTTCTTATTGATTTGCTGCGGCACAATGCCGTGTTCTTCGTTGAATTTCATCTGTTTTTCGCGGCGGCGTTCGGTTTCGTCAATCGCGGATTTCATGCTGTCGGTGATTTTGTCGGCGTACAAAATCGCCATGCCGTTCACGTTTCGGGCGGCGCGTCCGATGGTTTGGATTAGGCTGCGGTGCGAGCGCAAAAAGCCCTCTTTGTCCGCGTCCAAAATGGCAACCAGCGACACTTCGGGAATGTCCAAACCCTCGCGCAACAAGTTAATCCCCACCAACACATCAAACAGCCCCAAACGCAAATCGCGGATAATTTCCACGCGCTCCACCGTGTCAATATCGCTATGCAAATAGCGGACTTTTACGCCCAATTCCGTATAGTAATCAGTTAGTTGTTCCGCCATGCGTTTGGTTAGGGTTGTTACCAACACGCGCTCGCCTTTTTCTTTGCGGATATTGATTTCACTCAATAAATCATCAACTTGCGTACCAACTGGGCGGATAATGATTTCAGGGTCTAGCAAACCAGTCGGGCGCACGACTTGTTCCACAATTTGCCCTGCGTGTTCGGCTTCGTAGGCGGCTGGCGTGGCGGACACAAACACGGTTTGCGGCATGGCGCGTTCAAATTCGTGGAATTTGAGCGGACGATTATCACGCGCGGACGGCAGCCTGAAACCGTAATCAACCAAATTTTGCTTGCGGCTGGCATCGCCTTTGTACATCGCGCCAATTTGCCCAATGGTAACGTGGCTTTCGTCAATGAATAAAATCGCGTTTTTCGGCAAATAATCCATTAAAGTTGGCGGTGGTTCGCCCTCTTTTTTGCCCGAAAAGTGGCGGCTGTAATTTTCAATCCCTTTGCAAAAACCCATTTCATACAGCATTTCTAAATCAAATCGTGTGCGTTGTTCAATGCGTTGTTGTTCTACTGGGCGGTTTTCATTTGTATAAAATTCAATGCGTTGGCGCAGTTCTTCTTTAATGGATTCGCAAGCGCGTAACACGGTGTCGCGTGGGGTAACGTAGTGGCTGCTGGGGAAAATGGTGTATCGCCCGACACGTTGGTGCAGGCTGCCTGAAAGTGGGTCAAACAGCGATAGGCGGTCAATTTCATCGTCAAACAGCGAAATTCGCAGCGCGTAATCCGAGCTTTCGGCTGGATACACGTCCACCACGTCACCGCGCACGCGAAACGAGCCGCGTTTGAAATCGACGTCGCCGCGTTCGTATTGCATGGACACGAGTGTGGCGATGATGTCGCGTTGGTCGATTTGGTCGCCTTCTTTGACCGATAAAACCATTTGTTGATATTCGGTCGGGTCGCCGATACCGTAAATGGCGGACACGGTGGCGACAATGATTACGTCATTGCGCGTCATCAGGTTTTTGGTGGCGGACAGGCGCATTTGTTCAATGTGTTCGTTGATTGCGCTGTCTTTTTCAATGAATAGGTCGCGGCTGGGGACGTAGGCTTCGGGTTGATAATAGTCGTAGTAGGACACGAAATATTCTACGGCGTTTTCGGGGAAAAATTCGCGCATTTCGGCGTAGAGTTGGGCGGCTAGGGTTTTGTTGTGTGCCATGATGATGGCTGGTCGTCCGCTTTGGGCAATCACATTCGCCATAGTGTAGGTTTTGCCTGAACCTGTTACGCCGAGTAGGGTTTGGCTAGACAAGCCGTCTGACAAACCGTCTAACAAGCTTGCAATGGCGGTGGGTTGGTCGCCTGCTGGGGGAAAGGGTTGGTGTAATTTGAATGGGGAGTTTGGGAATTGGATAATTTGCATTTTTTCAGGCTGCCTGAATGTGAAATTTTGAGAACTTGGGATTATACGATTTTAGGTTTCAGGCTGCCTGAAAATTAGCCGCAGGTCAGATTTTTGAATCCAACATTCCGAAGAAAATTTTTAATTTGATTGTGGATTTGAAAATTGTCGGATTCAAGAATCCGACCTACAAATAGACATAAGAACAATAAAAAAAGCAGCCTGAAAACGTATTTCAAACGTTTCAGGCTGCCTAAAAATATCACTGAATAATAGAACGCGGATTCATCATCGCATTGCGATAGCGTAATTCAAAATAAACGCCTTGTTCGCCCGTAGACAATGTGCCGCTTGTGCCAATATTTTGCCCTGCAACCACGCGGCTGCCTGCGCTCACGGCGGTGGTACTCAAGCCCATGTAAACGGTTTTATAATCGCCGCCATGGTCGATAATCACGGTGTTGCCAGCGTTTTTAATCGCTTCGCCCGTGTAAACCACTTGCCCTGAACCCACGCTGTTCACGCTGGTGTTGAGCGGCGCAGCGATAAACAAGCCGCGCCATGTGCCACCTGTTGAACGCAACGAACCGTATGTGCCTGCCAATTTGCCTGCGGCTGGCAATGGCAAACGTCCTTTCAGGCTGCCGCTGCCTGAATTTGGGTTTTCAGGCTGCAATGCTAAATCGGATTGCGTGAGTTTGCCATTGGCGGCTTTGGTGCGTTTGTTTTCTGTTTGTTTGGTGGAAATTTGCGCCAAGATTTGGTTCAGGCGTTGTTCTTCGGCTTTCAGTTGCACAATGCGATTTTGTCGCTCGGCAATTTGGTCGTTCAACGCTTTGCTTTGCGCCATCGCTTGGCTGTTTTCCTGACCCAAACGGCGCAATCTTTGTTGTTGTGCGGCGGCTAATCGGCGCAAACGTGCCAACTCTGCATTTACGGCTTGCTCTTGTTTGCCCAGCTCGTCCTGTTTTACGCCCAAATCTTTAATCACTTGGTCGTTTGCTGCGTTGATTCGGCGCGTGTAATTCAGAAAACGAGCGCGCTGATTGCTGTCCATGTTTTTCAGCATAATCGCCACGGCGTTGGGCTGATGGTTTTTGTAATTGCTCACGAGCAGTCGGGCGATTTGTGCTTTGCTGTTGGCAATATCTGCTTGCAATTGTGTGAGCGAATCTTCCAAGGCTTGCAATCTTTGCCAAGCATCTTGCTGGCGGCGCGTGAGGCTGTCCAAATTGAGACGCGCTTGCGCAAGCTGGCTTTGCGTGCGATTGAGCGTGGCATTGGCTTGACGGCGCGCGGCTTGTTTCGCAGACAAATCTTTCTGCGCGGACGCAATGGCTTTGCGAATATTATCTAATTCGGCAGAATCGGGCGCGGCGTGGCTGGGGAATGCGGCAAACAAAGCAAGGCTGAGCAATAACGGTTGAGCAAATTTCATAATGAAAAACAGGGAAGTAAAAAACGTCGATTATACAATATTTCAGGCTGCATTCTTTCCAAAACGGTTGTGATATTTGCAGCCTGAAAGAGTAGGGCTTGGAAAATCGTCATTGTGTTGCTATAATACACGCCAAGTTCAGCCCTACCGCCCAAACACCAAGGGCTGAACCTAGACCCCACAGAGAACACCGCCAACCCCATCTCTGTGGGGTCGCTTTTTGCCTGAACAAAAAAATGCAGCCTGAAAATCTTTCAGGTTGCGTTTTTTTACAAATCAGATACGTTCACACCACTCAACGCACGCTGAATATTCCTATCCATGCGCCGCGCCGCGAAATCATCAGTCGCGTGGGTTAATTCATGGACTAGTGCGCGAATTTGCTCCGCCGTATGCGCGGCTAAACTCGCATTCAATCGCGCAATCAAGCCATTGATTTTATTCAATTCATCTTCACTCAATAAATCAGAATCCAATTCTAACGCTGCCTGAATCGCATCAATCAAACTTTCCGCTTCCACTTTCGCTTCGGCACGCGCACGGGCAGCGGCATCGTCTTTCGCGTTGCTCATGCTGTCGCGCAACATCTGTGTAATCGTGTCATCGTCCAAACCGTAAGACGGCTTCACTTCAATTTGCGCTTGAACGCCAGTCGTTTGCTCACGCGCCGACACCGACAACAAACCGTCCGCATCTACTTGAAATGTAACACGAATACGCGCCGCGCCAGCCACCATCGGCGGAATACCGCGCAAGGTAAATTTCGCCAAACTGCGGCAATCCGCCACCAATTCACGCTCGCCTTGCACAACGTGAATCGTCATAGCTGTTTGACCGTCTTTGAACGTGGTAAATTCCTGCGCTCGCGCCGTTGGCAAAGTGGAATTGCGCGGAATAATTTTTTCCGCCAAACCGCCGTAAGTCTCTAATCCCAAAGACAAAGGCGTTACGTCCAACAGCAGCCACTCGCCGTCATTTTTGTTGCCAGCCAACACATTCGCCTGCATTGCCGCACCCAATGCAACCACTTGGTCAGGGTTCAAATTGTTCAATGGCGTTTGCCCGAAAAACGCGCCAACCGCTTGCTGAACGTGCAGCATTCTCGTTGCGCCGCCGACCATAATCACGCCTTTGATGTCGGATTTGCTTGCGCCAGCGTCTTTTAATGCTTGTTTGACTGGTTCAATCGTTTTGGCGACCAAATGCTGTGTTAAAGCGTGAAATTCCGTGCGCGTAATCGTTGTGTCCAGCGTTTTGCCGTTGCTCAATGCTGCCTGAATGCGCGTTTCAGGCAGCCTGCTCAATTCTTCTTTTGCCACACGAACCAAGCCAAACAATAATTGAATATCGCGTTCATCGGTCAATGAAAGCTGATTATTTTCAACGATATGGCAAAATAAACGGTGGTCAAAATCATCGCCGCCGAGCGCAGAATTGCCGCCAGTCGCTTTCACTTGGAACAAGCCTTTGGACAATTCCAACACCGACACATCAAACGTGCCACCGCCCAAATCGTACACCACAAACGTGCCTTCCGCGCCATTGTCCAAACCGTAGGCAATCGCGGCGGCGGTCGGCTCGTTCAGCAACCGCAACACGTTCAAGCCAGCCAAACGCGCCGCGTCTTTCGTGGCTTGGCGTTGCGCATCATCAAAATAGGCAGGGACAGTAATCACCGCGCCCACCAGTTCGCCGCCCAAGCTGTTTTCGGCGCGTGTTTTCAGTTCGCGCAAAATGTCGGCGGACACGTCAATCGGCGTTTTTGCGCCATTTTTTGTTTGCAATTCAATGATTTTTTCGGATTTGCCGAAACGGTATGGCAGATGTGAAACATCAATTTCGGCTAATTTGCGCCCGATTAGTCGTTTAGCTGACGAAATGGTGTTTTGTGGGTCAATCTTTTGTTGTTCCAGTGCTTTTTTGCCGACAATGGTTTGCTCGTTGCCCAAATAGCGCACAACCGAAGGCACAACCACTGCGCCGTTTTCATCGGGCAGGCAGGTTGCTGAGCCGCTTCTTACGGTGGCGACTAAGCTGTTGGTTGTGCCTAAATCTATGCCGACCGCCAAACGGTGTTGGTGTGGCGCGGCGGACATATTAGGTTCTGCGATTTGTAGTAAAGCCATGGTGTGTTCCTTATAAATTTAATTTTTTACGGCGCGTATTTTAGCATTGTTGAGTAAATTTGTCGGGATTTCAGGCTACGTTAAAATCAAGGGAAACGCAGCCTGAAAAATAAATCTGCATTTATTTTAAATTTTGTTAAAATCCTTTCTGTTTTTTCAACCAAAGGACTTGATGATGAAAGCAAAATTATTGTTTATTTCGCTGGCGGTAATGGGTTTGAGCGCGTGTTCTTCTGTGGCGCAGCAACAAGCGCAGTCGCTAAAAGATTGGTATGTGCTGAGCTTGCAACGCCAGTTTAAGGAAGACAGCCAATACAATTTCCAAGGTACAGCGAAGTTGGAATTGGGCAAGGCTTCGGAGGCGGTGCGTGAAAAAATGTTGAATCAGAAAGCGTTGCACTTTTCTGATGATGAAACGCAGCCTGAAAACGCTAAGAAAAAAGCAGAAAAAGATGAAACCACGTCTTTAATTTTGATGAACCATTTTGAAAACAGCTTGTCTATTCCGTATTCTGGCGCGGTGGATTTGCCGCACGGTAAAGCGGAAATGGCGGTGGAATTCCGTTATCAAACACGTCAGTCTATGGTGTCAGCGCGACTGCCTATGCAGTTGAATTTGAAAGATAAAACGCTTGTAGTAGACGCGGCGGCGGTTTCGTCATTTCTTGATGTGTATGTGGCGGACAAAACGGACGGGCAGTTGATTCAAGATAAATTGTTGCGTTTTAGCGTGCCTGAAAAATTGAAACCTACGTTTCCGCTTGACGACATTATGGCGGCGTTCTCCAAAGCGGTTGTGGACGGTTATCGCAGCCTGAAAGATTCGGATTATTCTGAATTGCCGTTGGACGAAACGGCGAAAAAATTGGGTGCGAGCCACCGCGTGTTGCTGACGATGAAATCGCGCACGGATAAATATGCTTTGCAGCCTGTTATGGCGATGAGCTTGAGCAAGCAAATGGCGGAAATGGCAAAACAGCCGAATGTGCCTGAAGAAAAAGTTAAGGTGTTGGAATTGTGGTCTAAAGCATTTGCGCTGGTGGCGAAACAGGAACAGCCGACTAAGTTAGAAAAAAACATTGCGGCAAATTCGGGCTTGAGCAATATTCCTACGCTGAACGAGCTGTATTTGGCGCGTAATGGTCGCTTGTTGGCATCGCGCACAACGGTTGAATTGCCTGCGAAATTGATGGATTCAATTACTTACGGCAGACCGTTAAAACTAGTTTCGTTTATGGAACTGAAGTACACAAAACAGCCAACGTTCACGCTGAAACCGACTGCGGAAAATACGGTTGAGGCAGAAAAGGTTTTCCCTGCGATTACCAAAGAATTTGAAGATTTTGATTTGACTAAATCTTTGGATAATTTGAATAAAGTGTTGGAAAATAAAGAGTAAAAAAAGCAGCCTGAAAACCACTTTCAGGCTGCGTTTTGTTTTTATCGTTCAGTTTGTTCTACCAAGAATTGCATCAACAACGGAATAGGGCGACCTGTCGCACCTTTTGCTGTGCCAGATTTCCATGCTGTGCCTGCAATATCCAAGTGCGCCCAGTGGTAGTGTTCCGCGAAGTGCGCCAAGAATGTAGCGGCTGTAATCGTGCCAGCAGGACGACCGCCGATGTTTTGCAAGTCGGCAAAATTGGATTTTAGTTGCTCTTTGTATTCTGGGAACAATGGCAACTGCCATGCTTTGTCATTGCTGTTGCGTGAGGCTTGCAATAATGCGTCCACCAAATCTTGGTCGTTGCCCATCAAGCCGCTGGCTACATTGCCCAAGGCGATGATGCACGCTCCTGTTAAAGTGGCTACGTCAATCACGGCTTTTGGTGTGAAGTTTTGTTCCACATAAGTCAGCGCGTCGCATAATACCAAGCGACCTTCTGCGTCTGTGTTCAAGTTTTCAATGGTTGTGCCGTTCATGGCTTTCACCACATCGCCTGGTTTAGCCGCGCCTGCGTCTGGCATGTTTTCGCAAGTGGCTACGACAACGGCTAAGTTAATCGGCAACTTGGCTTTGGCTGCGGCGATGAATGTGCCGATTACGGTGGCTGCGCCGCACATATCGTATTTCATTTCGTCCATGCCTTCGCCTGGTTTCAGGGAAATGCCGCCGCTATCAAAGGTTAAGCCTTTGCCGACTAATACAATCGGGTTGATGGATTTGTCGGCTGCGCCAAAGTAGCGCAATTCAACCAATTTTGGTTCTTGCACGCTGCCTTTTGCCACGCCCCAAAATGATGGCATGTTTTCACGAATGTAGTCGCTGCCCAAAATTTTGGCTTCTGCGCCTACGGCTTGCGCTTCGCGTGTGGCGGTTTCAGCGAGATAAGTTGGGGTGCAGATGTTTGAGCCTGTGTTGGCTAAATCTTTGCACAAGTTCACGCCGTATAACAGGGCTTCGGCGCGGATTAAGGTGTCTTTAATTATTGCGCTGCGTTCTGGATGAACGAACTCTACGCTTTGTAATTTGGCTGGGTTTGGCTCTTTTTTGTACGCATCGAAACGGTAAACGGCTTCGCCCAATGCGGCAACTAAGGCTTGTGTGACCAATGGGGTGTTCAAATTGCAAAATGGGTGCAGGTTGATGGACAAGCTGACTTGTTTTTGCGCCCATGCTGCGGCTTCTTTTACGGCTTTTTGCATGGTTTCCACTTGCAAGTCTGCCAAATAAACCACGGCGATGTGTTTCAGGCTGCCTGAAACGGGAATAGCTGCTGTACCAAAAATTTCTTTACGGGTTAAGGTGTTGGCGATGATTTTTGCGGTTTCATCGGTGATTTGGTCTGAATGGGTGCAGACAAACAGTTGTGATTCTTGTGTGGCTTGAGTGGATGCTGTGAATTGCATGTTGTTCTCCTTGATGAAAGGGGCATTATATCGCTTTCAGGCTGCAAATGTAATGCTTTGTAAACAAGTTTTAACTTGACTAAAAAGAAATACTGATTTCATAAAACCGATATTTTGTTTATTAAAAAGAAAGCATAAACTGGCAGCATTTTAACGAACAAATGAGGAAATTATCATGAATAGAAAAATGCCTGCTTTATTTTTAGGACACGGCAGCCCGATGGCGGTTTTGCAGCCTGAATTATCGTTTAACCGCAATATTCGTGCGCTGGCGGACACGTTCCCCAAACCTAAAACGATTGTGTGCATTTCAGCACATTGGTACGATGGTTTACAAATCACGGGCGCAACGCAGCCTGAAACGATTTATGATTTTTACGGTTTCCCAGATGAGTTGTATCAAGTGGATTATCCTGCGGCTGGTAGCCCTGAATTGGCGCAGACTTTGAAACAATTGTTGGGTAATCAAGCCGTTATCAATCCAACGCGCGGTTTAGACCACGGGGCGTGGGCAGTGCTAAAAATGTTGTATCCCGATGCGAATATTCCTGTAGTGCAATTGGGTTTGGACGTGCGTCAGTCGCCTCAATGGCATTTTGATTTGGCTCGCAGCCTGAAACCGTTGCGTGAGCAGGGTGTGTTGATTGTGGGCAGTGGCAATGTCGTGCATAACTTGCGTCGCATGAATCCTGCGCTGGTGGAGGGTTATGATTGGGCGAATGCGTTTCGTGAACACATCAATCAGGCGATTGTGGCGCGTGATGATGACGCGGTTATCCATTATCTGCAGTTTGGTGAAGCGGCAAGATTGTCTGTGCCAACGAATGAGCATTTTTTGCCGTTGTTGTATGTGTTGGCGCAGCGTGAAGACGATAGTCGCGTGGAGATTTTTAATGATGAAATGGATTTGGGGTCGATTAGTATGACTTCTGTGATAATTTCTTGAGAAAAAGCAGCCTGAAAATATAGTTAATTAAAATAAAAATAGGACGGTAGCGCATCTGTGAAATTATCATAACTAGGCAAAATTGAACGCATATATTTCTTAATATTTGCCCATGTTTTTTCTATTGGATTTAATTCAGGCGAATAAGGTGTAAGCGGTAGCATTTTATACCCCAAATGATGCCCCATTTCTTGCAGAATACCCATTCTGTGAAATCTAGCATTATCTAAAATAATCAATGACTTTTCAGGTAAATTGGGCAATAGCATCGTTTGAAACCATGCTTCAAAAAAATCGCTGGTCATTGTATTTTGATAAATCATTGGCGCAATTAATTTTTGCCCAATTTGCGCTGCAACTCATGATAAGCGTTGGTATTTTCTACCGCTTATCTTGGTTTTAACGATTTCCCCTTTCGGACTACGAGCATACGGACGAAAGAAATAGGTATCCAATTCTGTTTCATCCAAATAAACAAGCGGGTAGTCCGAAAATTGGGCTAACTGAGCTAAATAATGAGCTACTTTTTCTGGGTCTTGTTCTTTGTTACATTGCTTGTAACAATTTAATGTTTTTCTCGTAAATCAATTGAATATGCCATTTTATGCACCTTAAAGATAAAATTAGAATTGCACTATTTTATTTTGAATTTGCTATATTTTCAGGCTGCTTTTTTAGTTGGTTTGCAGTTGAGAGCGTACACCTGAGCAAACTGCTTCAGAAGCGGTTACGCCTGTGGTTTTCACAAAACAACGGTGCAGTTTTTTGCCGACAGTTGCGTTGAATGTGATGCTATCGGCAGTGGCGGTGCGGTTGCTAATCACTAAGTTGGCTGGTGTGGTGCGTAGGGTGGTTGCAGTTTTTTCTTGCAGTGTTGCATCTGATAAAACGGTGTTGCCCACGCTGCCACAAGCGGCTAATGTGAATACTGTGGCGATTAAGATAATGTGTTTCATGGCGAGTTTCCTATAAAGAAGAAAACACGAATTTCGTGGTTAGAAATTCGTGTTTGTTTGGTTAAATTATTTGCCTGAGGTTACTTTCAATGCAGCTTCGCTTGGTTTGCTTTCCAAATCAGTTGGCAATGCTTTATTTTGCTCATGTGATTTGCCCCAAACGTAAGCAGTCAGCAAGTGAATTTTCTCTTCGCTCAAGAAGCCTTCCCAAGTTGGCATTTGGTTGTGGCGACCACCTGTGATGGTTTCAATGATGGCTTTTTCGCTACCACCCCATAACCATGTGTCATCGGTTAAGTTTGGTGCCGTGCCCATTGTGCCTTGGCCTTTGTCGCCGTGGCAGGTTACGCAGTTGGCAGCAAAGATTTCTTTGCCGCGTGCTGCGCGTTCTTCGTTGTGCTCTTTGCCTGAAAGCGACATCACGTAGTTGGCAACGTCTTTCACGCCGTCTTCACCGAATTTAGGACCCCACGCTGCCATAATGCCTGTACGACCTTTGGCGATGGTTTCGTGGATTTTTTCAGGTGTGCCACCGTAAATCCAGTCTGTGTCTGTTAAATTTGGGAAACCGCGCGCGCCTTTTGCATCTGAGCCGTGGCATTGAATGCAGTAGGTGTCGAACAGGTTTTTACCAATCGTCATGGCTGCTGGGTCTTTGGCAACGTCTTCCACTTTCATGCCTTTGTATTTGGCATACAGTGCGCCAGTTGCTTTGTCTGCAGCTGCCATTTCGGCTTCATATTGGTTGTGGCTGGTCCAAGGTTTACCATTGAAACCAATACCTTTGTAGTCGCCCAAGCCTGGGTAAATAATCAAATAGCCAATACCAAACGTGATTGTGCCTAAGAACATGAAAAACCACCAGCGTGGCAATGGGTTGTTGTATTCTTCAATACCGTCCCATGAATGCCCCATGGTTTCTACCTCTTCGCCTTTTTTCACTTTAATTTTGTTTTGTGATAACAATAAGAAAGTAACGTAAATAAAGGCTAATACCACAATCGCGATGATGTAGTAGCTCCAAAATGGGGAAGTGAATTGTGATTCCATTTTTATGCTCCGTTGTCATGGTTTGCTTGGGCGTTGGGGGTATCGTCGTCTTGCATAATGCTGTTGGCAGCATCTTGGTAGTTCGCTTTATTCTTGCGACTAAACACGATAAACAACACCAAAACAAAGCTAATGAATACGCCTACGGTAAACAGGCTGCTTGCCCAAGTTAAATCCATGGTTTTTACCTTTTATTTTTCAATGCCAAACCCAAACCTTGCAAGTACGCAATCACTGCGTCCAATTCAGATTTGTTTTTCAGCTCTTCAGGGGCTTTGTCAAAGTCTGCTTGAGTGTAGGGTGTGCCAACCATTTGCAGGGCTTTCATGTG